>CAYXDS010000371.1:0-1506 GCA_964463805.1 uncultured Elusimicrobia bacterium | reverse complement strand
AAGTGTTTTGATCTTTATGAGGAGCAAGAGCGGCCACTTGGCCGATCAACTTGCAGTCGTCGGGAAATCCCATCTGCTTTTTCGTGAGAGGCTTCACGCTCGCGAACTTTCGGAAATCAACGCCGCTCGGCACGACTGAAATTTTCTCGGCCGGGATTCCGCTCTGCAGCAACACCGAGCGTACGCCCGATGAAATCGCGACGATGCGCGCGGCACGGCGGTACTTCCATTTCGAAAATGGGTTTTGCGACAACGGGAAATCCACGCGACGCGTGACGACGACCGAAATTTTCGTGCCGAGCGTCGAGATCGCGGACAACGACACGCCGTGCGATGTATGAGCGTGCACGATGTCGATGCGATCCGACTTAATTCGCCGGTTCACGAAATGCGGCGCAATAAAATCCCATTCGCCGAACGGCGTGACTTCCATGATCGGCACGATCCCTTTCGCGCGTTCGACCAGCGCGCTGCCGCGGCGCGCGATCAGCAAATTTTCATGCCCGCGCGCTTTCAGCGCTTCGATCAACGACAGCGCCTGCTGCTCACCGCCGCGCCACGTGCGCTCGGTGTCAACGTGCGCGATTCGCAAATTTTTCGACGGCGGCCCGGTAAATTAACAGCGTCTGACGGAGCTGCGCTTCAGGCCCGAATTTCTTTTTCACCAAAACGTGCGCGGTTTTCCCCCACGCGTGCGCGAGATCCTGATTTCGCAGTAATTTCAGCACCGCGTCGCCCATCGCAAGCCCGTCGCCGGGCGACACGAGCAAACCGGTTTCGTCGGGCTCGATCAGTTCGGACAGACATCCGACCAATGTGCCGACCACAGGCCGTCCGACCGCCATCCATTCAAGACACGCGCGTGAAATTTCCTCACTGCCGATCGACGCGATCACGCCGACCGAACAACGACGCATAAAATCCTGCGCCGAGGCTTGAAAACCGAGATATTCGACCGACGATTCAATGCCGAGTTCGCGAATTTGGTTTTGCAAAAGCGAGTAGCTGATGTTCGCTTCTTTGCCGGCGATCAAAAACTTTGCTTGCGGCTTTTCTTTGACCACATCGGCAACCGCTTCAAGAAAAACCGAATGACCTTTGACCGGGTCGAGCCGCCCCAAAATGCCGACCACGTCCTTCGGCGCCGGCGATACGGCGCTGTCGATGGCGACCGAAGGATACACCACAT
Source organism: uncultured Elusimicrobia bacterium (assembly GCA_964463805.1). GTDB lineage: Bacteria > Elusimicrobiota > Elusimicrobia > F11 > F11 > JAJVIP01. The sequence continues at coordinate 317 of CAYXDS010000371.1, read as the reverse complement.
GCAATCGGTCGTCTCCGAGACCAAAACCCGACTCGTAATATCTGGCGATGTGCGCGGACGCGGCGATGACGGCGGCCGTGCGACTATAAACGAAACGCGACACCGGATTCGCGTCAACCGGGCGCGCGTCATGGAGGTGGGTCTGCGTTCGGCGCGCGGTGGCGGCGGCGGCACCGAGTTCGAGCAGCTGCGCGAGTACACCGCCGACGACGAGTTCCGTCGCATCGACTGGTCGGCCACCGCCCGCATGGACCGGCCCATCGTCCGCACCTACCGCGCCGAGCGGAACCAGACCGTGGTGGTGCTGCTCGACAACG
>CAYXDS010000370.1:0-1511 GCA_964463805.1 uncultured Elusimicrobia bacterium | reverse complement strand
ACGTTCGTGATGAACCGCCAAATCAATCCGACCAACATCTGCGTTCTTTCCTGCCACTTCTGTGATTATGCGACCAAAACTGGGAAACCAAACGCGTACATCATGTCCAACGATGAAATCCTTTCGAAACTTAACGACGAGTTGCGCGAAGTGCACATCGTCAGCGGCCTCTATCGCGGCTGGACATTCGATGAATATCTGAACGTGATTCGTGTCATCCGCGAGCGTTTTCCGAAAATTCAAGTGAAGGCGTACACGGCCGTCGAAATCGATTTCTTCGCGCGCCGCGAGAACAAATCGATCCGGCAAATCCTCGAAAAAATGGTTGAGGCGGGCGTCGTATGTATTCCCGGCGGCGGCGCCGAAGTTTTCAGCGAACGCGTGCGCAAAGCGCTTTATCCGTTCAAGATCGGCGCGCCGAAGTGGCTCGAGGTTCATCGCACCGCTCACGCGCTCGGCCTTCGGTCCAATTCAACCTTGTTATACGGCCATATGGAAACGATCGACGAACGTTTGATCCACATTTTAAAGTTGCGCGAATTGCAGGACGAGACCAAAGGCTTCTTGTCGTTTATCCCCCTCGCGTACCAGCCCGGCACAACGCAAGTGGTGAAACGCCAGGCGTCGGTGATCGATGATCTGAAGACGATCGCGGTGTCGCGGCTTTTGCTCGACAACTTTAAACACATCAAAGCCTATTGGGTCACAATGGGCGAAGACACGGCCTCGATCGCGCTGAATTTCGGCGCGGACGACATCGATGGGACGATCGGCGAGGAAAAAATCATGCACGCGGCCAAAGCGAGCTCCCCTTTGCAGATGGCGCGTGAACGTCTCGTCAATTTGATCCGCGAAGCGGGCCGCCAACCGGTCGAGCGCGACTGTCTTTATAATCCGGTGCGTACGTTTGAAAAGGAAACCGATTTGGTCGGAGCGGGAACATGAAAATCGGTCGCATCGCCTACGCGAACACCGAACCTTTTTTCCATTATTGGAACGCGCCGCAGTTTGAGCTGATGCCGGGCACGCCGAAGGATTTGGCTGAAGCGGCCAAGCGCGGCGAAATCGTGGCCGGTCCGCTGCCGCTCGTCGAATGCTGGGACCTCGAGAAAGATTTTATGCCGCTCGGGAATTGGAGCATCGCCTCGCAAGAACGTTGCCGCAGCGTGTTCGTGCTGTCAAAAGTCCCTTTTTCCGAGCTCGATCATGTGATGATCGGCGTCACAAAGGAATCCGCCACATCGGTAAAATTGTGCGAGATATTGATCCGTCACAAGTATGGAAACGACGTACGAATGCGTAAAGGCCTTCAGATGGAAGATTCGGCATGGCTCGTGATCGGTGATCAAGCGCTGCAGTTGACCGCGAATCCTTTGTTAAACACATGGCCTCACATCACCGACCTGGCCACCGAATGGTGGAACTGGCAAAAGTTGCCGTTTGTTTTCGCTCGTTGGGTCGTGCGGACAGCGAGACTGTGTTCCCTCGCGGCCTTCCTCATCATGGAGGTA
>CAYXDS010000369.1:0-1528 GCA_964463805.1 uncultured Elusimicrobia bacterium | reverse complement strand
GGCGGTTCATCACGAACGTGGCGCGGTCGCCGGTTTTCTGTTCTTTGACCCAATTCGCCATCGCGCCGAGTCCGTGCACATCGTCCGATGCGAACAATGTACGGCCGTCGTCCATCGAAAGGCGTTCGCCTTGTTGAACTTTTTTCCAAAGAGGAGATAATTTGAGATCTTTAATTAACATAGCTTTTGTCGTCGCCCTAGAACGTTTTTATCCATGGCCCATTTTGCCCCGGGTTTACATGGATCCTGGATTAAGACATTCCAGGATGACGACTTAGAATCCATATTCCTTCCAACGACGGTCCACGCATTTTACCACGTCTTCATTCATTACGAGCGGGTCCGGATAGCCGGTTTTCCAGGTCGCATCGATGAACAAGGGACCCGAATAACTTGGATGGCCGCCTTTTATCGACACCGATCCGAAAAACGTATCACGCGCGCAGTCGAAGCGCGTGAAAATGCCCCAGAGCAATAATACCGGGTCCGCCAATGGCACATCGGCGCTTACCGCTGCTACCAACGGCAACGAAGCCAATTCCGACACCGCCGCGATTTTTTCCAAGACTTCGCGCCCGCCATCTTTGACTTGCAGCACGAGCATCGTACCTTCGAGCACGCGCACATCGAGAATACGCGGATCGACGGACCGGATTTTCTCGAGATTCACATGGGCCGGAGCCGTCTTATTCGGTTTTGAAGAAGGGTTTGAGGTAGCGTCAATGATGAACTTGCTGCCGAGATTCATCTTATAGCTGGTGAAATCGAGCGTGTCTTGCGAGGTGCCCGGCAAAAGAATGAAATCTTCCGATGGATCGAAGTTCGTGCGGATCGCTTGGAGAACATCGGTGAACTTCCGTGGATTCACCTGCGGATCGACCACAATCACGCACTTGGATAACGCCAGTTGTCCTTCGCCGAGAGCCCATAATGCGGTTTTCACCGCCTCTTTTTCAAAACGTTGTTTCACCGATGCCACCAATAAATTGTGGAAACCCGCTTCTTGATACGCCCATAGGTCGACGACTTCCGGATGCATAATTTTCAACAACGGCAACAGCATCTCTTGAACCGCGTCGCCGATCACCTGATCTTCTTGCGGCGGTTTACCGACCACGGCAATCGGGAAAATCGCGTTATCGCGATACCAAATTCGCTCCACATGGAACACCGGATACGGCGCGGCTAACGAGTAATGGCCAAAATGATCGCCGTAAGGGCCTTCTTGGCGACGTTCGTGCGGTGGAACGAAACCTTCGAGTGCGAACTCGGCTTCGGCGGGGACCGCCAAACGGCCGGCGGTCAAGTCCGTCACGCGCGTCGCTTCGCCGCGCAAAAATCCGGCGAAAGCGATTTCGCTTAAACCTTCGGGCAACGGCAGCACACCGCACATCATGAGAATCGGGTCCGCGCCGAGAATCGTCACGAGCGGCAGCTTTTCATTACGCGCTTCCGCTTGCTGATAGTGATAACCGCCGCCTTTGCCAATCTGCCAATGCATGCCGGTCTGATTTTTTCCGTAAACGTG
>CAYXDS010000368.1:0-1584 GCA_964463805.1 uncultured Elusimicrobia bacterium | reverse complement strand
CAGTTCTGACGCAAAAACTTTATAAATGAATTTTAACTCCTATCCATTCATTTTAGTTTTCCTACCGATCGCCATTGTTGGTTTTTTTGCATTGAATCCCGCTCTCAGGCCGCGGCTCTCGTTGGGTTGGCTGATGGCGCTCTCGGTTCTGTTTTACGGCCTGCTGGCGCTCCGCAGTTTGCCGGTGATTCTGGCGATCATTCTTTTCAATTACGCCATCGCACGAACCAAGGCCGTCTCCTTCGGCATTTTTGCGAACCTCGTTGTGTTGTTGGTTTTTAAATTTGGCCGCTCTTTCGGGGTGACGTTTGGCGTTCCCCCGGGAATATCCTTTCTAACCTTTCTTCAGATCGCTTTTCTCATAGACGTGAGCCGGGACAAAGAATTGGAGAAGGTTACTTTCTTGGATTACGTTCTGTTCGCTCTCTTTTTTCCGAAAATAATTTCAGGTCCCATCGTACGCATTAAAAGCTTCCTGGCTCAGCTTCAGCAGATCAAAAACGCCGATTTCTCTTACAATCTATCCGTCGGGCTCGTCATTTTTTCGATGGGGTTATTCAAGAAGATGCTTATCGCCGATCAACTCAGTTCGTTCATCGACCCCATTTTTGACGCGGCTTCTCGCGGGCCCGCATCGTTTTTCGGCGCGTGGAAAGCGGCGCTCTTCTATACGTTTCAACTTTATTTCGATTTTTCCGGATATTCGGATATGGCGATCGGTTTGGGGAAAATGTTCAACATTCAGTTGCCGCAAAACTTTAACTCGCCCTACAAAGCGCCGAACATCGTCGACTTCTGGCGACGTTGGCATATCACGCTGTCGGATTTTTTACGGGACTACATTTTTATTCCTTTGAGCGTCCGGTCCACGGCCATGGCATGGATGTACGCGAGTTTGTTCATCACGATGACGCTCGCCGGCGTGTGGCACGGCTCCGGATGGACGTTCGTCGTTTGGGGGATGTTACATGGGACCTATCTTTGCATCAATTATATTTGGATCTCGTTCTCGCGGGAGCGGGGGGTTTTTTTCGCGCAAAATGGTTTCGCGCTTTTCGCCGCGCGCGCGATCACGTTTGTTTCCGTCGTCATCGGATGGGTTATTTTCCGAGCGGCGGATCTGGGCACCGCGGGCCGTATGTTAAAAGGCATGATCTTTCTTTCGCCGACCCTTGATCTTTTCGCCGTATGGAATAAAACGTCAACGGCCGCGCTCGTTTGGTTGGTAGGTTTGTTTGTGGTCGTTTTCTTGGCTCCCAACACCCAGCAAATAATGGCGGCGGTGTTTCAAAATCAACGCGATGCGGCGAACTTCTCCAATAATCGATGGTGGCAGTGGAAACCGACGATGAGCTGGTCTTTTGTGACCTCATTTCTTTTATTCATCGACTTAATGAATGTCGGCCATTTAGCGCCGTTCATTTATTTCCAATTTTGATTTCATGACGCTTCCGATGCTTTCATCCAAAACGGTGATTGGCCAGCTTCTGCGACAAGCGGCCACAAACCCGGATCGTTCCGCCCTTCGGCTCGTTATGCCGGCCGGTCCGGATATCCGCTTGACTTACGGGGACCTTAAAAAAA
>CAYXDS010000367.1:0-1586 GCA_964463805.1 uncultured Elusimicrobia bacterium | reverse complement strand
CATTGACTTAGCTGGGTTCGGTTCCAACTTCATTTGAAATCCACACGATATAGTCTCTGTCGTAATGATCCAGCGATTCTTAATCGCCTAGGTGATAACCGACGCGAGCGAACTCATGCATGGCGAAATCCGCCTTATGATCGCCGATTGAAATTTTTAGAGTTTGGTTTTCGCCCGTTTTTTCCTCCAATGCTCGCTTGGCCGCATCGGCTTTCGTTTTCTTACCGATGATCAAGCACACCGGGAAATGCAGAATATTTTTTTGATTGGCGGGCAACGCGGATAACGTTTTAGAAATACTGAAATCGAGAAGCGAAGTTATATCGGTCTTGAGTGTATTGTTGTTGTAGAGCTCGACGCTCCCTCCTCGCCAAATCAATCGCGTTGTTCCGTCGATTTTGTCGCGGATCGCGTTCACGATTCCGGCGAAAGGATCGGTCACCGCTTCCATGCACGGTTTAAATTCTTCGAGCGATAACGGCGTGGCCAATTTCTCATTTGTGATCGGCGGAGCCTTCAACTGGTTCAACTGCTCTAAAAGCTGGGTCGCCAGTTCCGAATGTTCAGGCATCGATTGGACATGGCGGAGATAAGCATTCAACAGAACGCGCGCCGCATCAAATGCTTCTATTGGAGAATAAGAGTCGACCAACATGGTTTTGCCGGTTTCCCAGTCGTAAATGTGATTCCCCATATTTCCACGCAAGTGAATGTGTTTGGGTTTGTATTCTCCAAACGCTTGTAGGAACGCGACGCTGAGCGATTTGTTGTCTTCGCGCCACGCATCGGTGTGCAGCGGTCCCGCCGGCGAGCCGGAGATCGCTGTGAATTCGACCATTCCCGTTTGATCGAGACGTATAAGTTCCTCAATGACCCGCGGATCAACGGCATCGAATTCTCCCCACCGCAAAACGCCGTCCACGTCGGAAGCGATCCGTATACGCGATGGAGGTAGGGTCGGATCAAGGCCTTTCCGTAACTCTGTTTGCCGAAGCTCATTGACTTCATTCCACCGTTTAATGAATTCCACGAGATAAGCGCGGTGTTCCACCAACGAACTTAACTTCGACTCCCATTCTTCCGGCTCTTGCAGCGTTAAGGTAAGTGTGGATTGAGTTGAGGAAATAAGGTTGCCGAGATAATTCGTGAGCATACCTTGCTCTCTCATTTCATTCGTCAATCGCACCAACGTCGCCGTTTCACCTTGAGGCACATGAAAATAAGTTAGTCCGTTCCACGTTTTCGCCAATCCCTGAATCAACTCCGCCGGTTGCATCTTCGACGCTTTTTCACGGAAAGTCTCTTCGTTAATGTGCAAAAGCGCCAGCAGATCCCGGAACTTATCCACATCCGGTTCCGGTGAAAAATGTTCCAACTCTTGTTCGAGCGGTTTCCAGATGCGAGGGTCACGTATGTTAAGCGACGTCGCAACCGACGGATTATTCTGCAGGGCTTGTTCGTAGGTGAATTGCGGGCCCTGTTCGCGGCGAAGTTTGGCGAGTCCTTTCACGGCGAGGTCTTCGAATTGCGGGTCATCTAATCTGAATCCGCAGGTCTCAACGAGAAAGACGTCGGCATGATCGTCC
>CAYXDS010000366.1:0-1625 GCA_964463805.1 uncultured Elusimicrobia bacterium | reverse complement strand
CCATGCGTGGTCGCAGCAAACGCCATCGCGACAAGGCCGAAAATTACGCCGGCCGCCAATGCCGAGAAGAAACCAACCAGCGTTAGATTTGGAATTAAGGAAAGACCGTAAGTGGAATGCTGAACTCCCATGAAACGCGGAACCTGATCGCCGACGACGGCCGCCATCAGGCATGGAAAAATTGCATCGGTTCGTACGCGACCGATCGTCAGCACTTCGAGTCCAAAAACCGCACCGGCCAATGGCGTTCCAAAAACAGCGGAAAACCCGGCGCTCATTCCGGCCATCAACAATAGTCCTCGATCTTCAATGAACGTACACAACGGCCGTGTTAATTGATCGGCCAAAGATCCGCCCATCTGTATCGCGGTCCCTTCGCGACCGGCCGAGCCGCCAAACAAATGAGTCACTACGCTTGCGACAAGAATAAGCGGCGCCATTCGCAACGGAATTTCGTTTTTCGGATCGTGAATTTCATCGATGACCAGGTTGTTCCCCGCTTCAACGGATTGACCGATGCGATGGTAAACCCAGCCGATCAAGAATCCAGCCGCCGGCAGCAAAGCAATAATCCAAACATGTTCTTCACGCCACGCCGTCGCCCAATTTAAGGAAAGTAAAAAAACAGAAGCCGCGACGCCGGCTAAAATGCCGACGATCGAAGAAACAATAATCCACCGAACGAAATATCGATAGTTTCGCATCAAGGTCAATTATAGTGGCGTGGCAGCAAAACAACCAAGCCAAAAACGATAAAAGACGCGCTGGCACTCCAGCGCACATAACGCAAGGGAATTTTATCGGCGAATTTTTCTCCAACAAGCACGGCAAAACCGTCCGCCACCAGCATGCCGAGCGTGGTACCAATCGTAACGGCGACGACCGATTGGAAGCGCGCCCCGAGGGCGACGGTTGCCAATTGGGTTTTATCGCCCATCTCAGCGAGGAAAAATGAAACGGTTGTCGTTAAAAACGGACCAAAACGATGAGAAGATTGTCGCTGATCGTCTTTGTCGGGGATGAGAATCCATAGACCAAATCCAATAAATGTAGCGGAGAGAAGCCATCGAAGAATCGAATCGGGAATGTGGTCGGACACCCAACTTCCGCCCCACGAGGCGAGGCCATGATTCAGAAGAGTGGCCGTTAAAATTCCGGCCATAATCGTCCAAGGCGTTTTAAAGCGAGTCGCCAAAGCAAAGGCCAGCAGTTGCGTTTTATCCCCCATCTCGGAGATAGCAACGAGGAAAAACGAACTAAAAATCACCGAGAGCGGATGCGCGATCATCAAATGGCCTGCCCGGCGATCCAGCCGGTGGTCCATGCATTTTGGAAATTAAATCCGCCGGTCACCGCGTCGATATCGAGAATTTCTCCGGCAAAATACAGCGAAGAACACACGCGACTCTCCATCGTTTTAAAATTGACTTCACTCAAGCGAACGCCGCCACAGGTAACGAATTCTTCTTTAAACGGACTCTTTCCTTTCGTGCGATACCGTCCTTCGGTCAATTGTTCCGTCATCGCGGTCATCTGCTCTTTCGAAAGGTCCGCCCATCGTTGTTCAGGTTTCAATCCCGCAGCGATAAGCAATTTTTCCCACAAACGTCGCTGGGCGCCGAACG
>CAYXDS010000365.1:0-1656 GCA_964463805.1 uncultured Elusimicrobia bacterium | reverse complement strand
ATCAACGGTAAACGAATCGATTTGTTGGCGTTGGAAGGCGCGTCGGGGCCAATAAATCTCGAGCCTTTTCGAAAAGTTTTTTCTTCTGCTGCCGCTGGGCAAGTCGCCGATTTTCTGTTGCGTGAGAATAAAATTCAAGGACCGATTCACGCGGCCATCGTCAACGCGGCGAATACTCCAGCGGTTCTGGGAGTTGATGATAAGCGCGCATACGAGGCGAATGTCGCCGCCTATCGTGCCTCCATCGCGTTGTTTCCTGCGGAAAAAGCGCGTCATCATGCGAATGTTCAACGATTAGCCAGTGATAAAGCTTATTCTTTCAATGATGCGTTGAAGCGTTTTGATCAAAGCGTCGAACACTATCGAGCAGGGATCTTGTCCCTTGGCGATTACGTTGAAACGCTCGCCGAAGTCGCACCACTGAAGAGTTCTGCAATTGACGCGTTCCTTCAGGTATTTCATCTAGAGAAAAGTTTGGATTTCGTTCGCGTTGAGAATGAACGCTCTCAACTTTTGTCCGAACTTGTTCCGAAACTTGGACGCGCATCGCTCGATGAGTTGACGAGCGCGAGCATCGCCTATCGTTCCGGCGCTCTTCGCCACGCTGATTTTTACGCGTATTTGCGCAAGTTGTGCGACAGGAATGGCGTCTCGCTGATGCGATTCCCGGCGATGAATAATTATCTCCATTATATTCTGTCGGCCGACCGCATCGATGCGGCCGCTCTTTTGCGCGACGTCGACGCGATGGAGTCCGCCGCTTTTGATGCGCTCGCCCAAACCGATCAAGAGCGAACTCTCATCGCCAAATCCAAAGACCTCTATTTAACCGGCAAGCTGCTCGATTTTTCTCTGACAAAAGAAGAATGGCTTAAATGCAAGTTGGGACGTTACCCGTCATTCGAAAAATTTTATTCGCAGGCGGATCGCCGCGACGCGGCTATGGCGGAAAATCTGATGGCCGCTTCCAAGTCGTTCCACGCAGCGGCTCTCGTGACCGGTGGTTTCCATTCGAATGGCATCGATCAGCGTCTCGTTGATGCTGGTTTCACTGTTGTTTCATTTGTTCCGAAAATTACGCGTGTTTCAATGGAAAATTCTTCCGCTTATCTCAGTGTGTTCACGCAACAGAAGACACCGATCGAAAAACTTTTCGAAGGGCAACCTTTATTTTTGTCGCAACCGCAACTGACGGAAGCGTTGGTATGGGAATTCGCCGGCGTGTACGCGGGTGCACAAGAAATCGAAAACGGAGCGCAGACACGTTTGTCTGATGCGTCGGTTGAAAAGATCGGAAAAGATTTCGGATTGCCTTTCGTCGTTTCTACCGCCGATAAGGACGTGAATGAATCGATGGTGACATTTACCCGCGGTCATGAGAAAACAGAATGCGAAGTGACAACGCGCAATGGCGCAATTTCCTCTGCTTCGTGGTCGTCACCGGCGGTCGTCGTGAGCTTGCTCATCGCTGTTTCACTTTTGTTCCAGATCGCGAACGATAAATCTCCTCTCGCACTCGTTTCGCTTTTTATCTTTTGTGGGATCATTGTTCCGTTTCTTGAAATGTCTCCCGCCGAATTTAGACGAGTCATTTTTGAGTGGTTCGATCGCTGGCCGACGTTTGAAGAAATCGACAAGTTTTTGAAGAAAGTGGCC
>CAYXDS010000364.1:0-1658 GCA_964463805.1 uncultured Elusimicrobia bacterium | reverse complement strand
TCCCGCCTTCGCGGGAATGACGGCTTAATTCTGTAAAGCTTCCGCGCCGCTGACGATTTCGGCGAGTTCCTTCGTGATGCCGGCCTGGCGCACTTTGTTCATCGTGAGCGTGAGCGATGCGATCAGCTCGCGCGCGTTGTTCGTCGCGTTGTCCATGGCCGCCATGCGTGCCGCGAGTTCGGCCGCTTGCGATTCCAACAAAATGCGGAAAATTTGCGCTTTCACGTAGCGCGGCAGCAGCGTCTCCAAAATTTCGGCGCGGTTCGGCTCGTAAATGAAATCGAGCTTCGGCGGAGTCGCCGGGAATTGGCGGATCGGCAACAACGGTTTGATCACCATCGGTTGCTGCAACCGCGATTTAAATTCGTTGTAGAGGAAAATGATTTCGCGCGTATCCGTGTTCAAAAACGCGTCGATCAAATCGTTGCCGATGATTTCGGCTTGCACGAACGTGAGGTTCTGAAAAATTCCCACGTATTCTTTTTCGATTTTTTTCGAGAGCCGTTTAAAAAAGTCGCGGCCCTTCTTTCCGATGAGCCACATGTGTACGTCGGACTCCTGGTGCTCGCGCAGGAATTGAACCGTCTTGCGAATCAAGTTCGCGTTGAAGCCGCCGCAGAGTCCGCGATCCGACGTGACAAGCACGAGGTCGATTCGCTTTCCTTCGCGCGCGCGCAGCAACGGATGATGATCCATCGTGTTCGGCGTTTGCTGTTCGATCAAATACGACAGCGTCTGCAGCAACTCTTCCAATTTGTTCGCGAACGGACGCGCGGACGTGATGCGTTCTTGCGCTCGGTTCAACCGCGCCGCCGACACGAGCTTCATCGCTTTCGTGATCTGCTGCGTCGATTTGACCGACTTAACTTTTCTTCGAAGTTCTCGTACCGATGCCATAGCTTATGCGTAGGGGCGGGCCTCCGCGCCCGCCCGCCGCCATGTGCCAACCGCAGGAATCGTGCTGCTCGGGCCGGCGCAGAGGCCGGCCCCTACGGGAGCGTGTATTCCGTTTTTATTGAGCATTGAATCCTTTCTTAAAATCCTGAATGAGTCCCGTCAGTTTCGCCTGCAACGCATCGGACATTTTGTCGCCGTTTTTGATTTCGGTGAGCACGTCCGGCGCTTTCGATTTCACGAACGCGAGCAAACCCGCTTCGAAGTCGCGCACTTTGTTGACCGGGATATCGTCGATGTGACCTTTGACGCCCGCGAAAATCGACACCACTTGTTCGGCCACGTCCATCGGCACATACTGACCTTGTTTCAGCAATTCGACCATGCGTTGACCGCGCGCGAGTTTCGCGAGCGAGGTCTTGTCGAGTTCCGATGCAAACTGCGCGAACGCCGCGAGTTCGTTGTACTGCGCGAGGTCCAAGCGCAACGCGCCCGAGATCTGGCGCATCGCTTTGATTTGTGCGCTGCCGCCGACGCGCGACACCGACAAGCCAACGTTCACGGCCGGTCGCACGCCCGAGTAAAACAAGCTGCTTTCCAAATAAATTTGACCGTCGGTGATGGAGATCACGTTGGTCGGGATGTACGCGGACACGTCGCTCGCTTGCGTTTCAATAATAGGAAGCGCCGTGATCGAACCGCCGCCGTGTTCCTTCGAGAGTTTGCACGCGCGCTCGAGAAGACGCGAGTGCAGATAAAACACG
>CAYXDS010000363.1:0-1676 GCA_964463805.1 uncultured Elusimicrobia bacterium | reverse complement strand
TGGCGCAGTTACGGGAAAAAGCGGGAATTACGCAGAAGGGGCTTGCCGCAAAGGTGGGGGTTACTCAGCAGGTCATATCCCGATTGGAAGATCCGGAGAAAAGCAATATGACGCTCTCTACCCTTAGCAAGGTTGCTAATGCATTGGGCAAGCATTTGGAAGTTGCGTTTCGATAGCTGAGATCGCAACTCGCGACCCAAGTTTGAAAAAACGCTGTTTGACACGTCCAATCCAAATTTGTTTCGATGCGCTTCCCTCCTAAAAGGAGAAGCCTTATGAACAAAGAAATAAATTCCCTCCGCGAAGAAGTGATTCAATTCAAGACTGAATTTAAAGAGTTTAGTACTGATATGCGTCGTATGATGGGCGAATTGGCGTCGACAACAGTGACTACGAAGAAAGATGTCAACGTTCTGTCCGCCAGCGTCGTCACTCTGTCCACGAGAGTCGTTAACCTGGAATTCGACGTTAAAGAAATGAAGGGCGTATTGAATGAAACGCGTGCAGGCGTTCAGCTAAATCTGGATCGGATGGATCATTTCGTGAAGAGAGTAAAAGTGATCGGCGATAAAGATCTTGTACAGGATTACCGGTTGACCAAACTCGAAGAGCGAACGGTGGCTCATGAAAAGCGCATTTCAAAATTAGAATCGAATGAGTGAAGCGAAACCCATCGAAGGTGGCTGCGCGTGCGGTGCGATTCGGTATCGGTGCGAGGCGGAGCCGGTTCGGACGTTTCTTTGTCATTGTCGCGATTGTCAGCAGGCGACCGGTGGGCCGTTTGTTGCGGCGATTCTTGTGCCGATCAAGGCGTTTAAGTTTGTGAAAGGGATGCCCACGTATTACACCACGCCGAGCACGCGTGGTGGGGAGAACAAACGCAGCTTTTGTGGGGTGTGCGGATCGCGTTTAACTGGCGGTCAGCGTCATGCGCCGTGGCCTTATATTGGGATTACCGCTTCGAGTTTGGATGATCCGAGTTGGTACAAGCCGCAAATGCATTTTTTTGTTTCGCAGGCGCAGCCATGGGACATCATTAATGATGATCTTCCTAAGCACGATTTATATCCTCCGCCCGTAGATAAATAAAAAAGGAGACTCCTATGCCGAACACAATTCGACTCCATCGTGTGCTGCGCGCGCCCGCCGAGAGAGTTTATCGCGCATTTTTGGATCCGGAGGCCATGGTCAAATGGCTGCCGCCGCATGGATTTACCGCGAAAGTCCATCATATGGATGCGCGCGTCGGTGGGTCGCACAAAATGTCGTTCACGAACTTCACGACCGGAAAAGGCCATTCGTTCGGCGGAACGTATGTCGAACTGCTCCCGAACGAGCGCATTCGTTACACCGACAAATTCGACGATAAAAACTTGCCTGGAGAGATGCAGGTCACGATCACTTTGAAGAAAGTGATGGTCGGCACCGAACTTAACGTCGTGCAAGAAGGCGTGCCTGATGTTATTCCGGCCGAAATGTGTTACCTCGGGTGGCAGGAGTCGCTGACGCTGCTTGCGCAACTGGTTGAACCTGAAATCAAAGAGTAATGACGGGTGCGGATTTAGTAAAAACTTTAAAACTAATTGTTCGGAGGATTAAGATGAAATTGCGTTCTTGGGGAACGGTCGTAGCGTTTGGGTTGATGACGGGATTGGCGCAGGCGGAATGGGGAAGCG
>CAYXDS010000362.1:0-1687 GCA_964463805.1 uncultured Elusimicrobia bacterium | reverse complement strand
TGCAAGATAAATTTGCATCACATAGGAACGTCGAAGCATTGTTGAAATCCGCTTTGGCGGCATGGCGCGCCGACCAAGACGAATTTTTCGTGCGTTTGGTTGTCAATCGCTTCCTCGCGTTCTCTCAGCTCGGCATTGAAGGACGTGTTTGGGACGATCAAGTAAAAATCTTCGTTTCCGAATTCCTGGCGTCACAATTTTCGGCGCAAATGATGCAAGCGCTGATTCATTCTCATCTTGAGCCGATGGTCACTGAATGGAAGCGACGACTCCCATTCGGAAATCTGAAAAAATTCGATCCATCGGCGCTGATCGCCGCACTCGAACTTTATTCCACTCTCGCCAACGCCTATAGCGCGGTCGGTGACACAGAGGCGGCGATTCCGATACTGGACAGTCTCGCAAAAGAATTGGAGCCGTTGATGGGCGTCGAACGCAACGATACGGTCAATGAATTTCTCGAAAGCGCGTGCAATACGATGATTTTGTCCGCCGGCCAAGCCGGTCATTTTGAATTGGGCCATCGTTTCGTGCAACATTTGCGTTCTTTCGTTCCATTAAAGGATGACGGACGCGACCGTGTGCATGAATATTATTCTCTAACGGCTTATTTGTGGAGGTTGCAAGGTAAACGTCTGCGTGCGTTGCAACAAGGAATGGAGGCCGCGGTAGGACTGGAATGGAAGCGGCTTGAAGACGCGACTTTCTTAGCTGATGAGGGTGTTCAATTCGTTGAAAAATTAGTCGACATTGTCGAAGTTCTTGTCGAGAATGATTTTTTTCACAGCAGTGATCGATACGTCGCTTTTATACGAATGGTTCTCGGGAAATGGCCTGCCGTCAACACGGCAATATCCGTTGAGACCCGTCAGATGATCGACGCCTACGAAGCGTTCGTAAAAATCCAAATGGACCCTTCTTCAAAAGAAACGGTCGATCATTGGATGCCGCAACTGGAAGCGGCGGCGGCCCATCCCGATCCGAAAATCAAAAAACTTTTGTTGATGGGTTGTGTAAATGCCTGTCAGACCGGCGATCGACGATATCTTGAACGTTTGAAAACGTTGCGGCAGTCCGACGGCGGCGAAATTTCTTATCAAAACGGATTGATGTCGATCGCATTAGCGGCGCGCAAAGAAGGTCGAGATGAAGATGCGCGATCGTTGATCCCGGAGATCGCAGCGTTCCCCGCGTTTTCCGATCCCCAGCGAGGTGTGACTCAACTGGGTAAGTTGTCGGATCTGCAAGCGGTCGATGATCAGGTCAACATGTTGATTTTGCAGCAAGATTCGCCAGCGGCGATTTCCGTGATCGAACAGGGGTTGTTGCTGGTAAGAACCGCTGGACTGACGCAACCCAAAGAAAAAGAAAAATTTTATCAATTGGTGTTGTTGCAAGCGTCGATCCGCAGCGCGATGGACGATAACAGTTCGTTGGAGCAGACAACCAATTTGCTGAAAACATTATTTGCGATTTCTTTAGGACAATGGCGCGACTACGAACCCGTAGCCGCCGGTTTCAATTTCAATATTCCAAACAAACAAAAACTTTTGACCGCGTTTACCCAATATTTTCAATTGCCCGAAAAGAAATCCGACGAAGAGGTGGGTCCCGAAAGCAAAGTTCGAGCGGCACGCTTGTTGGAATTATTGTATCCGAGTGACGCAGCGGCTTTATTCGACTTATT
>CAYXDS010000361.1:0-1694 GCA_964463805.1 uncultured Elusimicrobia bacterium | reverse complement strand
GATCGGAGCGGTTGGATGGATTCGAACAAGCGACAAACGTGATTTAATTCTCAGTGGTCTCGCCTGGTCGATCGCCGCGCTGATCAAACCGATCGCGCTGGTCGCGACAGCGCTGATCGTGCTGGCAAACCTTCGGGATTTCAGACGCACGCTGCTGTTCGCGTTGCTCGCGTTTGCGTTGCCGTTCGCTTGGGCCGTTCGGAATTCATCGTACGTAAAACGACCCGTTTATACGATCCAAGGTGGTTATGCGCTGTTGCTCTACCCGGCCTCTTACGCGTACGCGCAAGCCAACAAAATCGATATCAACGCGGCGGCCACTGAGTTGTCGCAACGCATCGCCGAAAACAATCCAGGCCTGGTAAAAGGCTCAATGGAAGAAGGACAAGCGTACCATGATGAAGCGATGCGCGTAATGAAAGAGCATCCGCGCAGCGTTTTCATTTATTGTCTGGCGGGCACCGCGCGTATTCTCGGGTCCACCGGAATCGACATGCTCGCCGAACTCTGGCTCGGTGAAAAAACCGACCAAAGCCAAACCACGATGCCCGGAAGCTCGGTTTCAGGAACCGGAACGCTGCGCGTGTTGCGGATGTTGCCGGGTTTGATTCCGATTCAAATCCTCTACGTTTTCTTTTTGGCCGCACTTTATCTGCTGTTCGTGCTGGGCTTGTGGAAGTTGATCCGAAAAGGAGAATGGTCGCTGGCGATGACGTTCGCACTGCCGGTCGCCGCGATGATCGCGATCGCCGCCCATCAAGGCACCTATCGTTTTCGGCTTCCGTTGATTCCGTTTATGGCGTTTGCGGCCGCCGCTTATTTTTCGCGTACGGAAACGAGCTTACGGAAATAAATCATTCCGTTGCCGCTCATGATCCGGGAAAATCCTTTCTTCAAATAAAAACTTACCGCGCGATTGCTCCGTAAATCCTCAGTTTTGAGCGAATACTCGTTGATTCCGCGCGAGCGCAAAAAATCTTCTACGGTTGCCAAAAGTCGCCCCCCCAATCCTTGTCCCCGCATATTTTCAGCGGTAAAAATTTGAACGACTTCCGGCAAATCCGGGAGGCCGCCGGGTGATTGGTCCAGTATTGCGATCATCGTACGGCAAACGCCGACCGGATGATGAAAAGGCAAGCTCAACAAAAATTTAACGTCGCGTAGACAAAAAGAAAAAAAACGCTGCATCAGCGTTTTCGGCGCGAGACTCAACACGGCGGCCGCTTGGAGCGCACCTTCTTTTTCGATGAACAGTTTTTCGTGTTCCGATTGGCGCACGAATCGATAATATTTTTCGATGGCCGAAACTCCGAGCCATCCCAACGACGATGTCGGCAAACAGGCGCGATGAAGTTGGGCCAACTCGCGTTCGTCGCTCATTCAAACTCAACCACGCGAAGCGATGACGATGACGGTGGAGCGGTCAGCAATTCGGCGATCGTCGCTCCGGCATCTTCGGCCGGAAGGAATTTCCCGCGCGGCGTTTTCGCGCGCGCGGCCTCGAGCAAATGAGGATGAATCGAGGTCAACATCGGCGTATCAACATACCCCAATCTCAGCGCGGTCGCCCGTAAACCGCCGGCTCCAAGTTCGGCCAACGCGGACTCAAGCACGGATTCAAGCGCGCGCTTACCGAGAACGTACGCCGACATATGCGGCCACGGCGGCGAACCGGCCGCTTTGCTCGAAACGGC
>CAYXDS010000360.1:0-1707 GCA_964463805.1 uncultured Elusimicrobia bacterium | reverse complement strand
ATACGATCTATGCGATGTTCGGGGGGATAAAATGGGTGAAGTTCACCGGACGTGGTATAAGGTTCGTCGTGAGGCTGCGTTTGGTCGGCAAGGATCGCACCACACCTCAGGATTTTTCGCGCGTGTGGGTTCGCAATAAATTTGGCGAGGTCGTCCGATTGTCGGATGTGATCAGCTACGAAACAAAATCGGCTCTATTTACGATCACGCGCTACAATCGGCAACGCTCGATTACCGTATTCGCAAACCCGGCCAAAGGAACGTCGCAAGACGAAGCTTTGAAGAAAGTTCATGCGATCGCCGATAGCGTGCTGCCCGACGGTTATCAGATCGTGGAGTCCGGCAACACGCAGTTGTTCCGCGAGTCGTTCGAAAGTTTGATGTTCGTGTTGTTGCTCGGCATTTTCGTCGCTTACATGGTGTTGGCCACGCAATTCAACAGCTTCATTCATCCGATCACGATTCTCATGGCGTTGCCGTTCAGTCTTTCCGGCGCGTTTTTTGCGTTGGCGCTCTCCCATCAAAGCCTGAATATCTACAGCATGATCGGATTGATATTGCTGATGGGCATCGTGAAGAAAAATTCGATTTTGCTCGTCGACTTTACGAACGATCGGCGAAAACAGGGGCTCGATATCCGTCAAGCGTTGCTGGAGGCGTGCCCCGTGCGACTGCGTCCGATTTTGATGACCTCGATCGCGACGATCGCCGGCGCGGTGCCGATTGCACTCGCACGCGGCGCCGGCGCGGAGCTCATGGTGCCGATGGCAGTTACCGTCATTGGCGGCGTGTTATTGTCGACTATTCTCACGTTGTTTGTTGTTCCATGTTTCTATGAGCTCATGGACCGTTTCGAAAGCCATACGCATGATCTCGAGCTTAAAGAAGCGCTACAATTGCTCGGCGAAGCACCGGCACCCAAAACCGAATAAATTTTAACCGAGCCCCCAATGCGCAACACCCATTCAATATGGCTGTCTGTGACCTGCACATTCTTTCTTGTGCCGGTTTTGATCGTTCCTGCGTTCGCTGAAAAAAACAATCCGAACACGTTTACGTTATCGCTCGCCGATGCCGAAGTTCATGCGTTGTCGACGTCCACGTTGGTACTTGCCGCCGATCGCGAGATGGAAGCGGCCGATGCGCGTACGCGTTCGGCGGCCTCCGGGCTTTTTCCGCAGCTTGGAATCGATGCGAACATCCGGCATCAAAGCGTGGTGCCTGAAATAAAAGTGGGACCCTTGTCGCCGCCCATGCCATTGACCGATAATAAAAGTTATTCGATCGGTCCATCGGCGCGATGGACGTTTTGGGATTCCGGAGCCACCTATTTCCGTTGGAAATCTGCGCAATCGGAGTTTCGCGCGCGGCAAGCGGAAGCGGACGCCGTTCGGCGCAGCACGCTATTGGATGTTCGACTCGCTTATTTGAGCGTTCTCCAAGCAATGGAGCAAGTTCGTTTGTTGGCGGACGGCGTCAAACTAAGCGCGAGTCAATATCGCGACATCTCCATTCGGCAAAAAGCCGGCGCCGGCAGTCGCATGGACACGTTGTCGTCACATCAAGAGCTTTTGAATCGTCAACGGCAACTGCGTCAAGCTCAAGTGGAACTGGCGGTAGCGTTGCGTACATTGTTTCGTCTCACCGGAACGGGGGACGGATTGAATGCCGATTCGCCGCTTCCACAATCCGCGGTTCAGGTGTGGC
>CAYXDS010000359.1:0-1795 GCA_964463805.1 uncultured Elusimicrobia bacterium | reverse complement strand
TGCCAGTTTTGGCCAAAAGGCTGCTGCTGCAAAGGTCGATCCTGCAAAAGACGTCCGTGCTGCATTTGACCGCCTGATCGACGGCATCAAACAGGTCGACGCCGGTAAGGTGATGGCCGCATACAATAAGAGTCCCGAACTGTTGATCCACAACAACAACGGCACCTCGACACGCGGCTGGGACACTATCAAAACAAACGTCGAGGCCACCTTTTCTCACGTTAAGAACGTGACCCTTGATACGACAGGCGTAAAAGTTGAGATGTTGGGCAAAACCGCCGCCTATGTCTCCTGCAAATGGCAGCAGACCCAGGAATACGACGGCAAACTCGAGGACTCATCAGGCCGCATGACCCTCGTTTTCCAACTGATCGGCAAAGACTGGAAGATCATCCACCGCCACACATCCCCCGAAAACCCGGGTGCCACCCGCCCCGTTTTCCCGTCCGAGCGGCAAAATTAATATTTGTTTGGGTTAAGAAAGGCTTCGCGATCAGCGAAGCCTTTTTGTTACTTTCTATTGCCAAAACTTACCAAATCCTGCGAGGTGTATCACAGACATGTTCCACCAAAATAAAATTGATCAAACTCTCACTTACTCTGTTTTCTTTAAGTCGAATAATTGCCCTAGTGTCGGTATCGAACCTACACATGGATTTTTTTATCTTCGATTTAATTAGAGATTCTGACAACCCAGCCTTGACCATTTCTATCAACAAATCATTAGTAATTACTTCCGACTTAGCGATTTGCTCTGCACGAGCGGTTGGGCTCGGGAGCTTCCCTTTCGATGTCTTCAGGTACAAGGCGGTCTTAGCCAAAATCCACTTCTCAATTTTTCCATTGCTGCCCACTTCCGACCATGCGTTAGGATCTGGACCAGTACGTTTTTCATAGACCTTGCGAGCCACACTTATCTTAGTTCGCGTCTCGTCCAATTGTGTAATTTCCGTTAACAACTCATCTGTCCACGATGCTGGTATCAAATTACGCTTGGCGTTTTTTATGTCATCAATATTGGAATTAGTGATTCGTCTTTTTTCCTCATCAACTCGGCGTGGGCGTTTTCCTATCCTTTCGAACTCGAGTGTTGCACTATTTGCGGCGTTCCATACATCGTCATAAGAGGCGTTAATAATACACCACTCAGTCTTGACCATACTTGGATTAGTCCAAATCTGCCCTAAAGCCGAACCTAGACTAGTCTGCTTACCGTCAGGAAATAATGTTTCCTGAGGACATGGTTTCTCTTTCAATAGCTCAGATTTTTGAGCAGAAATGACGTAACCGGAAAATACTATCAACATGACTAAACAAGTCAGTCCCTTGGCATGGAAGATCATCTTTCGCCTCCTAGAAAAAAGCCTGTAAGAATTCAGTTTCCTAAAAACTACTGCTTTTCATTTCAATAATGGAATGGGCTAAACTTATCACAACCTAATCGAAAAAGAAAGAAAATCTAATTTCGCCATCCAACCTAATCATTGCTTGACTAAGCCAACAGATGAACCGGACCAAAGAATTTTAGCCACGAATGCACGAATAAGAGGCTTTCTTCTTATTCGTGCATTCGTGGCTAATTCTTTTCTTTGCTTATACTAGATCCCGTCAACAATCGCATTCAGCGCTGGCGAAGATCTCATCGCGGCGTATGTCTTTGCCGTATCCGGGTGATAATAGCCGCCGACGTCCTGAGGTTTGCCTTGGGCTGCGATGAGTTCTTCGTTGATCTTTGCTTCGTTTTGCTGCATCGCGTCGGCGAGATTCTCGACGAGCAGCTTAATCATCGCGAAGA
>CAYXDS010000358.1:0-1805 GCA_964463805.1 uncultured Elusimicrobia bacterium | reverse complement strand
GTATTCGTGCACGCGGCCGAAACGAATTTTTGGCGCGAGCGTAAACCCGTTCAGTTGGCCGCGTTGCCGGCGTCGATGGGCGCGCCGGTCGACTTGCTGCGGCAGATCCCGCCGATAAAATCGCTTTCGTCGCTCAATCAAGAAACTGTCCATCCGATGGCCGCTGCGCTTCCGATGGAGTTCCGTTCGTTCCTCGACGCAATTCCGGCGGGAGCCGCCACCGTAAAAGAAGCGTATGTGAATGGCCGATCAAAACAGTTGGTCGTCGTCATTCAAGACGTGCACATGAATCGCGAATCGCAGGAAAATATCGTCTCTGTGATGAACGCGCTGGCTGAGAAAAATAAACGGACGACCGGGACAGCGCTGACGATCGGAGTTGAAGGAACGTCGGGCGCGTTCGATTTTAAAGATTTCCAAAAAGTTACGAAGTCGGACATTAAGAAAGCGGTGGCCGACTCGTTCCTGCATCAAAATCTGATCTCAGCGCCGAGCCACGTCGGCATCTTGGCGGAACCGAATACGGTTTCGATCATGGGCGTCGATGACGATGCGCATTATCTTGCGAACGTGAAGGCCGTCAAAGATTCGAATCTGCTGAAAGAGGCGGCGCGCGCAGAGATTGAAAAAGAACGACGAGACCTGGTCTACGAGAAAAGCAACGGATTGAACGGCGATCTGCAGAAATTTGATTCGAAACTCGAATCGTATCGAAATGGCGAAATTAGTTTCGGCGTGTACGTCGAAGAATTGTCGAAGCAATTGGGCGGTGCCGATTCGGACCTTGTCATCGAACAGTTTTTGAGCGCCTATCGCATGGAGCGCGAGATTAATTTCGGCAAAGTCGAACGCGAACGCAATCTCGTGATCGAACGGCTCTCGCGCAAACTCAACGAAAAAGATTTGAAAGCGTTGCTCGCCGAAAGCATCGCCTACCGGCTCGGTCAACGCAGTTACGCTTCTTATTACCAATCGATTAAAGCGTTGATCAAACGCAGCGATCTATCTCTTGCCGAGTTCCCTGCATTCGATCAGTACGTGCGTTACGTGTTGCTCGCGGACGGCATCAACGCGGAAAAACTTTTCAAATCGGTCAACGCGCTCGAAGCGCGCACGCTGCGCAAGTTGTGTCGAAACGACGATGAAAGAAACCTGATCGCAAGATCGAAGCTGTCGTATTTGTGCGGGCGGCTCATCGATTTCGCGTTGACGCCTGAGGAATGGGAAGAATATCGCGCGTCGAAGAAAAGCGGCAATGAGGATTTGACGTCGTTTGAATCGTTCTACGTGGAAGCGGACGTGCGCAGCGAAAAGATGGCCGCGAATCTGCCGACGAATTCGGGCGTGGCCGTATTGCTCGCCGGCGGTTTTCATACGCCGCTCCTCACGGAAAATTTAAAAAAACAGGCGCGCTCGTTCGTGGTCGTTCAGCCGAAGATCTCAAAGGTCGAAGGCGTGACCGGCTCCGAGTATCTGTCGGTTTTTACGAAAGAGAAATCACCGCTCGATAAATTATTTGAGGGTCGAAAGCTCTTCTTGGCGGCGAATAAATTATTGGCCGGCAGCAAAGACGGCCAAGCGGGCTCAACGGCCGCAATGGGCTGTATGCTCGCGCTGGCAGTTCCGAACGGCCAAGCCGTCGAGATGACGGCATCGGGTCTCTTTGCGACCACCGGCGACGTGCCGTTCTGGGGCCAGTTGATGGCCCAATTCAATATCGAAGGTCATGAAGGAAAAATTTTTCTTTTCGCGGCCGCCGGTATCCTCTCCGTCATTTATTTCAGAAGTTATTTCACGATTCTGTG
>CAYXDS010000357.1:0-1834 GCA_964463805.1 uncultured Elusimicrobia bacterium | reverse complement strand
TCAGGCACGTACATCGCGAGATTTACGATCGGCGGCAGCAACGAGAAGTTCTTCAAAATGGCGGTGCTCAAATGAGGAAGCTGGCAATCCTCTCGATCATCGCCGTCGCCGCGGTTGCATCGCCTTCGTGGGGAAGTGCGAAAAAAGCGGGCACCAGCGGCGCTCAATTCTTGAAAATTGGCGCCGGAGCGCGACCGACGGCGCTTGGCGACGCGTTTGTCGGCATTGCCGATGATGTGAACTCGGTCTATTACAACCCGGGCGGTCTTGGGCTTATGAAGAAAGCGCAATTTACCGCGATGCACACACAATATATCCAAGGACTCAATTATGACTTCGGCGCGTTTGTACAACCGTTGGCGAACAGCGCCATAGGAATTTCAGCGTGCTCGTTAAAAACCGATGAAATGGCGCGCCGCGATGCCGACGAAAGTTTACAGGGAAGTTTTGAAAACCAAGACACCGCGTACTCGTTCTCCTATGCGCATAAACTCGGCGATTTAATTGGCCTCGGAGCGACAGCGCGATGGATTCGATCCCAAATCGACTCGTCATCGGCTCAGACGTGGGCTGGAGACATAGGCATTATCAAGCGTTTTGAACAGCCGTTCTCCGTGGGGCTTGCGGTCCGCAATTTCGGTAGTGAATTAAAATTTCAGGACGAAGGGGACCCGCTTCCGTTGACGATCGACGCTGGAGCCGCCATGAGTCTTCTTCATAATCGGCTCACTGTCGGCGCCGACGCACGGAGTTTAAGAGATAGCGGATTCAAATTTGGTCTTGGTGCGGAATGGCGCCAAGTCTTGCGCGATAAATTCCGATACGCGGTACGAGCCGGGTACAATTCAGCGATCACCGACGCCGATGGCACGGGCTTCGCCGTCGGCGCTGGCCTTGGGTATAAGCAATTTAACTTCGATTTCGCATGGATCCCGTTCGGGGACCTCGGCAATACTTTCAGGTACGCGGTACTGTTCGAATTTTAGTCAAAAAACACCTTTCTTCGTCGAAACACGCCTAAAAGACAACACGTTTCCCCGTTAAAAAATAATCTACAGAAAGCTGTATTTTCATCAAAATGTCACGTTCTCCACCTACACTTATCGTAGGTCTTATGTTGAATCGCATTGAGGGGAAAACTTCAGAGACTCAAATCCTACCGAGCCCTTTGCGGGCTTTTCTTGTTTTATCCGTCGTTTATTTTTTCAGCGTTTTGCCGAGTTTTTCCGCGGTTCTTACGTGGACCGGCGGAGGGAGTTCGAACAGCGCGTCCGATCCGTTGAACTGGAGCGGCAGCACCACGCCGGCCACCAACGACGTTGTGATATTCGACGTGACCAATGCCACGAAACCGTGCAATTGGGATCTCTCCAATTCGATTACGATCGCGTCTTTTACGATGACCGTCACCTATTCGACGACCGTCTACGTGACCAACGTTTTGCGCACGAACTACCTTCAGGTCAGCGGGGGAGAATTTGAGATTTCATCGAGCACCGCGGAAGTTCTTTCTTCGGTCAAATTAACCAACGGTATTTTCTCGATTAAAAACGGCGGCGCGCTGCAGTTCTTTCAACCGACCATATTCACGATGACCGGCGGCTTGTTCAAATCCAACAACCCGGCGAACCGCATTGACGGCATCACCAACAACGACTGGGTCTTCGATATCACGGGCGGAAGCTTGTCCGTTCAAAATTTGTCGGTTCAATATTTCATCGGATTCTTTCTTTCCAGCTAGACCATCTTTAACCAGTTCGATGGAGTCAGCGTTCAAAATTTCAACTCTCAAGGCGGAAGTTCAAATTCCGCGGTAAAATTTACCGTCATCAAC
>CAYXDS010000356.1:0-1839 GCA_964463805.1 uncultured Elusimicrobia bacterium | reverse complement strand
GCGTTGGCGCGGGCGGGAACGTGCTCAATGTGCTTTACGGCCAAGCGGGCGGCGGATTTTCTCAAGCGGTCGTCGACTCAGGATTGAAAGACGCGGCGGTCTCGCTGGTCGACATCGATCGTAACGGAAGCGCCGATATCCTCTTGTCCGGTTCCGACGATTCCAATGTTCCGATGACGAAACTCTATTTGAATTCGAACGAAGAATTTACCGCTTACACGGATCCGCTGCCGCCGATGACGCGCGGTTCATTCGCGGTGGGCGACGTGGACAACGACGGCGACCTCGATGTAATCGCCGTCGGCGCCGGCCTCGACGGTGTGCGTTTGTTGGAAAATGTGAGCCAGAACGGAACCTTCACGATCGGTACGTCGAAAAAAATCGCGCCGATTTCACTCTCGACAGGTGCGGCTGTCGCGCTTGCCGACATTGACGGCGATGGTGATCTTGATATGGCCGTTGCTGGATACGATGGCCAGCGCGCGCGGCTTTTGATTTTTACGAACAACAACAGTTCGTTTACCGTTTATAACGAACCCTTCGGCAATGCGGACGGTTACTCGAACGCGTCGCTCGCGTGGGCCGATGTGAACTTGGATGGGAAGTGGGATCTTGTCGCGGTCGGCGCGCGCCAAGGCGTCGCCTCCGAGATCGCGATTTTTGAAGGCACCGGCAATTCCGCCGCGCCGTTCATTTATCACGCGTTCAATACGCCGAACGCACCGCAACAATTGCAGTCAGGCAATTCCGGCAACGCTACGCTTGCGGTCGGCGACATCAATAACGACGGTTACCCGGATATCGTGGCGGCCGGCCTGGAGCCTCAAACAGGCAAGAGCCGTTTGCTCGTGTACCTAAATAATAAGAGCGGCTTCCCTGCCGGCGCGCTGACATGGCCGCTCGAAGAACCGTTCGGCGCCGGACTTGGACTCTCGCGCGCCTCGATCGCGCTCGGCGATATGGATGCCGATAAAGATTTGGACATCGTAGCGATTGGCGTCGATTCGTCGAGCCGTCGCGTGATTCGCTATTTGAAAAATCTGCAAGTCGAACGTTCGCAGCCGGCCAACGTGCCGCCGCCGGCGCCGAATTTGAATTTCTCGATGAACGGCGCGCAAACGACGTTCACGTGGGATCTCGGCTCGGCGGGCGATGTCGATAAAAAAGCGATCACCTACGATATGACCGTTCGTTACCGCACCGGAGGCGTAAATTACACGCTGCTCTCGGAGCAACAAACAACGCCGATGCAAGGAAACACGCCGACCATTGGATTCGGCAACGTCGCTCAGATTTCGCGAACGCTCACGTTAAAAGACAACACCACTTATTTTGTGAAAGTCCGCGCGATCGACGCCGGATTGTTGGCCGGAAATTGGTCGACCGAAAAAATGGTGGATATTACGAACGTGCCGCCGGGCAATATTACGGATTTGGTCGCATCGCCATCGGCAAAAGCAGAACTGACGTGGACCGCGCCGGGCGGCGATCAGAATGTCGGACAACTGGAAAGTTACGACATCCGCCAGTCGCCGACGCCGATCGATCCGGCGAACATCGCCGCGTTCCTCGCGTTGCCGAGAATCCCGAACATTCCGGCGCCGCAGCCGGCCGGTAAAATGGAAGCGGTGATGGTGACCGGACTCGTTTCCCAAAACCAATATCATTTCGGTGTGCGCGGTTACGACGGCAGTGGCGCCTATACGGCGATCGCCACCGCCAGCGTGGTCGCCGGTTCGTTGTTGAGCGCTCAATCGGCGACCGGTTTGGGCGATACGGCACTGACAATTTCTGATTACGATCGCGACGGCGTACCCGAGCAGGTAGCCGTCGATGACG
>CAYXDS010000355.1:0-1862 GCA_964463805.1 uncultured Elusimicrobia bacterium | reverse complement strand
GGGACGGTCATCGGCTCGGATGGTTATGGTTTTTATTTCTCGGGCGGCAAACATAACAAGATTCCACAGATCGGAGTTGTCCTCATTGAAGACGACGTTGAGATCGGGTCGTGCACGACCATCGATCGCGCCACCACCGGTAAAACGATCATTCGACAAGGTTCGAAAATCGACAATTTGGTGCAGATCGCGCACAACGTCGAAGTGGGACCGCACGCATTGATCGTCGCTCAAGTGGGAATCGCCGGCTCCAGCAAGGTGGGACAAGGCGTGGTATTGGCCGGACAAGTGGGTGTGGCCGATCATGTGACGATCGGAGCCGGCGCCCAAGTGGGTGCGCAATCGGGATTAAAAGAAGATGTCGAACCGGGCGCCGTTCTGTTTGGAAGTCCGGCTCAGCCGATCGGCGACACGATTCGCCAAATGCTTTTGGTCCGACGATTGCCGGAACTATTTAAAGAAGTAAAAGAGCTTAAGGAGAGAACCGGAAAAAATGACTGAATCAATTAACCAGCGGACGATCCGCGGTCCCGTTACGATCAAAGGCGTCGGGTTACATACGGGACGGAAATGCAAAGCCACTTTTTTGCCAGCCGAACCGAATCAAGGTGTGAAATTCGTGCGGACCGATTTACCGGGGAATCCGTCGTTTGAAGCGCGCGTCGATAATGTCGTCGATGTCGTGCGCGGCACCACGCTCGGACACGGCGAAGCGCGCGTGTATACGATTGAACATATCTTATCCGCGATGAACGGTCTCGGCGTCGATAATATGACCATCGAAATGGACGACAACGAGCCACCGGTTCTCGATGGCAGCGCCAAAGGATTCATCGAGGCGTTGCATTCGGCCGGCATCGTCGAACAAGCGGCTCCGAAACAATTTTTTACCGTATCCTCGCCCGTCGAATATGCGTCGCATCAAACGGTGATCCGCATCGAACCGTCCGATCGATTTGAAATCGAGTGCATGGTCGACTACAACCATCCAATGATCACGAATCAGAGACTTACGTTTCGCCGCGGTGATGATTATGAAAAGGAGATCGCGCCGGCCCGCACTTTTTGTTTCGATTATGAAATCGAAGCGTTGCGGAAGAACGGCTTGGCGAAAGGGGGTTCGCTCGATAATGCGATCGTCGTGGGTCCTGCCGGTATTTACAATCAAGGTGACGCGCTTCGATTCCCGAATGAGTTCGTTCGCCACAAAATTTTGGATCTCATGGGAGACTTGATGCTGCTCGGGTCGCCGATTCAAGCGAAAATCGTGGCCACCCGCTGCGGCCACGGGCACAACATCAAATTTCTGCGACAGTTGATCCAGGAAAAGAAATTACCGTTGAACGCGTAAGGAGATTTTACATGGACACCCCAGCACAAACCCCAGCCGTCCCGGTCCGCACGATGGACGTTTTGAAAATCATGGAGGCCATTCCGCATCGGTTTCCTTTTTTGCTCATTGACCGCGTCGATGTGATCGAGGAAGGGAAACTCGCGATCGGCCGTAAATGCGTGACGATGAACGAGCATTTTTTTCAAGGCCATTTTCCAGGCCATCCGATTATGCCCGGCGTGTTGATCGTCGAAGCGCTCGCGCAAACCGCCTGCGCGTTGATGTTTTCACGGCCCGAATTCAAAAACAAGTTGGCGTTTTTCATGGGACTTGAAGAAGTGAAATTCCGCCGGCCTGTCGTGCCAGGCGACGTGCTCGAACTGCATGTTGAAATGTTGCGTTCCGGATCACGCGCGGGCAAAGCCAAGGGCACCGGCAAAGTCAACGGGGAAGTCACCACTGAAGCCATCTTTTCATTCGCGATCGCCGACCGGACAAATTAAAAGTGCCCAATCATCCAACCGCTCTT
>CAYXDS010000354.1:0-1877 GCA_964463805.1 uncultured Elusimicrobia bacterium | reverse complement strand
GGCGGTCCCGACGCGCCGCGGTCGGTGGGCGAAGGCGCCGATACGATCGTGTGGCTCGCCACCGAAGCGCCGTTTTCCGTGACGGGTTTGATTCACAGAGACCGCAAGCCGATCGATTGGTAGCTCTTTTCTTGCGGGCGTGGAACTTTTATAATTAGTTTAAGTTTAAACTAATGACCGGAGGAATTATGGGAACCAAGTACGGCGGCACAGACCGCGAAATCGCCGCGTTAAATGCGTTCATTAATTTGCAGCGGGCGGCGGGCGCATTGAACGCAAAAATCCATGGTCAGGCATTTGTAGGCGCCGGTCACGATTTGAGCATCGCGCAATTCGGCGTGTTGGAAGCGCTGTTTTATCTGGGGCCTTTGTGTCAAAAAGATTTGGCTGAGAAAACGCTGACGACCGGCGGCAACATAACGCTGATCGTCGGCAATTTGGAAAAAAGGAAATTGATTTTCAGAAAAAGGGGAAAAGGCGACCGGCGTTTTTACGAAGTCACATTGACCGATAAAGGCCGCGTCTTGATCAAAAGGTTGATGAAACCACACGTCGATGCGGTGGTTCGAGCGATGTCGGTGTTGACGAAAGACGAACAGCAGACGTTAAGAATTTTATGCCGATGGATCGGAAAAGGAACGAAAGACAGGTAGGAGGAAAATATGAATAAGAAAAACGAAAGGATCGTCGATGTGCGCCGGTCTGCCGAGCGCTTCTCGACGGAAATTCCATGGCTGGATTCAAAACACAGTTTCAGTTTCGGACCGCACTACGATCCGAACAACACGCATCACGGACTGTTGTTGGTCAGCAACGACGACGTGATCCGTGCGGGAACCGGTTTCTCTACGCATCCGCATCAAGATATGGAGATCATCACGTGGGTGTTGTCCGGTGAAATCGAACATAAAGATTCGACCGGAAACAAAGGAATCATTTATCCGGGGCTCGCTCAACGCATGAGCGCCGGACGCGGCATTTGGCATTCGGAAATGAATCCCAGCAAAAAAGAGGACGTGCACTTGGTGCAGATGTGGGTGCAGCCGGACACAGAGTCGATTAACCCGAGCTACGAACAACTCGACATCAACGGCGAACTCGCAAAAGGCGGGCTTGTGCCGATCGCGTCAGGGCGTGGTCACAATGCGGCGATTTCGATTCGTCAAAAAGGCGCGGTGTTGTGGGGCGGCCGTTTGAAAGCCGGTGAAACGGTGAAAGTTCCGGATGCGCGTTACGTGCACGTGTTCATCGCGCGAGGAGGCGCTTCTCTGGAAGGCGCCGGTAATTTGATCGCCGGAGACGCAGTGCGTCTGACGGCCGCCGGTGCGCCGGCGTTGACCGCCGATGCGAAGCAAGGCGCCGAAGTGCTTATTTGGGAGATGGCCGCATAAATGTGATGGAACGAGCCACCGCATCTATTTGATCCAGGTTCGGAATAAAACTGTCCGATTGCACTTGATTCATATAGATCGCGGCAAAGCTCGTGTCTTCGGTGATCGGTAAATTCTTCACGGTCACCGGATAAAAAAACGACACGATATACGCGCCGTCCTTCGTGAGTCCTTGGAACGCATAGAAGATGGTCCCATTGTTGATGGGATTATTTTCCTGGCCGTAATGCGTGACGAATCGGACGCCGGTCCCGCCGCGGAACGCGATGGGCTGGCTTTGTGAATGAAAAATCTGGCGGCCCAGAGGCGGAGGGAAAATTGGAATTTCTTTCGCCATTTCTCCGATATTTTCGCGAATCACGCGTTCAAGAAATTTCAGCTGCGCGTCGAACACTTTCTTCTGCTGCTTCACATAAAGTTGGCGGTATTCTTTAATCGGCAGAATCAATATTTGCGGTTGCAGGTAGTTCACATCGGCCGATAATT
>CAYXDS010000353.1:0-1887 GCA_964463805.1 uncultured Elusimicrobia bacterium | reverse complement strand
TATGATAATTTTGCGTCATTTCTTGTCCATTCCTGTCCACATTTGTCCCTGCCCCCAAATAAAAAAGGGAACCGAGATGGTTCCCTTTCTACAGAAAAACATATACTTACACGAGTAGCGGGGGGAGGATTCGAACCTCCGATCTTTGGGTTATGAGACCGACGGTCTGGCGCGTTTTTCGAGCCTAAACTCTTGTTTTCGGAGACGGGTTGGAAATTTCTGTGATATTTTTGCGTTAAAATCTCGCGCTTTCTCACTTCTCTAAATCACGAGCATGAAAATCCGCTGTGCGTTTTTCCTCATAAATCGGTTGCTTCATCAATTTCAGTTTGGTGAATTCGAATCCGGCCGATTTCGATGATCCACAACTGTTGATTCACAGAATTTGTATTGAGCGCATGCAAAAGCTGGCGAATCAAAGATTCCAACAGCGGAAGTGTAGGGTTCTTGGGAACTCGAATGACTGCAATCCCTGCGGTTTGATTCGGCGCGAAGCGAGTGACATCGGCAAAATCCAAATCCAACGTGACCAAACAACGCTGTTCGTGACGGCAATGGTCGTAGATCGATTGATCCGGGCTGCCTTGCAAATTTTCCTCGCGCACAGTTTGCACATCATGCCCAGCCATGCGGAAAAGTTGCTGCGTGCGCTTGCCGAAATTTTCATCCAGTTTGAATTTCATGCGGCTTGGCCGAGCGGAATTTCCACATAGCGTTCTCGTGACATCTCGGCGCCATAGGCGATGGCGGCAAGTATATCCTCAGTCGCCAATTGCGGATACTCTGCAATAATCTCTTTGATCGTCATGCCCGCCGCGAGAAAATCAAGAATAAGCGAAACCCAAATGCGTGTGCCGCGAATGCAAGGTTTGCCAAAGCAAATATTGGGATCAACTGAAATCCGTTGCAGCAAATTCATGGTTATTTTCCTTTTATTTCACGGATTATCTGTTTTTAATTTGGCATCTTTTGGGATGAAAAGCAAGCATATTTTTACATCCGCAATGTTGCGGAGGTTCGATATGAACTGTTGTTTTCTGCTGCTCGGCGATCTGTCAGAGGCGAAGTTTTTGACGACATTTATGTTTATTCTTTTTCACGCATTCACATCCTCAGCCTCTTCTCCATCCTCTCATAATCCCCCAAATGCGCGCGCATGAGGCTCTTCCAGAGCTTGCCGTGATTCGGCACAAAGAAATGCAGCAGCTCGTGGACGATGACGTAATCGCTTAGCTCTTGGTCGAGCGCCAGCAGTTCCGTGCTGAAATTCAGGTTGCCGTTGGTCGAGCAGGAGGCCCACTTGCTTTTCATCGGACGCACGGCCAGCGATTGACGCGCGCAATCGCCTGCAAGAGCGTGTGGTCGCGCATCGGTTTGTCGAAATATATGGCGTAAAGAATCGGTGCGTCGTAGCCGGTGAGCAGTTTTTCGGTGACGATCAGAATCTTGGGCAGCTCGCCTTATTTCGCAAAATCCTTAGGTCTTTTCTAACGCAACAAACTTGTACGTGGCGTTTGTTGTTTACTCAGAGAACGTCTCAATCCCACCGCTAACATCAGGTCTTTTCCAACCCAACAGTTGAGGAGTTGATGGCCGTCGCGTTGGAGCACGAGTCTAGTCTCAATCCCACCGCTAACATCAGGTCTTTTCCAACCAAGAACCCACTTGCCAACACAAGTGCTGGGCGAACTGGCAATATGTCTCAATCCCACCGCTAACATCAGGTCTTTTCCAACGCTATTGCCACAATTGTTGGTTTCCGGAATCAGCGCGTAAAAAGTCTCAATCCCACCGCTAACATCAGGTCTTTTCCAACTTGAACCATACCGGCCTTATGTCGGGGGCCACGACTATTCCCCACATAATTTGAAATAGGGCCACGACTAT
>CAYXDS010000352.1:0-1904 GCA_964463805.1 uncultured Elusimicrobia bacterium | reverse complement strand
TTACACCAGCGGAAGCTTTCCGTGCATGTGGTGCATTAGCAACGTAAATTCACCGCCGAATCTTTACAGAAAATTTACAAGTCATTAAGCGGGTCTTAATGCGAGTGCGATAAAAAGACAGCATGAAATCCCGCTTGACGATGATGAAAGTCGGGGCCACAGCGTTGTCGCTGACGATTTTCACAAACGCCGCGTTCGCTGACATTTCCGCCGCTACGATTTGGGGACAGCGCAGGAAGCTTGGCGCACAGGTCTCTTCTCTTCCGCGAGTCTCGACAATAAAACTCGCGATCCCAAACCAGGTCGGTTCCTCTTCGCAATTAATTCCGTTGCTTTCCGCGTCCGGTGTCGTTCACGGTGTTAAAGTAGGAAGGGGGCCCTCCACCGTGGTCTACATCCAAGATGTTCACGGTGAGAGGGAAGCTCAACAGAACGTCGCCGATCTCATTTCAAAAATTCTTTCCGCTCATCCGAATGCCGTTGTCGGCGTGGAAGGCAGTGTCGGCGAGTTTTCGAATATTTTCCGGCGCTATACTCCGGAGGTTAATAAGGAGCTCGGTGCTTTTTTATTCCACACCGGATTGATTTCAGGCGTCGAGTACGCCGCTTTCACCAATAACGCTGCGCACTTGTTCGGCGTTGAATCCCGAGATGCTTATCTGCGTAACTATGATGCGGTGCGCGCGGCTCTGCCTCGTCAAACGGAGCAGTTGGCCGTCATTGATCAGCGGAAAGCGGAGTTGCAACAACGCAAGGAGCGCGTGTTTTCAACGGAAATGACGGCCCTGGATCACAAGAGTCGCGCTTATGCGGAAGGAGCACTCGATCTCGGAGATTATCTTCGTTCGTTCGATGCGGTCGACGTTGCCGGTCATCCGGCCGTCGAACTTTTCCTAAAAGCATTGTCCATTGAGAAGCAAATGGATTTCGACGCCGCCGAACGTGAACGGAATTCTTTGCTACGCAACCTGGTTGAAAAACTGGATAAGAAGAAAATCGATCATTTCGCCCAGCAGACTTTCGCGCTTCGTTCCGGCAGCCTTGGTTATGCCGACTATTACAAACTTCTGGAACAAACCGTCGTTCGTGCGGGTCTTTCGTTGAATCAGACGCCTCATTTTCAACGGTACCTTTCCTATATATCTCAAGCCGAGGCGATTGATCCCGCCGGGTTGCTTAAAGAAGTCGCTCAATTGGAACGTCGAGCGTGGGATCGCCTTTGTCGCACGTCTCTCGAACGCGAGATTCACCAGCTATCGGTCCATTTAACGCTCTCCGAGAAACTCGTACGGCTGACGTTAACGCCTTTGGAATGGTCCTCTTATGTGGA
Source organism: uncultured Elusimicrobia bacterium (assembly GCA_964463805.1). GTDB lineage: Bacteria > Elusimicrobiota > Elusimicrobia > F11 > F11 > JAJVIP01. Next base: position 574 of record CAYXDS010000352.1, on the reverse strand, counting down.
AACGTCCAAGTTCGTGGCCGCCGACGTTTCCTTGCGTCCATTTGAAGAGTTTTACCAGGCCGCTCAAGCGCGCGACGCGGTTCTCTCTTCTAATTTTCTGGAAAGGATTAAAAGGGCCGATTCGCGTGTGTCCATTCTTGTCGCCGGCGGATTTCATTCGGAAGGAATCAATAAATTCTTGAACGCCAGCGGCGTCACCGTTGTGACTGTTTCACCGAAACTTCACCAAGTAAACGTCGGCAATGATTATTTAAACGTATTTACCCGGGAAAAGACGCCGTTGTCGACGCTGTTTGCCTCGCCGAAGATTTCGTTTGTCATGACGCCCGCCGTAAGTTCGATTCCTGATAGAAGCGGGCGTCCCATCAATCCCGAAGCTCCCGGAGTCTTGGGATTCTGTGCCGAAGCGGGGGAGCCCGTTCAACGAGCGCTGACCGCGGGGAGTGCTACTTCTGCCGACGGTGCCGTCGTCGTTACGCGCGAAGGGCTTCCGCTCCAGCATGAGGGAACCCCTTTGCTGCACGCGAACGCCGGCGTCACGCACATTGATTTGTATCAGACGCAGCCGTGGTGG
>CAYXDS010000351.1:0-1947 GCA_964463805.1 uncultured Elusimicrobia bacterium | reverse complement strand
ACGGTTGGTGTTTTCGTTTTTCTAGTTTTTGTCGTTGTTTGAGGTCAAAATAGAGGCTCATCTTTTCATCGTAACGAGAAGCCAAAATGTCGTAGGTTCCAGGTCTTAAATGACCGTAGACAGAGAGAAAATCTTCGGGTGTCAGGCGGCCAAAGTCCGTCGAAATTTGCGAGCTGATTGTGCTCAACGAACGCATGAATTGTTGCTGATCTTCCTGTTCGATGAGTCCCACCGACACCAGCGCGTTTAGGTTTTGGACCGCAATAAAACCTGCTCTCGCCAACCCTGCGAACGGGAGCGTTCCGAAACGTTTGCAGTCTTCGATCAACCAATAGACGCGCGATATATCATCCAACGAACTGTTGAGAATTTCGTGGCGTCGTCGTTCCAGGTCATTGATTTTATCGAGGTCATTTTTCCAAATTCCAGACTTGGGATTGATAATATTTTTCGTCAACGACTTTAGATGCAGCAACAATTGCTGCAATTCGGCTTTCTTGAAACCGTCGGAAAGTAATGATTTTACCCGCGATGCGATGTCGAGTGTGTAACAGGAATAAACGATATCGAACTCAACTTTATCGTGGAGATGGGGATTGTGAATCAGCTTGTCGATATAATAATTGATCAGTTTGTTGGACAGGTGCGTATCCAATCCAGCGGGAAGAAACGAATTGAAACTCACGCGCACGTCTATATAGGGGCAACCCCAAAAATGAACCAACAACGGAAAACTTCGTAGATTTTTGTACCCGTAACGATCTCTCTGATAGGCCCATATTGAATCAGTGACCAGTTCTTTATAAAGCGAAAGTGTTAATTGGCGTGGTCGAATTCCAGTGATTTCGGCGGGGTTCCAATCGGGCATAACGCCGAACAAGGAGCGTTTCCCGAAAAGGTACGGGTGAGGTCCCCCCAATTGCTGAACTCTTTCTTCGATTGTTTTTAGAATCTGCTCGTGAGAATACTTCGAGTGCCATTTCGGTTTTCGAAGAACGCCGCCCAGTGGTCGCACTTGAAACAGGTATAAATGATTGTTTTTATCGATTGCAAATTCGATGTCGAGGGAATCGGTTTCGAGAATCTTTTCCAGTTCGTCCGTCAGGGCAAACACTTTCCGTAACTTTTTCGGAGGTGCCGCAGGAGACTTTTTTATCTTCGCGTGAATGTAGGTTTTTAATAGGTTGGATTTGCCTTGTGTTACTGAATCCGTCGTCTTCGATAAGTCGTCATAGTTGATAATGATGTAAGGCGCAGCCGAATTTTGATCCCGCGAAAATATCACGCCGCTTATGCGAACGTTTTTGAGTTGGGGTTGAATGAAGACCTGATCTTCTTTTGAATTCCTTCCGAAGGATTTAATGACCGTTGTTATTGCCTCATGGATGGCTTTTTCACCACGTACATGGGGGATCGATGCAAATTGGCCGGCACGGCTTGCTTTTTGGCGGTCTTCGGAACGGCCACTGCTGCGGACGATGACGGGTATTTTATGCCACTGATTACTTTTGAGTCGCCGCAGAATCGAGTCGGGATTTTTGTTCCATTCGGTTACCGTGAACCGAAGTTGCGGTAATATCCGAGCTGTTTTTAATCGACCGCCCAATTTCTCAAGCGTTCCGGCCTTGGTTGAAAAATTCATTAGGAAAGCCGAAACCGTTTTACCACCGTCGACAACAGATGGGAAACCGGGTTGTTGTGTTCGACGTCAATGATGAGATCCGGTCGTCGGGGTTCTTGAATTGCGATGTCAATCCCGACCACCGGAGTCGCGCGTCCTGCGTGGCGTCGGCGATAAATTTTTTTCGGATCTCTTCGTATCACAACGTCCAATGGGACTCGTAAATAAATCTCATGGTAGTGAGGAATGTTGTTTCGATTCCAAGCTTGAACGCGATGAAATAGGGAAATTGTCGAACAAACAACATTTATGCCTTGATCCGATAA
>CAYXDS010000350.1:0-1958 GCA_964463805.1 uncultured Elusimicrobia bacterium | reverse complement strand
AATATCCCAACCGTAGTTGCCGTGCCGCGCGTGAGTTCTTTTCCGAATCCGGGTTCGATAATCAATACTGCCTGTGCAAGATTAGCGCGCAAGAATTCTTCCGGGTCAGGATGGCTGATTTCATCTTTGGCCGGACTAAAATAATTCGATTCAAGAAAGTGGTTAACCAGCCGCCGTGACTCTGCGCTGTTATCGTAGTCGCGAACAGCCAACGTGACATTATTTAAATCCATGTTAATGGCGTAACCATACAACAGCGTCATCAAAATCGGCATGGCTAAAACGATCGCCAGCGAACGGGCATCGCGCAGGATGTGAAACACCTCTTTACGGGCGATAAACAGAATTTTTTTCATGCGGCGCTCGTGTCCTGAATTAAAGAGATAAACGTGTCTTCTAAATTCGACTGGCCATGACGTTTCACGATTTCCGTCGGCGCACCGAGTTCAACAATCCGTCCGCGATGCATGATCGAAATCCGGTCACAATACTCCGCTTCATCCATATAGTGCGTGGTGACAAATATCGTTATGCCGCCGGCAGCGAGTTTATACAGCATAACCCAAAACTGCTTGCGGAACACCGGATCGACACCGCCGGTTGGTTCATCTAAGAAAAGCATCTTCGGTCGATGCAAGAGCGATGCCGACAACGCAATTCGCTGACGCCAGCCAACCGGAAGTGACCCGGTGCGGCGATCAAGAAAATCGGCAAGATTAAGTTCTGTCGTGAGTTCATCAATTCGCACTTTGAGTATGTCATCAGCTAAATTATAGACCGAACCAAAGAACCGAAGGTTCTCACGACCGGTTAAATCGTGATACAACGAAAACTTCTGCGACATGTAGCCAATGTTGCGCTTGATCGCTTCCGACTCGGTGTTGACATCGAACCCGAGCACTCTGCCTGATCCTGAGGTCGGCTCCAAAAGTCCGCACAAAATACGAATCGCCGTTGTTTTTCCGGCGCCGTTCGCACCCAGAAATCCGAACACTTCACCGGTTGCCACCGAAAGGGAAATCTCATCGACTGCTTTGAATGTTCCGAAATGACGGGACAGCCGTTCGATTTCAACCGCGAACTCAGGCATGCGTTGTCTCCATCAGTTGAATAAAGCAATCCTCCAAATCCGGCGAGGTTGGATGTAACTGCGAAACGGGGAGTCCGACCTGCTGCAATGGGGAGGCATATTCTGAAATAGAATGCTGCGGCTGTACGTACACATGAATCCGGCGGCCAAAGCGACGCGCCGTTATTCCGGAGATATTGTTTAGCGATTCAAGCTGTTCGGGGGAAACAGCGACTTCCATTGCATATACCGTTCCCTTGAACAATTGTGTTAACTCCGTGGGTGTTCCGGAAGCCATCACGCGACCACCGAAAACAAACGAGGCTCGATTTGCTTTTGCGACTTCATCCATATACGGTGTCGCTACCACAATCGTTGCTCCCTGATCACGCAGATTTAACAGCATATCCCAAAACTGACGACGGGAAAGCGGATCGACACCGGTCGTTGGTTCGTCGAGAACCAATAGGTCCGGGTTATGAATCAATGCGCAGGAAAGAGCGAGTTTCTGTTTCATGCCGCCTGAGAGCGCTTCCGCGCGACGCTTGGCGAATGGTTTCAAATTGGAAAATTCGTACAGATATTCCTGCTGTGTTTTGAACTCCTCGCCCGTCACATCGTAAATACCGCCGTAGAACAACAGGTTTTCTTCAATGCTCAAATCCGGATACAAAGAAAAACTCTGCGGCATATAACCGAGTAGCGGTTTGATCGCTTCAAATTCTTTAACGACATCTTTATTGAAAATAGTAATTGAGCCGGAATCAATTTTCAAAAGCCCGCACATTGCCCGCATAATCGTTGTTTTTCCAGCGCCATCCGGTCCGACAAGTGCGTAAATTTCCCCTTTGTTGACCGAAAAGGAAAACTGTTCAACCGCGCGGACTTT
>CAYXDS010000349.1:0-1977 GCA_964463805.1 uncultured Elusimicrobia bacterium | reverse complement strand
CTTGCCGACGATACCCTTCATGAAAATAACCGGCAGAAAAATCGCGAGAATCGCGATCGAGGCGGCCAAAGCGGCCGAGGTAATTTCGCGTGCGCCAACCAAGGCCGCATGAACTTTGGTCAAACCTTCTTCACGGTAGCGACTGATGTTTTCAAGTACCATGATCGCGTCGTCGACAATGATGCCGACCACAAGCGACAAACCAAGCATCGTAAAACTGTTGATCGTAAACCCAAAGAAATAGAGCGCAATGAACGTGCCCATGATCGACGTCGGAATTGCGAGCAACACGTTGAGCGTGGCGCTCCACGAGCCAAGAAACAAGAAGCACACGATCGAGGTGAGAATCACCGAGCGAATCAACTCGCTTTGAAGCTCGTGCACGGACGCTTTGATGAAATCGGTGGTATCGAACACCGACAAAAGTTGAATGTCCATGCCCTTCGGCAAAAGAGGTTGAAGTTCCTTGACCTTTTTCTTAACCGCATCGGCAACGGCCACCGCGTTCGTACCGCGCTGCTTAACGATACCGAGTCCGACAGCCGGGTGGCCGCCGACGCGAGAAATACGGCGAACATCGTTTAAACCATCTTCAACCGTCGCCACATCGCCGAAACGGAACGAACGATAACTGGCTCCGCCGCGCACGCGGTTTGGGATAATCAATTTTGAAAATTCATCGGGAGAATAAGCTTCACCGTAGACGCGCACGTTGAATTCTTTCGGTCCGTTATCGATGTAACCGGACGGCACGTCCGCATGTTCGCTCGAGATGCCGTCCATGATGTCTTCCACAGTGATCTCGCGCTTGGCCATTTTCTCGGCGTCGAGCCATATCCGCAAATTCGGTTCCACATAACCGCCGAGAAAAATATTGCCGACGCCGGGCGTCATCGCGATATCGTCTTTCAAATGTTCGTTTATGTAGCGGCACAAATCCTTAAGATTTGATTTCGAACCCGGCTTCAACGTCAATGCAAGCCACATGATGGGCTGATCTTCCGGGTTCGTCTTTTGAACGATGGGCGGGTCGATTTGCGGCGGCAGAGTCTTCTGCGCTTGTGAAATGTGCGATTGAACATCCTGCAATGCCACGTCGATGTTACGGCCCAGCTCGAATTCGATCGTAATCGTGGTTTGTCCCAAGCTCGAGGTCGACATAATGCTTTTGATGCCTTCCACGCTGGTCACCGCGTCTTCAATCGGTGAAGCGACTTGGGTTTCCATGATTTCAGGAGCGGCCGCTTCCCAATTCACGGTAACGGTCACCACCGGGAAATCAACGTCCGGCAATTGACTGATCCCCATTCGATGAAAGCCGATCCACCCAAAGACCATTAGGCCGATCATGAGCATCCAAGCAAAAACGGGATTTTTAATGGAAAGGTCGGAAAGCGTCATGGTTCAATTGTTATAGTCGACGCGTTTCTCGGCCCAGAAGTTCCTCTGGGATCGATAAATGCCGCGATGCCCGGAAAATAAAGTGCTGACCACGCAGGCGATGCCGATATATACCGCTGACTCGGCGCCGAACAATTCAACGCCCATCAATGTGCAGGCCAGAGGCGTGTTCGCGGCGCCCGCGAACACCGCCGCGAAACCCATGCCGGCCAAAAGACCCGTCGGCAACGGCAGGAAAAGAGTCAACGCGTTGCCAAGCGTCGCGCCAATAAAGAACAACGGTGTCACTTCCCCGCCTTTAAAACCAGAACCGAGCGTCACCACAGTGAAAAGAAATTTAATTGCAAAATCCCATGTCGGCAACGATTCGGTAAACGCGTCCAAAATTGTCGGAAGGCCGAGACCGATATATTTGGTGGTCCCTATCGCGGCTACGCTCAGTGCCACAATCACACCACCGATAAACGGCCGAACCGGCGCGTATGAAAACCTCTTATTGAAAAAATTCGCCACGCCATGCGTGGTTGCAGCAAAGGCCATCGCGACAAGGCCGAAAATAACGCCGGCCGCCAATGC
>CAYXDS010000348.1:0-1993 GCA_964463805.1 uncultured Elusimicrobia bacterium | reverse complement strand
GATGAGCAGCGTGAACCGCGGTTTCGTGATCGGTTCCGTTTTGAGCGTGGTCGGTTTCATGGCGCTCGGATTTTTCTATTTGCGTTTTGACACCGGTTATCTCGCGCGTTATCCGCAAGCGTTGGCCGGTTTCCCGATCGGTCCCGACGGTCTTGCGAACATCGGTGGTCTTCCGTTCTGGGTCAATTTCGGAATCCCGGGGCTTGATATGAGGCCCGCCTGGACATGTTTGATCGGTATCGTTCTCGCCGTTGCACTGAACAAATGCACCGAATATTACACGGGCACCGAATATTCACCGGTGAAGTCGTTGGTTAAATCCTGCGAAACCGGTCATGCGACGAACATCATCCAAGGATTTGCGGTCGGCTATGAAAGCAGCGTCGCTGCGGTCGTCGTTATTTCAGCGGCGATTCTTGCGAGCGTGTTCGTTTACGGCGGCACGAATCCGACGTTCGTCGCGTACGGCGTCGCGATGTGCGGCATCGGCATGCTGACCCTCACCGGCAATACGATTTCAATGGACGTGTTTGGCCCGGTCGCCGACAATGCGAACGGTATCGGCGAAATGGGATACGACAAGAAAGAGATGGGCGAAGCTAAATATAAGGAAGCGCGCCAAATTCTCGCGGACTTGGACGCGGTTGGAAACACCACGAAGGCGATCACGAAAGGAATAGCGATCGGATCGGCCGTGATTGCAGCGGTATCGTTGTTCAACAGTTTTATCGTGTCCGTCGGTTCCGGCGGGCAGGGGGAAACCGCGAAGATTTCAGCGGAAGTGTTCAATGCGGTCGCGTCCGCTCTCACGTTGTCGGATCCGACATTGTTCATCGGCATGCTGATTGGAGGCGCGGTTCCTTTCTTGTTCAGTTCGATGACCATTCGCGCGGTTGGTCGCGCGGCGTTCTTGATTGTCCACGAGTGCCGTATGCAATTCCGTGATAAAGAGATTTGGGCCGGTACGAAGAAACCCGACTATGGACGCGTTGTCGATATTTGCACGGCCGAAGCGCAGAAAGAATTGATCGGTCCCGGTTTGCTTGCGTTGTTGGTGCCGGCGCTCATTGGTTTCAGTCTTGGCGTGGTGGCATTGGCCGGATTTTTGGCCGGAATGATCGTTTCCGGTCAGCTTCTCGCCGTTTTTATGGCCAATGCCGGCGGCGCGTGGGATAATGCGAAGAAAATGGTAGAGGACGAAGCCGTCGATTTCGAAAAGAACAGCGGGAAAGGCAGTGAGAAGCACAAGGCGGCGATCACCGGCGACACGGTCGGCGATCCTCTCAAAGATACCGCTGGACCCGCTGTGAACCCACTCATTAAAGTGATGAATATGGTGAGCTTGCTGTTGATCGGCTTAATCTTGCCCTACGACCACAAATTCGTGTCTCATCTTCAAAACATCGGCGTTACGGTCGAGGCGAACAACCATGGCGGAGTCTATTGGATCACAATCGCGGTTTGCGTGGTCGGGTTGGCTTGGGCGGTTTGGCAGTCAAAGAAGGAACAGCAGCACAGTCACTAGCCTCATTTGATCATTCATTTGGATTTGGTGCTTTGTCATTTGTGATTTGGATTTAATTTCGCATATTCCGCTCACATTTATTAGCAATCGCTGCAAAGATTTTTGCCAACTCCAATGACTCCTGAATCAGAGCTTTTACCGGTTCTTGGGCAGGTTGGTTTATCTCCGTTTGGAGTAATCTTAGCCATAAATGCGTTTCTTTTGCTTCTTTCCGGCAAATTCGTATTCGTAACGCAAAATCTTTTCTGCTGATCGATTCATTTGCCTCCACATAATTAGCCGCAATCGAACCCGCCGAGCGAATTAATTGCTTCTTATCTTCCGGATTGCCTTCCGTCGGTTTTAAAGCCCGTAAAAAGCTACGGACAGTTGTCGCAAATACGAATGTTCGTTCTTCAAGATTAAAGGCTTTGGTGACCTTCCCCCTGAAAACTGTCGCAATTGCAGCTTGAGTCTCCGGGTGCTAGA
>CAYXDS010000347.1:0-1997 GCA_964463805.1 uncultured Elusimicrobia bacterium | reverse complement strand
CTGGGGCAATTGACGCCCGTCGAGCGCATGTTTTTAATGGAACGCCAACTCATTTCTCATGAACAAGCGGGTAAAACGGGTGAAGTCGGCTTGGTGGTTTCCACAGGCGAAAACGTTTCGGTCATGATCAACGAGGAAGATCATTTGCGCGAAGCTTGTTTTCGTCCCGGCTTGGGATTATCCGAGGCATGGGAAACCCTGTCGGAGCTTGATGATGCGGTCGGTTCGAACTTGCCGTTATCTTATGATGCTTCTCTGGGGTATATCACTGCGTGCCCTACGAACATAGGGACCGGCTTGAGAGCCTCCTGTTTGCTTCATCTCCCTGCATTGGTGCTCACCGGACGCATCCAAACGATGATTAAAGAATTAACCGGCGCCGGTCTTACCGCGCGCGGTTTTTATGGCGAAGGAACCACCGCTTTTGGCGATTTGTTTCAAATTTCGAATGTGCGCACGCTTGGTCAAAGCGAACATCAGATCATTAAAGATGTCGAACAGGCGGTTAAAGAGATATGCGCGATGGAAAAAAACGAAGAACAGAACCTGCTTGGACCCGAATTGCGGCTGAAGACCGAAGACCTCATATACAGGTCCTTTGGAACGTTGCAATGGGCACGCGCGTTGGATTTTATCGAAGGCATGAAGCATGTCTCGTTGGTTCGTTTGGGTATAAAACTTGGGAAAGAGTTGCCCGTAAAGTTAGAGAAAGTCACAAGTTTCTTCTTTCTGGCGCAACCCGGACATTTGCAAATGAAGAATATAAAAAGTCGTGCCTCGGCGCCGGATCCGGTGCTTCGCGCCGATTTTTTTCGCGAATCGTTGAAGAATTTTTAATGCCGGATGCAGAAAATGTGGCGATTTCTCGATTCGTTGGTTAAACTAGCCCCATTGCCGTTAAAAAGTTAGTATTTTCCGTCAGAAGATTCGGCGGTTCTGAAAATTAAGGAGGGACATATCGGATGTCAAACCGATTCACTGAGAGAGCCCAGCGCGTTATTTTGATCGCGCAAGAAGAAGCCAAACGGTTGAATCACGACTATGTCGGCACCGAACATCTGCTTTTAGGGCTTATCGCACTCGGCGAAGGCGTCGCCGCTCAAGTTCTCGCGAATTTAGGCGTCGATCTGCGCCGTGTCCGCAGCGAAATCGAAAAAATCGTCGGCACCGGAGACAATGTCATGTTGCTCGGCGAAATTCCTTTCACGCCGCGCGCTAAAAAAGTTTTGGAATTGGCCGTTGAAGAGGCTCAAAACATGGGCCACAACTACGTCGGCACCGAGCACCTATTGCTCGGATTGATCCGTGAAGAAGAAGGCGTCGCGGCGCGTGTGCTTGAAAATCTTGGCGTGCGTTTGGACGTTGTGCGCGAAGAAGTAATCTCGCTGCTCGGCGAAGGCCAACCGCACCAAGCTCAACAAACGCAATCGGGCGGCGGCTCGTCCTCTTCGAAACCGAAGTCGAAAACACCGACGCTGGACGAATTCGGTCGCGATCTCACCGTTCTCGCCAAAGAAAAAAAATCTGACCCTGTCATTGGCCGTGCCGACGAGATCACTCGTTTAATCCAGATCCTTGCCCGTCGGACGAAGAACAACCCCGTCTTGATCGGCGATCCGGGCGTGGGAAAAACCGCGATCGTGGAAGGCCTCGCTCAGAAAATCGCTTCGGGCGATATTCCGGAAGTTTTGCAAGGCCGCCGCGTTATGACGCTCGACTTGGCCGCTGTTGTTGCCGGAACCAAATATCGTGGTGAGTTTGAGCAGCGCTTGAAAAACATCATGGAAGAAATCCGCCGAGCGAAGACACAAATCATTTTGTTCCCAACTAGCTGAGAGAAATCCTTATGAATACAAAGTGTATTTTGAATTTGATAGATGTTAAATCAATTCTTGTGCCATTTTACATAATTGTGTTTTGTGAACACAAAGTGTGATTCGAATTTGACAGATGTCAAATCAATTCTTGTGCCATTGTAAATATGTTTTTATTCAAGG
>CAYXDS010000346.1:0-2017 GCA_964463805.1 uncultured Elusimicrobia bacterium | reverse complement strand
GAAAGAACCCAATCTATTCACCAACTCATTCACGATATAGTACAAGGTAAAGTCGTCCTCCCAGAATTTCAACGCGACTTCGTTTGGGAAATAACCAAGACCTACGATCTTTTCGACTCTATCGTTAAAGATATCTTCGTGGGCGCAATTATATATGGGATTCCCTCGTTCGAGATCGCTGTTAGAGAAATTGATACTCGACCAAAGGCTCAGCGTGGAAAACGGCGTCAAGCGCTAACCGTGTTAACAGTCACGAAGTCCCAAATCGCTAAAAAGCAAGTCCTCGATAGAGCGGCTTTTAGATTGCTACTTGATGGCCAGCAGCGGTCGACCGCCTTATTTCGTGCGGTCAAAGGAATAGATGCAGTGTGGTTCGTTGCAAAAAATGAAGGAGAACTTGAACGTGAGTTTGAAAAGGCTGGCGTTGAGGAGCTCCTATTTGAATTTTCTGGGACACAGGATCCTGAAAGACTCTCGATCCAACTTTCGGACGCCTGGAAAATGGATGAAGATGACCTTGATGACGAGGACGTTAAAGAGTTTTTCAAAAAAGGAAGTTATTACCAAAAATTCAGTGTAGACGAGGAATTTGACGACAAGGCGGAATTTCGAAAATTCAGGTATCTCAAAAAGAAAATTGCGGAACTCTTTAAGCAGGAGAAACTACTTTCTTACTACCTCCTCGACATGAGCCTGGAGAAGTTTGTTGTATTTTTCGAACGCAGTAATACTCGTGGCGTTCAGTTAAACTTTATCGATATTCTTGCGGCAAAACTTTATACCGGGAATTTCAATCTCAAACAGAAAATTCAGGAATTTCAGACGCAGAATCCAGATCATCACTTAGTTCCAGAGACCATCGTTCGTTCAATTGCTTATATCAAGAGTGGCGGTAAAGAAGTTGATAGAAATTATATTCTGACCCAACTGAAAGCGGATGACTTTATTTCGCTATGGGATCCGCTCTGTAAGGCCTATCGGTTTACGCTTGATTTCCTCTATCAAAATAACTTGATGATCTCACAGGATTGGATGCCATACGAGAACATGTTAATCCCTCTTCTCATCTTTCTTCGTGAGCTAGGCGGAAGCTACCATGTTATGACGCAGCAGCAAAAAGACTTCCTTGTGTTTTGGTATTGGAATTCAATATTTTCACTTAGATATTCGGGGTCAACGAATGAACGTATTATTGAGGACGCAACTATTTTCGTTAGCATTGCAAATGGAAAGAAGATTGCGTCCTCTGCGTTTTTCAATAAGCTGACCAAAAGCCAAGTGTCACAGCCGGAAGAGATCTATGCTCTCGAAAAGAAAGGTAACGCCGTCTACAAGGGCGTATTGAACCTAATTAATTATCACTCGAGTGGGCTACTCGATTGGAACAACGACGGCAAGCTATCTCTCAACTCTGAGTTGGAAGATCATCATATATTTCCCCGTGCATACTTGGAAAAAACTGCGAATGATGTGGAGAAGGATCTAATTGATTGTGTTGGAAATCGAACCCTAGTGCCTAAGAAGCTCAACATCAAGATAAGCGCTCAACAACCATCGGATTACCTAAACGAAATAAACGGAAAGAACACTCAATTCGAGCGAACCCTTGAAAATCACCTCATCCCAAAAGAAATACTGTCAGGGGATTTTGATCACGAGTATAAATACTTCCTTGATTTTAGAATCGACGGAATTTTTCGAATTGTTCAGCAACACTTGGTCGAGCCGGCCACGCGAATTAAGGCCGCCTTTCTCGAAGAGGTCAAAGTCGAAGACCGATCAACCGTTCCTGTTTTTTGTAACTACAAAGGAAATAGGGCGGAGGGCACGTTCAATCCAACAACTAGCCGCGTTATTGTGGGGGGAAATGTTTATACTCCGAGTGCAGCGGCGAGTGTGATTAAAACCCAGTTCGGAGCTTCGTCGGACAATACGGAAAATGGATGGACGTTTTGGCGCTATATCGATGACAATGGAGAGGAACGTAAAATTCTAGATTTGCGGAGTAATAGTAATA
>CAYXDS010000345.1:0-2031 GCA_964463805.1 uncultured Elusimicrobia bacterium | reverse complement strand
CTTGTGATCGCCGATGGGGCCGCGCCGGTCGCGATCGCCGGCATTATGGGCGGGCAAATCAGCGGCGTCACCGATGCGACCACCGAAATTCTGCTTGAAAGCGCCGTGTTCGATCGTGTGACGGTTCGACAAACATCGCGTCGGCTTGTTTTGCGCAGTGAAAGCTCCATCCGATTTGAAAAAGGAACCGATGCGCTCACCGCCGAACGCGCGTCGATCCGCGCCGCGCAATTGATTCAGGAATTGGCCGGCGGGAAACCTGGAAAGGCCGCCGATGTTTATCCGACCAAGGAAAAGACGCGGAAAGTATCGTTGCGGAAGCAACGGTTGTCCGCGATTGCCGGCGCTCCGTATGAACCGGCCACGGTCAAAGCGGTGTTGCAACGCCTTGAGTTGCGGCCCGTGGTCGTTTCGACCGGTTGGCAATGCGTGATGCCGTCGCACCGCAAAGATCTCGTCGAGGAAATCGATTTGATCGAGGAAGTTATTCGTGTGATCGGTTACGATTCTATTCCGACGTCCGCTTCAAAAATTTCGCTCGGCAATATATCGGAACCGTACCGTCGGTGGGATGACGCGCCGCTGGTCGAAGCGCTGAAAGGTTTTGGGCTCTCTGAAACATTGACCTCGAGTTTTTGCGCGCAAGAGCTTGTCGAGCCGTTTGGCGTCGAACCATCAACGCTGATCGCGCTCGCCAATCCGATTTCAAAAGAAGAAACCGTGTTGCGGCCGTTGCTCGCCGTCAATCTGGCGCGTGCCGTGCAACGCAATTTGAATCATCAAAGTGAATCCGTCGCTTTGTTTGAGATCGGCCGCGTTTTTTCAAAGGGCGTCGAAACGAAAAAGATCGGTCTTGTGAACTGTTCGAAAGGAGCCGATGTCTTTTGGCTCAAGGGCGCTTTGACTTCGCTCGCGGCTTCGTTTAAGACGAAATTCGATTTCACGAAGAAAAATGATACGCCGTTTTTGCATCCGTATCAGGCGCTTGCGTTGCAGCATCGCGGAAAAACAATCGGTTGGGCCGGAATGATGCATCCGATCACGCGTGAGAAGATGGGAATTTCCACTCCGTGCGCGTTCGCCGAGTTGGACATCGCCGCGTTTCAAATCAATGTTTCAGACAAGGCGCGCCCGTTGCCGAAATATCCATTTGTGCAGCGCGACATCGCGGTGATCGTCGAAAAAACGAAAACATGGGCTGAAATTAATAAAGACGTCGAGCGCAGCGGCGGTTCACTGTTGGTCGACGTGCGGCCGTTCGACGTGTTTGAAGGCGGTACCTTGGCGCCCACACAAAAAAGCGTGGCGTTCCACGTGCGGCTTCAACATGCGGAACATACGCTCGCCGAATTCGAGATCAACGACACCGTCGAAAAGATAAAAAGTTCTCTTCAAAAGAACTGTGGCGCCCAGCTCCGATAACACGTTTCACGAATTTTCGTTTCGAACCCGCCAGAAAACTTGGGACGAATTAAAGTCCCATCCCGATAAAATCATCGACGTCGCCATCATCGGCGGTGGCATTGTCGGCGCCGGACTGTTGCGCGAATTGACGCTGCGCGGCGCTTCCAACCTCTATCTGTTCGAAAAAAATGACTTCGCTTCCGGGACCAGCGGGGCCTCCAGTAAATTGATCCACGCCGGTTTGCGTTATTTGGAACAAGTGTGGGTTCATCTTAAACATGTTCGCGTCGGCGAGGCGTGGCGCAATTTTCGATTCGTTGTGGACGCTTCTCGAGAAAGAAAAATATTGGGGGAAATCGCGCCCGGGTTGGTGCGCCCGAAACCAATTTATTTTGTTCTCGCAAAATCCGATCGGCGCTCGTCGTTCAGTGTTTGGTTGGGCGTTTGGCTTTACTATTTGATTCAGCGCGCGCAAGGCCAATGTTTCTCGCCGCCTCAATCGTTTTTTGGTCGAGACGCGATTTGTAAAGAATTCTCCGAGCTCAACGGCGCAGCGGTCAAAGCTGCGTTCAGTTTTTGGGATTCGGAAACGGACGATGCGCGGCTTGTTATAGAGAATTTGCAGTC
>CAYXDS010000344.1:0-2033 GCA_964463805.1 uncultured Elusimicrobia bacterium | reverse complement strand
ACGGTTTTATGTGTCACAGCGTTCCCATGCTTTTCTTCAGAGCAGCGGCCACGAATCCTTGGAAGATCGGATGCGGACGCAGCGGGCGCGATTGGAATTCCGGATGGAATTGGACGCCGATGAAGAACGGATGGCCTTTCAACTCGACGATCTCCGGCAGTTTCTTCGCACGGAACTCGCCGACCACGTTCAACCCGAGTTTCGAGAATTGTTTACGGTAATGGCTGTTGAACTCGTAGCGATGACGGTGGCGCTCTTGAATAAGCGGCTTGCCGTACAACGAATAGGCGGTCGAGCCGCGCTTCAAATGGCACGGATAAACGCCGAGACGCATCGTGCCGCCGAGATTTTTTATTTTCTTCTGTTCCTCGAGAAGGCTGATCACCGGATGCGGCGTTTTCGCATCGAACTCGGTGGAGTTCGCTTTCTTGAGATTGGCCATGTTGCGCGCAAATTCGATGCACGCCACTTGCATGCCGAGACAAATGCCGAAGAAAGGAATTTTCTGTTCGCGCGCGATGCGCACCGCGTTGATTTTCCCTTCGATACCGCGATCGCCGAAACCGCCCGGAATCAAAATTCCATGCACGCCGCTTAATTCCTCATCCATGTCCGGCGCGTTCACATCCACATAACGGATCTCCACCTTGGCGCGGTTCGCGACACCGCCATGCAACAACGCTTCGGAAATCGATTTGTACGCATCCTTCACGCCGATATATTTACCGGCCACCGCGATCGTCACATGCGATTGCGGCGCGCTCAACGTTTCGACGAGGTCCCGCCAGTTTTCGAGATCGATCGTGCCGCCGCGCTGGCGCAACAACATGAGCACCTGCTCGTCCATTCCCTGACGATGAAACATCAGCGGCACTTCGTAGATGCTGCGCACGTCGTGCGCCTCGACCACTGCTTCGGGCACAACGCTGCAGAACAGCGCGAGCTTTTCTTTCAAGTCACGGCTCAACTCGCGGTCGGTGCGGCAAACAAGAATATCCGGCTCGATGCCGATCTCGCGCAGCTTCATCACCGAGTGCTGGGTCGGCTTCGTTTTTAATTCTTCGGAAACTTTAATGTACGGAATCAGCGTCACGTGCACGTACAACACGTTGTCGCGGCCCACGTCCAAACGGATTTGGCGGATCGCCTCAAGGAACGGCAACGATTCGATATCGCCGACGGTGCCGCCGACCTCGACGATGACGACGTCAAACCCATCCGCGATGCGGCGCACGCGGCGCTTGATTTCATTGGTCACATGCGGAATCACTTGCACGGTTTTGCCGAGAAATTCCCCTCGGCGTTCTTGTTGAATGATCGTGTCGTACACCTGGCCCGTCGTGCAATTGTTGTGGCGCGACATATCTTGATCCAAAAAACGCTCGTAGTGCCCCAAATCGAGATCGGTTTCGGCGCCATCGACGGTCACGAATACCTCTCCATGCTGATACGGGCTCATCGTGCCGGGATCCACGTTCAAATACGGATCAAGCTTCATCATCGTGACTTTAAGCCCACGCGCCTTCAACAAACGCGCGAGCGACGCCGCGGTGATTCCTTTACCGAGCGACGACACGACGCCGCCGGTCACAAAAATGTACTTCGTCATTTGAAGCTCCTTTTGAATCGGGCCACGACCTTCGTAAGATCGGCGGGCGTATCGACGCCGAGCGAATCGTACGAAGTTCGGACCACATAAATTGGTAAGCCGTAATACAGTGCCCGAAGCTGTTCGAGCATTTCGGTTCGTTCGAGCGTCGTCGGTCGAAGCGAAACAAATCTGAGCAATTCCCGCCGCGGATACACATAAAGACCGATGTGCTTGACCGGCGGCTGCGGCGAACGGCCATCACGCGGAAACGGTATCGGCGCGCGAGAGAAATACAACGCGCGTCCGTCTTTGCCGACCGCCACTTTCACCACGTTCGGATTTGCGAAATCTTTTTTATCGAGTTCGGCGACCGGTGTCGCGATCGCTTTCATGCGGCGCGCAAGCTTGACCGTCGCGCGCACGGTGGACGCATCCAACAACG
>CAYXDS010000343.1:0-2044 GCA_964463805.1 uncultured Elusimicrobia bacterium | reverse complement strand
TTACGCTTGGGGAGAGAACGCGGCTTTCAAATCCGAGATCGGTAAATGAGAGTGCTCCGCTTAATTTGAGTTTTTTTTGACAGCGGAAAATCTTTGTCTTATGATCCGAACACTTTTGACGCGTCCTCCTAACGCCTTAAACCCTTTACATAGAGAAGAACCCATAACAGCGTTTCGCCTTGGCGAACGGAAAGGAGTTAGCTTAATGTCTGAGATCTACGTCGTTGTGAGCAAAGTGAAGAAGAAAGTAAAAGAAGCAGGTTTCCGCACCGGTAAAGACTACACGGACGCGTTGTCGCAGAAGATCGAACAGATTGTGAACGCTTCGGTTGAAAAAGTAAAAGCCGACGGCAAAAAGAAGACGCTCGGCGCCGAAGATCTTTGATTCAAAAGGCCTCTGAAGGTATGAATACGTCGCCGATCCGGGAAATGTTCAATTCGCTGGCCCCGGGTTACGACCGCTTTAATCACATCAGCAGTTTTGGGTTAGACATCCTTTGGCGGCGAGAGGTCGCCAGCATGTTCGCGCCCGGCACGTATGTGCTCGACGTGGGCACCGGAACCGGAGATTTGGCGAAAGAGTTGCTCACGCACGGTTCCGATGTGGTCGGTGTGGACTTTTCTGAAAATATGCTGGCCGCCGCGCGCGAAAAACTTTCGAAGCACGCGAACGCGGTGTTTGAGTTGGGAAAGGCGGATGAATTGCCGTATGCGCCGCGCACGTTCGATGGGATTACGTCGGCGTTCGTGATCCGCAATTTGCATCACGGCGGCATTCTTCCGCAAAGTTTTCGCGAGTTTTACCGCGTGTTGAAACCGGGCGCGCAGATGGTGCATTTGGAGTTGTCTCGGCCGCCGAGCGGTTTTCTCTCGTGGGGTCACAGGACGTATTTAAAATTCGTGTTGCCGCTGATCGGCCGCGCGAATTTCGGCGGACGATGGCCGAAAGATTATTTGTCGAAAACGATTGAGAAGTTTCCGGAACCGAAGTTGTTGTGCCAGCAGATGCGCTGGGCCGGATTTGAGCGGGTGTGCCACTACCCGTTAAGCGGCGGGATCGCCGGACTTTATGTGGCTCATAGGACCTAAGTGTTAAATTTAACTGAGTACGCGGGACTTCTTATATTTCTCGCCATAGGATTTGCGTTTATCTTCGGCGTTTTGGCGCTGAACTACCTCGTGCGCGAGCGCGGTACCGATCCGTTGCGTCGCAGCATCTACGAATGCGGAATGGAACCGATCGGCACGCCTTATGTGTCGCCGAACATCCGGTTTTATGTTTTCGCTCTGATTTTCGTCATATTCGATATCGAAGCGGTATTTCTTTTGCCGTACGCGGTTCG
This sequence comes from uncultured Elusimicrobia bacterium, assembly GCA_964463805.1. Taxonomy (GTDB): domain Bacteria; phylum Elusimicrobiota; class Elusimicrobia; order F11; family F11; genus JAJVIP01. The sequence goes on along the minus strand of CAYXDS010000343.1, from coordinate 701 downwards.
TTTCAAAACACTCGGATGGACCGGCTTCGTTGAAATTTTAACGTTCATTGCGATCCTTTTCGTCGCGTTCGTCGTCGCGTGGCGCAAGGGCGCGCTTAAATGGGAATAGGTGATTTTAGATGAGCAATAGCTTGGTGTTGGACAAACTGCCGATCGTTCGGCAATACAAAGTGCCCGGCGGCGAATTTATGTTGACGACCGTTGACTTTTTCATCGATTGGGCGCGCAAATCCTCGATCTGGCCGCTGACGTTCGGTCTCGCCTGCTGCGCGATTGAAATGATGGCCGCTTACGCGTCGCGCTACGACTTCGACCGTATCGGCGTGATTCCGCGCCCGACGCCGCGCCAAGCCGATCTGATGATCATCGCCGGCACCGTCGTGAAAAAAATGGCACCGGCCGTCGAGACGCTGTACCACCAAATGCCGGAACCCCGTTTTGTGATCTCCATGGGCGCCTGCTCGAATTGCGGTGGGCCTTACTACGATTCTTACTCGGTTTCCAAAGGCGTGGATAAAGTGATTCCGGTCGACATTTACGTGCCAGGATGCCCGCCTCGCCCCGAAGCTCTTTATACGTCGGTGCTCGCGCTTCAAGAAAAAATCAACAAGTACTACGACGCGGGCAATCGCATTTTGCGCCCGGCTCCGCCGACCGCCGAAGTTTTGAAGAACATCAACGACGCGGCCGTCAACGCACGT
>CAYXDS010000342.1:0-2045 GCA_964463805.1 uncultured Elusimicrobia bacterium | reverse complement strand
TTCTGCGCGTGCGACTTGAAGATTTTGAGCTGAAAAAAATCGAATTAAAAAAGAAAACCGAAGACGAAAATGGAAAAGAAAAAGAATCGACGAGTTGGAGGTGCCAAGCAACGCTGAAGGTGCAAGCGCAGTTTATTTCGACATTGACCAACGAATGTTTAATCGATCAACGGCTTCCACTTTTGGCTGAAAAAGAAATTGAACATCCAAGCGGAATGGAAGAAAACGAATTCAGAGCGAAACTGACCAAGAAAGCGGCCGATCGAATCGCGGAACTGGTGTCACCGATCAATACGACGTCGTGCGCTCGCCCGATCTTCAAAATCAAAAAAGACGATGAATCCGTAGCGGCGTTCCGTGCTGCCTGCAAGCATGATTGGAAATCCGCCGAGCAGATTTGGCAAAAACGGCTGGATGAAGGACGCGGCGGATGGCGGGAAAATCTCGGTCTCGCGGTCGGCGCCGAACGCCGCGGCGAGTTCGAAACCGCGTCGCGGCACTATCACGAAGCCGAGACAAAAAGCCAAGGCGATAAGGACGCGCAAGGTATCCGTTGGCCGTCAATCTACGACGAGTTATCGCGCGTCTCCGCAAACGCCGAACCATCGGCGGCCGAAAAGAGATGGTTTGGACGCCGCGTGGCGATCGTGCCGTTCTCAGACGAAGTTGTCAGCTTGAACGGTCCGACTCTAATTCAATCGCTGGTTTTCAAAATGATTAAAGACGGCGGCTACGACGTCGTGTCGGAAGACGAAGCCGAGTCGGCGTTGAAAGACCATGGGTATTCGGAAGGCGGGCAGTTGGTCGCTGTAAAACCGGAAACGGTCGCCAAATGGCTGAAAGCGGACTGGCTGGTTTTCGGAAACGTCGAGGAATTCAACGAAGCGAACTTCGGCGTTTATACGAAACGCTCAATCGGTGGAAAGATTTGGATCTGGGACGCCACGAAGAAGCAGGAAATTTTGTCGTCGTCGATACCGTTGAAAATCGAAACCATTAAGGGCGGCAATGTATTCGGCAACTTCTTAGGTCAGCTGGGCAAAACGTGGCTCGCACATTTGTCGAAAAAGCCGTTGGGTGAAGAAAGCCTAGCGTTCGTGAGCACGAACCTCGCCAGCCTGCCCCGCCGGCCTAAATAGTGGAATGACGCCGGATCGGCGGCGCTTCGCGTCGGCGACGTTCAAGTTCAGCCGAGAGCCGATCCAATCCCTCACTCCCCAAAAGACCTTCTGAAAACGGAAAGAGCTCCGCTTCTTCTTTCCCCATATGCGCGGTCAAACCGTCCACAAACGACTGATAGGTGATCGGCCAATTCACCGATAGAGGATTTTCCCGCACTTCCGCTTCCAATTGATCCATGAGGCGATCGACATCATCGTGTTCGACGTCCAACCGGTCGACATAACTGCGATTGATGACCGGAGAATCTTCAGACAAGCGAACCCGAACCGCCGGATAGTAAAACGTTTCCTCCCCCCACGCGTGCAAGATCAAATGATCCTTGAACAATTCGACCCACCGCAGCAACTTCTTACGGTCCCATTGATCCGTCGGCTGACCCGCGATTGAATTGATGTCGCCGATCAGTTTCCGGAATGTTTTATGATCGCCGATAAATCTATCCGTTATTTTCATGAAAGCCTCCGTTCTGAACCGATGGTTAAAGAACCAAACAACGCGGAGCACAACGCGCCACTCCACACGAGCGCGGCCAACACCCATAGCCCCGAAGAAGTATGGATCATCGGCATATATTTCGACGGAAAAAACTCGGCAAGAAACCGTAACGCGACCGCCGTTAGCGCGAAAATTCCGGTAACGATCAAGAACGGCAAGCGCTCGTTGATTCGTTGCGCTTTCATCGAATGACTCAACACAATAAGCGCGCCGAACGAGAAAATCATGAGACTGAAGCCGCCGATAAACACCAGATGCAGCGACGCAATTCGGTACGCTGGCAGAAAAAACGCGAGCCATAATCCTAAAGGAATCATCCAACACGAAATAAAAAACAAAAACATCAGCGTGGTCTTTTTAAGGAGCGG
>CAYXDS010000341.1:0-2049 GCA_964463805.1 uncultured Elusimicrobia bacterium | reverse complement strand
GCACCTTCACCTGGGCGCAGACCGACGTCCGCACCGATGCGCTCGCTTCGCTGCCGCAGTGGAAATATCCGCAGAAAATCGTGAAGTTGGCCACGCTTGTGGTCGGTAAGCGTCCGGGCGTTCCGCTTCAATTGAATGGTCTGAACGCGCGTATGGTTTTTCTGCGCGGCACGTTCCCGGAAGTTTCGTCGACCGTCGTCCGAAAAAAAGCGCGCGGCCGCAAACGTGTGATGGGTGTGCCTCGTAAAGTTTCGGAAATGATAAAGAAGCGTCATCTCTATGAAAAATGACGAGTTGTACGAATCGCTTCGGTCGAAATTGAAAAAGAAAGTGTCGAAGCATCGCTACGAACATTCGGTCAGCGTCGGCGACTGGGCCGCGCAGCTCGGGAAAAAACACGGGTGGAATCCAAATCGGGCGCGCCTGGCCGGGCTTTTGCACGATTACGTGAAGGAGTGGTCGCCGAAGAAATTGCGCCGGTATGCGATCAAACGCCGTTTATCGGTTCCCGATAAGAAGTTCATCATTGAGACCGCCCCCAATATGTTGCATGCGTATGTAGGCGCCGATGTGGTCCGTCGAAAAAAATGGATTACGAATAAAAAGGATTTGAGCGCGATGGCCTCGCACACGCTCGGCAACGAAAAAATGAGTCTTGAGGATAAAATCCTGTTCATAGCCGATTTTTCCGAGCCGTTGCGTCCATACAAAGCGTCGGCCGCAGCGATTCGTAAGATTGCGCTGAAGAATTTGGACGCCGGTTTCCGTGAGGCGGTCGCTCATAAAATCGGCTGGCAGCTTAAGAAATGCAAACCCATTCATCCGACGCCGTTCCGCGTTTGGAACCGCGTCGTGTGCCGCGTGACGTCATGAAACGGGATTCGAACCGTCATCTTACGCTCATGCGCGGTGTGGCGTTTCTGTTTTTATCGCTGATCCTGGCCACGCTGATCGGTGCCGAGCGATCACCGGTCGCGGCGGCGCTCGAACGCGGCGAACGCGTGCCCGTGTTGTTGTTCGGGGTGGACGCGGCGGACTTGTCGCGCCACACCGATACGTTGATGTTGGCCGTGTTCGATCCGGTTAAAAATTATTTAAGCATGCTGTCGATTCCGCGCGACACGCACATTGACTGGCCCGGATACCGGTTCAATCGCGTGAACGAAGTTTTCGGTTATACGTTGCGGAAAACCGGAAATTTGAACGAAGCGTCGATGAAAGTCATCGAAGGCGTAACCTATTTGTTGTCGAACGCCGCGTACAAACCGCCGGTCCAATATTATTTCCAAATCGATTTTTCCGGATTCCGCCACATGATCGATTTGCTCGGCGGCGTGTGGGTCGTCGTGAAGCAGCCGATGCATTACGATGACCATGCGGGCAACACGCACATCCATTTTGAGCCGGGCCGTTATTTAATGCGCGGCGACGACGCGCTGCGTTACGTGCGGTTTCGCGGTCCCACCGGCGACCGCGGCCGTATTTTCCGTCAACAGGAATTCGTGCGCAGCTTCATTCGTTCGGCGGCGCGGCCGAGCGTCGTGTTCCGTTTGCCCGAGCTGGCGGCGGCCGTTGATGCCGCGATCAATTCGAATATGTCGTTATGGGACATGATGTTTCTTGCCGCATCGGCGCGCAGGCTTCGGCCGGACGGCGTCGGGTTCTACATTCTGCCGGGCCGCATGTCCGGCGTTTATTGGGCGCCGCGCCATGACATGATCGGCCAGTTGGTCGCGCAACTTTTCCTTGGAAAGGCGCCGACACCGCTCGACGAGACGATCGTGCCGCAAGCGAACCGGATTACTGTCAAAGTTTGGAATGCGTCCGGAAAAGGCGGGTTCGCTTACGACATCACGCGTTTTTTACGCCGCGCCGGCTATGACGTGATCGATTGGGGGAATTATTCGGCCGAGCAACTGCAGACGCGTGTGATCGATCGCTCCGGCAGCATCGAAAATGCACAAGTGGTGGCCGCCAGCTTGGGCGTAGAAAATTATCATTCCGAGCCCAATCCAAAAGCGTTGGTTGATGTGGAAGTAATAATCGGGC
>CAYXDS010000340.1:0-2053 GCA_964463805.1 uncultured Elusimicrobia bacterium | reverse complement strand
GGAGATGCCATGCTGCCCGCCGATGTTCACGTACACCAAATCGTTCAAATAAAACATGCTGCGGATATTCGAATCTTGGCCGCCGGAAACGAATCCATCGAACTCCCAATCCGCACCGGCGACAAATGCATCGGCGCGGTCGGTTCGTCTTATTGCGCGGGCGGGTTTAGCGGGAGACGGAGTTTCTTCGACAATGGAATCGTCTTTTGCTTTTTCGGTGGGAATCGCGTCTTGCGCGGCGTCAGAAGATTTCGAATCGACGGCCTCTTCGGCATCGACTTTCTCTTCAGCCCACGAACGGGCGAACATCGGCTGAATGAGAACGGTCAACGCCGACAAAGCGAGTAATCTCAACGCAAGTTTTTTCATTGGAAACAACCTCCGGAACAGCACAAATTTTCGATGCGAATTCACTACGCTGCCATAAAGTTAGGTTCTGATTCGCTCGGTGTCAAGGGTAGGCATTATTTTAATGAAACGGTAAACGGCTGTCTTTTCTTTAACCGAGGAGAAGGCCAGTTCAAATCGTTTTGAGTCGTTGACAATTTCGAGCAGCCGCGCCGCCGGATAAGCGTCATGGACCGTCCCACCTTGATGCGTGCGCATTAAAAACGGAACCGCTTCGACCCAAATATAATGGACATTTCGCGATTCCATCCATGCCAGAAACATTTCTTTTTCAAATATTTTTGGAAGATGAACAGCCTGCCGCCCTGTTAACAGAAACAGCTGTCCATCTAATTCCGCCGCGAATATATCCGCCTCATCGGTATGGGAACGAATCCATTCCATGGTTTCCTGCGGAGCAGAGTTCAACGCGTTCGGCGCAATGGCGGACGATTCCACGATGTTCAGCAACGGCCGAAAATAACATGCGCCAACCGCGATCGCCAAAGTGATCGCCGCTTTTTTCTTATGGATACCGGAAAAAATGAAAAAGGCCACAAATGGGAAAACCGGATAGATATAGCGGCCGGATTCCTTGCTCCAAAAGAAATGAGCGATCGCGTAAACGGTTAAATAGATGAGCAACGATTTCTTCCATCCGCTCAAACCAAAACGGAGGGCCCCTATCCCCATCAAAACAAGGCCCCCCATGATCGATAACCCGTCGAGCCATTTCCACGTGACCGGCCATCGCAAAAGATTCCGTACGAAAATCTCTCTAAAATAATAGGAGGAAAGCGTCGGGCTGTAGGAGGAAACATATTCGGATGCGTATCGAGACGCCTGGCGGCTTGCGAACGGCATGACGGAGAACCCGAGGAACAAAATGAAAATGAACGCCGTTTTCCAACGACGCTCGATCAACAATGCGGCAAGCAAGGCCAATCCCAGAGACAAACCGGCGGGCCGAATGCAATACGTAAAACCTGCCAACCCGGCCAGCACAAACCAAAGTCGCCAATCGTTGTGGGGCCAAATACGCGCGGCCCAGGCGAACACAAGCATCGAGAACAGAAAGTAGGGAATGTCCGACAACAGCTGAGCGGATAAACTTACATACAGCGGGTTAAAGGCGGCCGCGGCCAACGCAAGAGTGGTGATCAAAAAGGACTCTTCACCGTCGACGATCTTCGAGAACACGAACAATCCCACCGCCGCCATCGCGACCGAAAACAACTGAAGCGGCAGAAACGAATCAGGAAAGAACCGCATGACGATGGCGAGAAGCGCCGGATAACCGGGCATGTAATTCACGAGCGGCGGCGTACCGGGCTGATTCAACTCCACGTATCGGCCTTGGAGCAGCGAACGCGCGCCGATCACGTAAAAGGCGTCATCGTTAAAAAAGCCAACGAAATATGCGTATCGGCACAAGCCGTACAGCAGAGCGGCCGCAACGATCAACACAATGGGAACAGTTCGTTTCATATCGTGGTCAATAAAACCAAATTTAAACCATTGCTTGCGACGCGCGATCGAGAACGCGGTAACCGATCGCTTCGGCCAGGTGGCGCGGTTCGATTGATTCCACCGATTCCAAGTCGGCAATCGTTCGCGCTACGCGTAAAATCCTGTCATACGCGCGCGCCGACAAACCAAGTTGACG
>CAYXDS010000339.1:0-2056 GCA_964463805.1 uncultured Elusimicrobia bacterium | reverse complement strand
AATCTCTTATGGAGGCATTAAAGACGGGAAGTGGAAATCCTACGAAGTCGAGTGGCTATTTAGACAGCAAGTTCCGTTCTTTATCGGAATTGCTTCAAAAGAAGAAAGTCGTCTGGACCTCTATGCTACTAGCAATATGTGGTATGCAAAGTGGATAGGCGGGCATCCCTTTCAGGTGATCTTGGAGCCTGACGTACCAGATTCCATTCAAGAGAAGCTACCCCATCCGCAAGATAACCAAGAACCCACCGCTGCATCCAATGGTGACGGAAAAATCTGGCGTGTCCCGTTGGGTCCGCCGATGATCTCCATCGCTATTAAGGACCTTCAAAACGGATCTCTCTTAAAAGAAATACAGTCTATTCTGCAAAGAGCCATCGGACTAGAAAAGTTAAACATCTTTTGTCACAACCAAGGCATACCCTACTCAAAATGGATTGTTGGCCGCTGGGAACCTAACAAATTGCCGATTACTGTTCACCTCGGTGAACAGTGGTTCATGCACCCTAATGAGGGAATGAATTTGGAAGCCATAACGCGAAGCCTGGGTTTTGTTCTACCTGCTCTTGCGTTTAATTTAAAGGCCCAGAAAAATCCGAAACTCAATAAGTTGAAGGAAGTCTTTTCACTAATTGAGGATATTATCCCTGGTGTGCTTCCCGAAAAAATCAAAGAAGAACTCGGATTTGTGTTTCCAGCCAATTCCAGATCCTAAAAGTGAAAATTCACTGGACACTTTTTGGACACACTTGGGCGAAAATGCTTGACTGTCAACAACCGACTCACCCTTGGGGTGGGTGAGGTCGCGGGTTCAATTCCCGCCGCTCCGAAATGATTTTTATCTAGGCGACGGATTCCACCGGTATTGATTGAGAGTTGACCGGGTGTTGCAGTTTTTTCATCGGTTGATTCAAATGCAGAACCAATATCGGGCATGGGGCCGATCGAACGATCCGCTCGCCGGTGTTTGGTTTGAACAAACCGGAGAGACCGTGGCGTTCGCGCGTGATCATGACGATCATATCGATCTTGAGCGTATCGCACGTTTGACGAACCGCTGGTGCGACCGGGCCGTCGGCGACAATATAATCCGAATGGATCGTACTTGGGATATTTTGCGTCCATCGATCCAACTCTTGTCTTTCCTGATCCCAATGGTGATCGGTCGCGCCGTGCTTCCACGCCATATAATCGGCGTAGGGCGGCGATATCGCATGGAACAGAAACAGAACGGCTCCGGGAGTATTTTTTAACAGCGCGATCGCCCACTCTACGGCTTTGCGGGCTTCATAGGAGAAGTCGACGGGCACAAGTATACGTTTGATGTCGATCATGGTTAGGGCCTCCTTCACGATGGACAATGACAATAGACCCCGATATTCTACAACGGAAGGGAAATTCGGGAGCAATAATTTTTTTTCGGATTATTTTAAGTCGAACAATTCTTGTTTCGTTCCCCGCGGTTCGAGGGCTTTCAAGCACGCTTCGATTTCGATTTTGATTTCTTGAAGCATCGCGACCGTCGGCACCGATTTTTGGCCGTTGCCGCCCATCGATTGCGGGCGTGGTGAAAAAGCGCGGTTGATTTCTTTTTTGGCGCCGGCCAGCGTGTATTGCTTGTCGATGACGAGCTGGCGGATCCGGCCGATGAGATCGATTTCGCGTTTCGTGTACTTGCGATGGCCCGAATATCGGCGGGCCGGACGAAGCAATTTGAATTGTGATTCCCAATATCGCAGCACGTGCGCTTTGGTGCCGGTCATCCTACACACATCGCCGATCGTGTAGAAGTACTTTTCCGGCATGATCACATCGCTGCTCATAGGAAGTCTTTCCCTTTACGGAATTTGATGGCGGGGCGGGCTGGAATCAATACTTCTTGGCCCGTTTTGATATTTCGGCCTTTTTTCGGCTTCCGCATGACCACGTGAAAGCTTCCGAACCCCTGGACAACCACTTTCTCGTGTTTGCGGAGCGTTTCGCGCATCGCGCCAAAAAGATAATCGACGATGCGTTGGGCTTCGACGCGTGAGCCGGTCAACTTGGATACGCCTTC
>CAYXDS010000338.1:0-2112 GCA_964463805.1 uncultured Elusimicrobia bacterium | reverse complement strand
CGAATTTCGGCTTGTCGATAAAATTCCACAAATGGCTTCAACGCCGAAACCGTCATCGGATCGCGCTTGTATTGATCCCAGTCCGCGCGAGTGAGATTAAAATCGGCCAACTTCAACGTGAGGCGAAGTTGGTCAAGTGATCGGCACCAGCTTCTTTGTCGGCCGTCCGCCGCCATTCGATGAATCAAATCCGTCTGCAGCTGACGAAGATCGTCAAACAACTGCGCGCCATCCAGATGCGTCGACAATCGCACGTAATGGAAATACCGATCGACGAGAGGATACGACGCCAAAGAAATTCCGTTTGCGCGGCATAAACTCTCCACGTTTGCGGCAAAATCTTCATGAGATACTTCCGCCGATTGATAGCGACGACCGATGTCGGTCAATCGTTCAAGATCGGCTCGCGACAAACGCTCGACCAAACGAGTTAATAATGCGTTCCGCTCCCGCTCAACGCGGGAAAAATCCATTTGCCGTTCGATTCTGAGCGCTTCCAAGAAACGCGAGACGGAGTCCGGAATTCGAACGTCGATTTCATGCGAACTTTTCTCGAGATCGAAAAGAAAATCACTGAACGAACGGGTTCCTTTTTCATACGCATTGATGATCGATTCCAACCGGAACAGCGGCGCGGAAACCGTTTTTTCTCCGTCCGCCATCAAATCCACCAATTGTCGCCCAACCTGCTCCTTAACTTTCTTGTTTCGGGAACGCCGATAGGCTTGGACATTCGCTTTATAGGCGCCTAAGTCATCCACGCCGATGACGCGCGGAATCTTGGTTTTCAACGTGAGCAAGCTGAAAATCGGACCGGTGATTCTATTTTCTCGGAATAAGTATTCGGCTGCTTTTTGAACCGACTCGCGATCCTCGAGGGACCGGAGTCCGCTCAAATCCAGCTCACCGAATCCGCCTTCTAAAGCCACAAGATCCAATTTGCCCGCTTCGGTCAACACAGTGATTAATTTTGAAATATTCGATTGCGCTTCCAGGTTACGGTGAACGTCCTGAATATGGAGAACGACCGGAGCGGAAGATGAGGACGAATTCGGTTTATGGATTTTCCGAATCGAACCATATTGCGGGGGAATGGCCGGCCAAGATGACGTTGACGTGGTTGAAAGGCTGGAAATGCGATCGGAAAAAAGCGGTGCAGAAACTAAACTACCCGGAAGTCTATTCTTTAGGCGATCCGCCCAAATATGCGATTGAGCCATGTCGGCCAATAGCGGCTCCGAAGCCACGATCAACACGAGCATCGCTCGCAAACACCGTTTTAATTGCATTAGCCATAATGCCAAAGAACCCCTTAAAATCGCCTTAAACCATGATTAAATTATGATGAAAATCATGCATTATCCCGCGCAATTGTTCCTGCCAAAACCCGGCTTGCTCCGGCCGATTTAAGCAACCGTGCGCAAACGTCGAGCGTCGCGCCGGTTGTGCAAATGTCATCGATAATAAGCACCGTTTTTTGACGGTAAAGCTGACCCAGTACCAGTTTAAAGCTCTTCGCCGCATTTTGAAATCGTCGCCGGCGCCCCAATTTTGTTTGGGAGACCGACCACCATCGCCTCGTTAAACCATACGAATAAACAGGTACCTGCCAACTTGCGCCGATCTCATGTGCCAATAGCGCCGCCTGGTTATATCCCCTACGCCAGGATTTCCACCGCGGCATCGGAACCGGCATAATCATGTCGATATCGGCCGGATCAAACGGACATCGTGCAAGCCATTGATCGGCCAAATATCGTCCCAAATGTTGGCGCCCGCCGTATTTGAATCGATGCAAAAGCTCGCGCAACGGTCCGTCAAAATCGCCGGCCGCGAACAACGCGTCGAATCCCATTTCAACGGACGCGTCGATCGCGGTACGCCAATGGATACGCGTGGAACAGACGCCGCACAGCCGATGCGGTTGGACCAATGACGGATGGATGTCCGTCTTGCAACAAACGCAAATATTCGGGAAAGCGATGTCGATGATGGGCGCGATGAATGGGTGCAACGGTCCTCCGGGGAGGAGGGTCCCAATGCGGCGATTGTAGACCGGTTAGAACTGGATCGTCAATGTGGAATTTATGCCGAACGTGGTTTGGTCAAGCT
>CAYXDS010000337.1:0-2127 GCA_964463805.1 uncultured Elusimicrobia bacterium | reverse complement strand
ATCAGTGATATTTTTCACTATAAGATTTTTTATCCTCCTATCCTTATTTCGGGCGTTTCGACAATGTACGCGGTGGCATATTGCGCGTTTTACCCGCTTTTTAAAGGAGGAAAGAACCGTCTCAGCTGGCTTTATGCGTTGATCGGCGCTTTTGCATTATCCCAATCTATATTTATGAGTCGGTCCACCACCGTGGCCTTGCTGTCGATTTTGCTGTTTATTTTCGGGCTTTTGATCTATCGCCCAACACTGGTGCCGCGTAAGTTTCTCGCCCAATATTTTGTTTTGTTCGCGATGTTGTCAATTTTCTTCTGCGTCTTGTTGGGACCGCCCGCTTCCATCGCACGTTTTGAGTTTTTAAAAAATTTTTCTTCGGTTCCTTCCGATCTTCCTGAGTCGGCGCCTCCCGTTGTGGTGGTTCCGGAGGTCGTTGCGCCGAAACCGATACCGGAACCGGCGCCGGTTCCGGTTCCGGCAACCGATGTTGCGCCGGTTCCGTCCGAGCCGACGGAAGGGGAACGCAATGGGATAGGGAAATTGCCTGAGTCCGAGTTCGCGCCGGAGCCCGTTGAATCGAACTCGATATCGATGGTTTATACGAAGAAGATGATTAACGACAAATATCCTTTGTTTGAGACGCCGCGAATCGTCTCGATGCTGGAACGAAAAATATTGGTTGGCGACCGCTCCGAAAACGCTTCGTGGCGGCTTAAGGTTTGGGTGGAAGGAATTCAACAGGTGTTGCATTTTCATCCATGGATCGGTATGGGATTTTCCAATCCGCTCATCATTCGGGGAATGTCGCCTTTTCATGACCCCATCCGTTTTTTAACCGCGATTAATCTGCTGCACGCAACTTACGATTTTGGTTCGAGAATAGCGTCGACGAATAAAGCGCCGGTCCGTGACGTTGTTCCACTTCCTCCCATGAAAATGACGAGAAGCGAATCTGGCACCTTTCAAACATTTCATTGGTACGGAATTGATTTCCATAATTCTCATTTGGCAATGTTCTATCGGTTTGGAATCATCGGATTCAGCGCTTATATGCTGCTTTTGGCCGTTGTTTTTTGGCGACTTTTTCAACATATCCTTCTGGCAGACCCGCTGGCGGCCTTCGGCGTTGTCTATATTTTATGGGGTTTGATCATCGCTTCTTTCAATGTGGTATTTGAAGGTCCGTTTGGCGGCGCGGTTTTTTGGATTTTTGTGGGCGCGATGCTTCGCTATACGAGTCGAGAATCAGGGAGCCATGCATCATTTGATAAAAGCTCCGAATTTCTTTAGGCTTCATCCATGTTAGATACGAAGGCTCCTGCAAAAATGGCGTCACCTTCCTCAGCGTATCGATTCACGAACAATGTCTATTTATTGGACTGTCCGGTGGCTCGGCTCAATTTGGAACAAACGGTTGCCGAGGTGAACAAAATCATCGCCTCCCGCGTGCAGCATCAACATTGCGTTGTGAACGCCGGTAAATTCGTGCTCATGCACCGCAATCCGAAATTGAACGACATTGTTAAGTCGTGCGCGTTGATCAACGCCGATGGTCAATCGGTGGTGTGGGCATTGAAGTTGCTCGGGCGGCCGATTCCGGAGCGAGTCACGGGCATCGACCTGATGGAGCGGCTATTTATCGAAGCCGACCGAAAAAAATACCGAGTGTTCTTTCTGGGCGCCGTTTCCTGGGTATTGGAGTCGGTGCTTCAACACGTGAAAACCAAATATCCCGGATTGGTCGTGGCCGGCTCGAACGACGGTTATTTCAAAGAGCAAGACAACGACAGCGTGGTTGCGAAAGTCGCCGCTTCAAACGCCGATATTTTGTTCGTGGCGATGGGTTCTCCGAAAAAAGAATATTGGATGGCGCAAAACATTCGGAAATTAAACGTGCCGTTCTGTATGGGTGTCGGCGGTAGTTTCGACGTGATCGCGGGCCGAGCGAAACGCGCTCCGCGTTGGATCCAAAACATCGGCATGGAGTGGTTTTATCGTTACATCCAAGAGCCGGTTCGTTTGTGGCGGCGCTATTGGGTCGACAATTTCGTGTTTGTGTATTTGGTGGTGCTTGATTTCGTGCGCATCAAGGCGCATTTGAAAAGTAAATCCTCCGCCGAGCTTTCCGAC
>CAYXDS010000336.1:0-2161 GCA_964463805.1 uncultured Elusimicrobia bacterium | reverse complement strand
GATGCAGTTGAACGTCTTCCACCCACTCACGCAACGGACTAAAGGATCCGCCTCTCACGTCTTCGGTTCGCCCGCCCCCCGCAAAGTAATCGCGCAACGCGCGTTCTTCGGCTTCGCTCAATACGATGCCGACCAATGTACTGACTTCGCGATTGTCTTTCGATTTCCCCTCCGTGTAAAAAACACCGTTTTCAAATCGCGGCGGGCCCACATGGCTTTTTCGTGAAATTTTCAGAAACGGATGGGGACCGTTGATCGGGGGCCTCACCCAAAAAAGCCGCGGGTGATCAAAATGAATTCCCAACCGGCGCAGCGGCAACTCTTCCGACAATTCGCGCAGCGACGCTTCCTTGGCGGTTTCATAGGGGTTGTTATGACCCGTAGCGCTCAAATCGATTAGCCCGTTGTCGGCTCGGACTTGCACAAATATTTCTTGGCGCGTGGTCATCAAAGCCGAGTGACTTGTTTTATGCCAAATTCCGCGATCGTGAATTTCTTCGCGCGAAAAAAGCTTTCCGGTCGCATGGTCTTTGATGGGATCGACCATTTGAAGCATTTCTGGCGGGGGCACGGAGTTCTCAATCGGACGGGAGTAGTATTGGGCGAGATGCCTGCACGCCGCGCTGACAGCCGAATCCAGCGTTTCTTCCGGCGATAATATTTCGTTTGTGAAGTGGAACGAAAAATCTTGCTCGATTAAAACCGGTTCCAGCAACATGAACTCATACGCCAAACGATTCAAAATATAAGCGACGCGGGATTGCAGTTGTTCATCGAACGTAATATCACCGCGCATAACCATCTCGTCCAAACGAATACGGTTCACCATAAGAACCGGCCAATCCTGCGGCGGCAACGCTTTGTAAATTCGCTCAAGCATCACTCGTTCGTTTCCGAAACAAAGCTTCAGCACCGATATCGGACTTTGCCACGATGGCATCAACTTGAAAACCGCATCGATGAACGCCGCCGGAAATGCAGATGGTGCAGGCAGGATTTCGAGACTCATTTCATCGTCTGCGAAGCTAAGGAAATGAAATTCAACGCCGTCCTCATCGTCTTGAAACAATCGACCTTCAACGGTTGATTTCTTTCGATCCGTTCGCGTAACCAATACCGTAAACGCCGATGTGCCGGCCAATTTGTTAAACGACGGACGGGGCGTTATTAAGGGTCCTTGTAGTTCATTTTCGGCGACGGTCATCACCGCCGCTTCCAACCGCTCCGCCGGTGGCATCACTTCTTGAGATAAGAAAAGTTTTTCCCCTTCGAACAATTTTTCGAGCGGAGACTTTTCCTGCGTGAACACGCTTAGATAACCGGAACCATTCTTTTCATCAATTTTGGTGACGCGCGGAATAAACTGGACCACCGTGTAACCGGCATCGAGCAATCGCCGGTCAATTTCCGCCGAATGGAAACCGCCGGTCACGAGAACCATCGATTTCGGGTTACTGGTCCGCAATTCGCGCAAAATATTTTCCGACATCGCCGCATCGCGCGATTCCGCTTCGCGGTAGAAATTCTCAAACGGATCCGAACCGGCGATGGTTTTGTATTCGTCCCACTCTTGTTTGGTCAAAGTGAAATCGAGTAGTTTCCCAATGAGTGCGAGCCGGCGCGACCGCACGACCAAATCTTTTTCGACCATCGATTGTGCGAGCTGCTCATAGACCTGAAGTTCGGCTGCGTGGATTTCAGCATGAAGCTTTTCAGCATCGATTGATTCGGAGAGGGTTAAGTAATCAACATAAGCGTTGAGCTCCTGAAAATCAGAGAAGCGAATCTGACGACTTATCGATAAGGTTTTCAGGTCAGAAAAGAATTTTGCTTGCGACATGTTTCCGGAGCGGAAATCGGCGCTGTCGTTTACGAACCCTAAAAGTTCTTCACGCGACAATCTCGGAACGACGCGAGCCAGCAACTGGGCTCGTTCGACCTCCACGCGGGCCGTGTCGATTTTTCGCTCGCGATGCAGCGCGTCAACAAACCGCTTCAACTCTGGGAACTTAGCGCCATGGACAGAGAGCGCTTCTACATACGCGCCGAGCGACAATCGGTTGGACCGATACGATTCCGCTTGATCGTCAAATTCCCGTAACGCCGAATTAAACGTCGCATGTTTTTTCTCGGCCAATGCGGCTAACTCTTGTTTCCATAC
>CAYXDS010000335.1:0-2163 GCA_964463805.1 uncultured Elusimicrobia bacterium | reverse complement strand
GCGCTGGCGATCGCGAATTGACCGACCGGCCCGCATCCCCAGACAGCGACCGTGTCGTCGGGCTGAATGTTGCAATTGTCCGCGGCCATAAAGCCGGTCGGAAAAATATCCGAAAGAAAAAGCGCTTTCTCATCAGGAATTCCTTCGGGAATTTTTAACGCGCCGGTGTCGGCAAACGGAACGCGGACATATTCGGCCTGTCCGCCCGCATAACCGCCGTACATATGCGAATAGCCGAACGCGGCGGCCGGTGAATGTCCGTACATCGCATCGCCCATTTGTGTGTTTGGATTGGAGTTTTCACACAACGAGAACATTTGATGTTTGCAAAAGAAACAATTGCCGCAAGAAATATGAAAAGGGACCACCACACGGTCGCCCACTTTCAAATTCTTATTCCCCGGTCCCACCGCCACAACTTCCCCCATGAATTCGTGACCGAGGATGTCTCCTTTTTGGAGCGAGGGAATTCTAGCGTTGTAAAGATGCAGGTCCGATCCGCAAATCGCGGTAAGCGTCACGCGGACAATCGCATCGCGCGGATTCAATATCGTAGGGTCACTCGTTTTCACGGAACGAATATCTTGCTTGCCGTACCAACATGTGGCGCGCATACATACTCCTTATTCTTCGAAAACGGCGGCTTGGCCGTCCGTAGTGGCGATTTCCCCCGCTTCAAACAATTGTTTGAGTCGGCGCAATTGTTCGCGAATAAGAAACGCCGGTTCTTTACCGGACAACTTTGCAATTAATGATCCGAGAGGACCGGCCGGTGGATTGTAGGCGAATGTAAGAATAATCTCCGTTCCCCTCTCACCGGGAGCTTTCCGAAAGCGAACCGAGCCGGCGTTCTCAAAATCGGAATGATCGACCGATCGCCAACTGATGAGTTCGTACGGTCGATCATCGATGATGATCGCGTCCCAACTAAGAGGCTTTCCGGCAGGCCCTTCCACGGTCCAACGGGACCGCATCGGATCTAGAACGGTTACGTTGGTGAGATACTTGCAAAACGTCGGTAAATTGGTGAAATCTCGCCAGTAAGAATAAATTTGATCCGGCGGATAAGCGATGGTTATCGCTTCTTCCAAGCGTATGCCGCCGAAAAGAGGCGCACTGCCCGGTCCGTCTTGAGTCAGCGGGCGCGTTCCCGGCACATGTTGTTTTTTGGATTTCCCTGCAAAAGGCTTGTCAATGTCGATGGTGCTGTGGCGACTCATAATTTCTCCTCCCGTTCGATAGCTCTTAATCTATCGTACGCGGGAACAGAGAACCGAGTTCGCAACGATTATTCGAGGGCTTTTTTAGCTTCGGCGAGATGCGCTTCGTTGGCGGCGCTAAGCTTATCGGCGTTTTTCTGCGCAAGCGCTACGTCGCTGTGTAACGCATTTGCATAATCGACGGCCGCATTGGCGGCCGACGTACCGGGCAATTCAACATTGCCGTTTCCACCCCTAACAGCTGCCACGGTAATGGGACTACGGCTGTGAGCGACGGGCCGTTTATTGATAAACACGAAGACGCCATACAAAACCAACGCGAACGCAAGACAACCGAGCACAAACCATCTATTCTCTTTCATCAGACAAAGATAATCGAAGAGCTTGAAAGCGACAAGGTCTTCGATTAAATGATGTGTATGAGAGAAATAGCACTAGGATTGGCGTTGTTTTTCGTCGCCGGTTGCACGCCATCGACGACGTCCGTTTCGTTCACGGGCACGTGGAACGTGACCAAAGAAAACGGGATCTCCGAGCGAAAGACCCAGGCCGTCACCACCGTGGTGGTGGCCGATAATAAGTTCAAAGTCGTTTCCCGCGATGACGAAGAAGAAACCATCCAACTCTACGACGGCAAAAACCTAACCGAAAAAAGGACTTCGACCTCGGCTTCCGTTCCTCCGAAGATTACGGTTACACAAGAATCCGATGCGGGCGTCGAGCGTTACCGGTTTTGGAAAAGGTCATTTTCGGGGAATGGCGTCGCGGGCGGACAAATCGCCGGCCGAGAAACGACTCTGTTCCAATCTCAAAGCGACACTTTCGACGGTCAATCGACGGTCCAGTTGTGGATGGACAATGAAACCGGCGTTATCCTGAAAAAAGTCTTCACGATGTATTCGAAGCAAATCGAGCAGGTAACGATGCGAACCATCGAAGAATG
>CAYXDS010000334.1:0-2167 GCA_964463805.1 uncultured Elusimicrobia bacterium | reverse complement strand
CGCATTGGAGTCCGAAGTCGATCTGGACATCAACGACCGAATCGAATGCATGATCGAGCTGCCTGTTCGTTTCGAAGCACAAGTGGTGCGTCGTGTGGTGAAAGGGCAAGTAAAATCCTACGGTTTAAAATTCGTGCGTCAGTCCATCTTCGATAAGTTTTTGCTGAAGCGAGCGTTGAAAGGGCCGCGATTGAGTTCAAAGGTGAGTCTTTGAGAAAAGTTTTTTTCATTATTTTTGTCTCGTTTGTTTCTTCGACCCACTCCTTTGCCGGCTATACGCTTGGACCGCACGGCACCGTGAAAACAAAGAAAAATCATTCGTCTTCGACGCCGTTTCCTTCCTCTGCTCCGAAAAAAGCCAGCGAAGATCCGGAAACTGCGGTGTTGGCCGATTTATCCAAGCGGTTTTCGGTTCCGGTCGATCAATTGTCTTATTACCGGAAAATTCATTACGGATACAACGAATTGGTCCCAGCCATGGTCATCGCGCGCGACGCGCAAGTTGAGATTGGCCGCGTGTTGAAAATGAAATCTTCCGGGAAAAAATGGCAGCAGATCACCGAGTCTTTTTCCGTTGATCCGAACGCCGTGAGCCAGGAATCCGAGCGTGTGTTAAAAACGATTCGCGGAACCGTTCCCGAAAAAGCGTTGACCGAGTCACCGCAAACGAGGGGATGATGGAGCGCGTTGGCGTCATCGGTCTCGGCATTATGGGCATGGCGATCGCGAAAAACGCGAAAACCGCCGGCTTTTCCGTCACCGTGACAAATCGTTCGGCCGTACGACGCGAAGCCGCTCAAAAAGAAGCACTTAACGTCGTTGGTACGCCGAGAGAAGTGGCTGAGTCTTCTGATGTGATTATCGTCATGGTGACGGATCCCAAAGCGGTTCGTTCGGTGTTGCAAGGTCCCGACGGCGTTTTGGCGGCCGCCGTGAAAGGAAAAACCTTGCTGCAGATGAGTACGATCGACGAAGCGTCGACCGCAGAGTTCGCGCAAATGGCCGAAAAGAGCGGCATGTCGTTCCTCGATTCGCCGGTGGCCGGCAGCAAAAAACAAGTCGAGGCCGCGGAATTGATTTTGCTCGTAGGTGGAGATTCGGCCGTCATCGATCGGTGGTCGACGCTTTATGATGCGATCGGCAAAGCGGTCGTGCACGCGGGCGGTATCGGCAAAGGCACCGCGCTCAAACTCTGCATGAATTTAATCGTAGCTCAGATGACGACCGCGTTGTGCGAATCGGTGGCGCTCGCGAACGCGCAGCAATTGGACCCGGCCAAGATCTTTGAAGTGATTCGGCACAGCCCCGCTTTAAATTGCGGTTATTTTCAAATCAAACAAAAAGCATTGCTTGAACAAGATTTTTCACCGGCGTTTTCTCTTGAGAATATGCTGAAAGATGTGCGCTTCATGGATCTTGCCGCGAAGGGGAAGCGTCTGAATATTCCGGTCACGCAAGCGGTTAAATTCGTGATGGAAGCCGCCGTTGCGGCCGGCAATGGACAGAAAGATTTGACCAGTATATCGACCGTTTTGAAACCGGTCACACAACAATAGGAGGCATCACATTGGATAAGGTAGCTTGGGGAGGCGTATTTGCGGCCGGTTGGCCCATTTTGTCGATTTTGTTCATCGCATCGATTGTTACATTTGCGATCGCTCTTGAACGATGGAAATTATTTTCTCAAATTAAGTTGCAATCGGGACCGTTTCTAGAATCCGTTCGAAAATCACCGGACGCGGAAAAAATAGTCGCTTGGTGCGAAAAATCCGATCAGCCGTTGGCCGCGATCGCCAAGGCAATCTTTCGCGCCGGGTCTCATCGCGAAGATAAGGAGCGGTTGCTCCAGCGAACGATTCAAATGCTTGTGCAAAAATACGAAGCGCGGATCAGCGTGCTCGGCACCGTGGCCAGCGTGGCGCCGTTTGTCGGGCTTCTTGGAACGGTGATCGGGATCATTCGCGCGTTTCACGCGGTCGCTTCGACGTCGGCCGGCGGCGCCAGCGCGGTCGCGATCGGTATTTCCGAAGCGTTGGTCGGAACCGCGGCCGGGCTCGTCGTCGCCATTCCGGCGCTCTTGGCCTACAATTATTTCGTGAATCAATTGCGTAATCTCACGCAAGATTGGGAAATCTTCGGAGGCGAAATCATCGACCTGTCTGTCAAA
>CAYXDS010000333.1:0-2188 GCA_964463805.1 uncultured Elusimicrobia bacterium | reverse complement strand
ATCGGGAACATAGCCGAGCAGATGGATGCGATCGCGAATATGGCTGTGATTAATCTCGTCGATCACATGCTGATTCTTCCATCCTTTTTGTCCGACCACGGCCAAATGGTGCGGCATTTTATCCACGAGAAGAGAAAACGCGCGAAAAAGGCCGATGATGTTTTTGCGGGGCTCGAACGTGCCGACCGTCAACAAAAACGGTTCCTTGAGACCGAACAGTTCAAGCACTTTCGCTTTCGCGATTTCGCGATTGCGCGGATACAACGGCCGCCCGACGCCCTGGTGAACCACCTCCATGATTTTATCCTTCGGGTTTAAATACTTCTTCACATCGAGCATCGTCCAATTCGATATGGCGACGATCGCGTCGGTTCGGTGCACGGACGGCGGAATAATGAACTTATTGATCAACAAATTCAGCGGCCGCATCGTTTTCGGAAACACGTAGTGAACGAGATCGTGAACGGTCAACACAGCCTTCACGCGCGACGGCTTTAATAACGGAATGATGTGCTGAGTTCCCCAAAATATGTCGATCTTATCTTGCGCGAGCCAGAACGGTAATTCGACCTGCATCCATAAGCTGCCGTATCGCGTCAACGCGCCCGAACGTTTTTTGAAGTTCGGACCCGGCAACGGATAATCAAAATTCTTGTGCGAATATAAAATGTATTCGTTTTTCGTATCGACGGCGGCCAATTCCCGCAGCAAGCTGCGCACGTACATCGGGATGCCGCTCGTTTGTTTCTCGCGTAAAGGTCGACTGTCGATTCCAATTCGCATAAATTACCGTCGACGCGACGCCATTTGTACGGCCAACGAAATCGCGTCGATCAGACTCTGTTCGCTCGCGCGGCCTTTGCCGGCGATTTCATAGCCGGTGCCGTGCGCGACCGACGTGCGCACGATCGGCAATCCAATCGTCACATTGACACCGCGCACCACCGCGTTGGGCGTAAATCCGCGAAGCTTAACCGGAATCTGACCTTGGTCGTGATACATGGCGACGCCCGCATCGTAAATTTCGGCTTCGACCATCGGCCACACGGTGTCCGCTGAAAAAGGGCCGTGCGCGTTCAAGCCGCGTCGGCGAGCCAATTCGATCGCGGGACCGATCACCGTCTGTTCCTCTCGACCGAGCAATCCGTTGTCGCCCGCATGCGGATTCAATCCGCAGACGGCGATGCGCGCGCGCGAAACACCCATTGATTTCAAAGCCTGGCCGGCCAATTCGACCGTATCGAAAACGCGCGCGCGCGTTAACGAGGAAGCGACGCGCTTCAATGGAATATGCGACGTCACGTGGATAGCACGTAATTTTTCATGAACGAGCATCAGCGCACTTCGGCGCGCACCTGTGAGAGCGGTCACCATCTCGGTATGTCCGGTGAATTGCTCTCCCCACCCCCCCATCCGAAACGATTGTTTGTTGATCGGCGCGGTGACGACCGCATCGATCGACGATTGCAACGCCGCGCGAACCGCCGCCTGAATATATTCGCCGCTGGCGCGCCCACCGTCAGCGGTCGCGACGCCGAATCTGAACGCGCGGAGACTTACGTTTTGGAAATCGATGATTTGAACGTCGGGCAATCGCGAACGGCGCAACACGCGTTTATTGACGTGGGACAGCAGCGAGCGATCCCCGTAAACGACGAAGCGCGCCGAAGCGCGAACCGAAGGACGGGAGACGGCTTTAAGAACGATCTCGGGGCCGACGCCGGCCGGATCGCCAATGGTAAGACCGATCAGCGGCTTCAAAGCGGAGATTCTTTTCCTGAAACGAGTCCGCTGCGGACCAAATCATGCAAATGAACCATACCGACCGAACGGCGTCGACGGTCCACCACGGGCAACACCGTCAACGGCTTCTTGCGCGACTCCATGATTTCTAGCGCGCGCACGGCCATTTCATCCGAATAAATAAAAGTGGGTTTTGAATTCATGATCTGGCGGATTTTTACCGAGCGAATCGCTTTGCCTTGCGCGAAAGCCTGCCGAACGTCGTAGTCGGTCACAATACCGACCAACCTGCGCCGTTTGTCGACCACCGACACGGCGCCGGTCCATTTGCGCGACATTTCAATCAGCAAATTGGTCATCGAGTCGTTTACTTCAATGACAGGATTCGAATCGCCGGCGCGCATGACGTCCGACATTTTCAGAAGCAACCTTTTTCCGAGAATTC
>CAYXDS010000332.1:0-2202 GCA_964463805.1 uncultured Elusimicrobia bacterium | reverse complement strand
CGACGCGAAGAAGATCATCGCGTTCTTCGATGAGAACTCCCACGATGACGACCGCTTTATGTCCGGGCACACATTATTTCGGGAAGCCTATTCGTTTTTACTCGAGCGATTAATAAATGAACCCGACCTGGGTCTCATCTTTAAGCCGAAGACGCCTCGTTCGTTGCGTCAGCGGCTCGGGCCGGTGGCGGAATTGCTCGCCCGAGCCGAGAAAACCGGGCGTTGTTTTATCTTTGACGCCGGCTTCACCACTCCATTTTATCCGCCGGCGGCCGCCGCTTTGGCGGCCGACCTTGTGATTCATGGATGTTTGCTGGCCGGATCGGCCGGTATTGAATCGGCGTTGATCGGCAAGCCGACCGTGATGATGGATCGCGAAGGTTGGAGCAAAAGCCCTCTTTACGCGTTGGGACCCGACGTGGTTTTTCAACAGTGGGCCGATTTGTGGGTCGCGACCGATCGATTTTGGAAAGAACGCGGCGCGTCGATGATCGGCCAATGGGGGGAGTTTCTCAACGAGATGGATCCCTATCGCGATGGCCGCGCGGCCGAACGCTTGGGCGCTTATTTGGGCTGGTTGTTGCAAGAATTTGAAGTGGGACATGATCGCGAGATCGCGCTCGCGCGTGCCGCTGATCAATTCGCGGGCCGTTGGGGCGCCGACAAGATCAACGAAATCAAAGGGAGCACCCTCACGCCGTTCGCGATGCCGAAGAAAAATGCGTTGGCCTAAACCGTACGAAGAATTGACCGAACAAATGCTCGATTTGCGGCGCCGCTATCCGCAAACGGCGTTGCTTGGCGCGAGCCTTGTGCATCCGCGTCATTCCATTCCGGCCGAACAACTTCGTTTATTGAAGGAAGCCGCCGATTCCTCCGCGAAAACGAGAATTTCTCTGGCTCGTTTGTTGATGAAAGCGGCGATCTGTGTGGCATCGGCGGTTGTCGATGCCGTTTATTTCTGGACGCTGCGGATTCGATTCGCCGGGGCCGTGTCGCCCGCGACGCCGGTCGACATCGTTTTGAAAACATGGGTACCGGGACCCGAAGCGTTAAAGAAAAAAACGGATTTCTATTACGGTGAACTGTTCAATCAATTGGCCGCGCGTGGTCGCCGTGCCGTGTTGTTGGCCGGCGATGGTCGATCGGATGACGGACGTTTGTCATCGAGAATCAAATCGATGCTGCAAAGTTTTAATTTCGTGCGGACAGCCCTGATTGAGACGGGCGGCCGATATTTTCCCGAAAGTTTGCTCGTGCCCGCGTGGGCGCCGTTGATCGTTGCGCTGCGTCAATTGTCGTTGGCGCTTCGACTTTTTTTGCGATGGCCCGGAAACCGTTTGTCGGCGCGCGCGGTCGAAGACGTGTTGCGACCTTATACCACGAAAAATTTCATGCATGCCTGGAGCGCGGCGAACGCGGTGCGGCGTTGGACACCGAAAGCGATCGCCACGTTTTACGAAGGGCAGCCGTGGGAAAAAATCTTTTGGCGGGCCGCCAAGCAAGCGGATCCGAACGTTCGGCTTGTCGGTTATCAGCACACGGTCATCATGGCGCATTCGTTCGCGTTGACGCGCCCGGTTCGCATTGAACAGGAAGTGCCGGTTCCCGACGTGGTGTTGTGCACCGGTGATACAACGCGTCAAATGATGACGCCAGGCCACGCTGAATTTTCAACGCGTTTTCTCGTGTTCGGATCGTATCGCCGCGCACCCGGAGCGGATCGCACGCTGCCGCCGCGTCCCTGGCTCAAGACCGTTTTGGTTTTGCCCGAAGGGATTCTCAGCGAAGCCATCCTAATTTTTGATGGCGCGATGGCGTTGGCCGCCGCGCTTCCCGATCACAAATTTATCTTCCGGTGTCATCCGGTGTTGCCGTACGAAAAAGTGGCGCCGCATTTGAGGCGGCGGATGTTCGAATTTTCGAACATTGAGCTGTCCGCTCAGTCCCAGATTCAGACCGATTTTGAGCGTTCCTCCTGTTTGCTTTACCGCGGTTCTTCGGCCGCTTTATACGCGGTATTGGCCGGCGTGAAACCGTTCTGTTGGTTGGACCCGCACGCGCCGAATGTGGACCCGTTGTTCGCGCTCGATCGTTGGCGAGTTTATGCGAAGAGCGTCGATGAGCTAAGCGCTCAAATCGCTGGCTTTGCGGCCGTTTCGGTAAAAGAAGCAGAAATGGAGGGAACGATGGCCGCGCGCG
>CAYXDS010000331.1:0-2210 GCA_964463805.1 uncultured Elusimicrobia bacterium | reverse complement strand
GCAGATGCAGCCGTTTTGTGGCCATTACGACTTGGGCGCGCCGACTTTTTGGGGTTCAACCGTTTTCGGAAGAACCACTTGGATATTCAGCTCTTTCAAATGTTTCGGCTCAGGGAGACCCGGCGCGCCACTGACCAAACAGGTGCCTTTCGCGGTCTTCGGAAAGGCGATCACGTCGCGGATCGAATCCTCGCCTACCAACAACGCGATGAGCCGATCGAGGCCGAGCGCAATACCGCCATGCGGCGGAGCGCCGGAATCTAATGCGTCCAATAGGAATCCAAATTTTTCCTGCATTTCATCAGCGCCCAAGCCAAGCAACGCCAAAATGATCCGCTGGACCTGGGCGTTATGGATACGGATGCTTCCGCCGCCCAGTTCGGTGCCGTTTAAAACCAAATCGTACGCTCGCGCGCGGAACGTGCCCAGCACCGAGTTCGGGTTCTGAACTTCGGTTTTCGGATCCAATCGCATCAATGCTTCCAAATCTTCGGGGCGGGACGATGTGAACGGATGGTGCACGCTGACCCATCGTTTTTCTTCTTCGCTCCAATCGAACAACGGGAAATCCGTGACCCACAATAACTCGGCCTTTTCTTTCAAAGACGGCGCTTTGCCCTTGATCACGAACGTGTGCCACAAATGGAGTCGCAGCGCGCCAAGGATGGCCTCTGCGTTTTTCTTCTTATCCGAAACCAAGAAAACGATGTCGCCTTTTTTCGCGTTGGCCGCGGTTTGGATCGCCGACTTTTCTTCGGCCGACAAAAATTTCGCGATCGGGGACTCGATCTCGCCGTTTTCCTGCACTTTGACCCATGCCAAACCTTGTGCACCGACCGATTGCGCGAATTTCGTGAGATCGTCGATTTCTTTACGCGAGAACGATGCGCCGCCCGCGTGCAACAGCGCTTTGACCGCGCCGCCCGCTTTCACATTGTTTTTAATCCGCTCAAACTGCGTGTTTACAAACACCGTAGTGAGATCGAGAATTTCGGTGGGAATGCGCAAATCCGGTTTATCCGAACCAAACCGCGCATGGGCTTCCGCATATGGCATACGGCGCAGCGGCAGTTTTACATCAATGCCAAGCGCTTCTTTGAAGCACAAAGCCACGAACTTTTCGATGAGTCCCATGATGTCGGATTCATCGATAAACGACATTTCCAAGTCGATTTGTGTGAACTCAAGCTGACGGTCCGCGCGCAGGTCTTCATCGCGAAAACAGCGGGCTATCTGATAATAGCGGTCGAAACCTCCGACCATTAACACCTGCTTAAACAACTGCGGCGACTGCGGCAATGCATAAAAAGAACCGGGTGAAAAACGGGAGGGGACCAAGAAGTCGCGCGCGCCTTCGGGCGTTGAACGCGTGAGGATCGGCGTTTCGATCTCAAGAAATCCTTCTTTATCGAAGAAACTGTGCGCAATGTGGGCCACCGCGTGGCGGACTTGCATGTTGCGTTGCAGGGACGGGCGGCGCAAATCAAGATAACGGTGTTTCAGCCGAACATCTTCGGAGGCTTCGTTGTGTTCGGAAATTTCAAACGGCGGCGTTTTCGCGCGGTTGAGAATGACCAGCGTTGAGGCCAGCACTTCGACATTACCGGTCGCGAGATTCGGGTTGCGCGTGCCTTCGGGACGTTGGCGAACCACGCCTTTTACTTGCACCACAAATTCGGCGCGCAACTGTTCGGCCTCGGTGAACAACGCGGCCGGTTCCGGGTTGAAGACGACTTGAACCAGCCCGGTGCGATCCCTTAAATCGATAAACAATACGCCGCCATGATCGCGACGCGAATGAACCCATCCGGAAAGAACGACCGATTGTCCAATGTGCCGGTCGGCGACCTCGGCACAGTATTGGGTTCGCATCATGCGGCTTTATTCTCGACTTGCGACCGAATTTCCTTGAGGCGTTTTTTCAAATTTTCGATGTTTTCGGGGGAGGTATTCACGAGCAACCGGTCCAACTCCAACGTCAGCAACTGCGCAATTTTCTCATGACCGTCGATTCGGCTGATGATTTGTTTCTTCATTTCTTCGAACGCGCTGATGACGTCGCCCAATTGATCGGTGTCGCGGATGCGGGTGACGTCGCCGAAATCGCCTTGAGCCAAACGTTTGATTCCTTTTTCAAGCGCGTAGAGCGGACCCGCAATAGTATGAAAGAAGAAATAATTTTCGATGCCGATGCCGCCCAACAACATAAT
>CAYXDS010000330.1:0-2260 GCA_964463805.1 uncultured Elusimicrobia bacterium | reverse complement strand
GGACCGCGTATCTCGGCGGATTAATTCGTCATCCGGAAATCCGTCCGGTTTAAAAGGAAAAAAAGGAATGGGGGCAACTTGACCCCTTTTTAAAACTGTTTAACGAGTTTGATGCTGTCGACGGAGGGAACGAGTTCCCATCCGGTTTTTTTATTCGACTTTTTCAGCACATGACGGCGTAGCAGGTGAGAGATGGTCGTCCCGAGAAACGCGCCGGCGATGACATCGCTAGCCCAGTGTTTGCTCGCGTACATGCGCGAGACGCCGACGCCGGTCGCCAGTCCGTACATCGGCGCCGCGATGTACCACTTCGGGTATTGTTCCGCTATGACGGTGGCGGCCGCGAAGGCGGTGGTGGTATGACCGGAGGGAAACGATGAGTCGGGAGTGTGCCGCCCAAGTTCCTCTGGATCATTGGATCCATTCGGCCGTTCGCGACCGACCACATATTTGATCCCTGCCGCGGTCACGCCTGAGATGAAAAATGATCCGATCAACAATACCGATGTTTGCCGAGACTTCGCGTTATTGAAAGCGATTCCTTGAGCGCCGAACAATCCGCCTAAATATAATCCGGCCGTCTGTCCGACGTCTCCCATTCTCCGCATGTCCACAGAGGGGTCCGAATTGCGGTAGTAAAAAACGTCGTTTCGAATGTCCCGATCGAACACAGCTGTCACCGTGAACAGGCCGGCAAACCCCAAGTAATAATGTTTCGGCTTGAGGAAACCGTAATAGACGTCCGGTTCCTCGCAGCAGGCTTGCATGGGAGCGGCGATCATCAGCAGCGCCAAGTACCGGCGCAAACGGGAGTGCATAATTAAATGTAACTGATGCCCGATCTGGGTCAAGCCGCAAATATGTGAGAATGATGGCCACATTTTTTTTGGAGGAATTTATGTCTTATGTTGATGGATATGTGTTGCCGATTCCAAAGCGTAAGCTTGGAGCGTACCGGAAAATGGCTCTCATGGGTTACAAAATGTGGACCCGCGCGGGTGCGTTGGATTACAAAGAGTGCGTGGGCAATGATCTGAAGAGCAAATGGGGTACGCCGTTCACACGCGCGATGAAGCTCAAACCGGGAGAAACCGTAATTTTTGCGTACGTTGTGTTCAAGTCACGCAAGCATCGCGATCAAGTCAACGCAAAGGTCATGAAGACCATGGAAAAACTGGGCGGGCCGCCGGAGATGCCGTTCGATATTAAACGCATGGTGTATGGAGGGTTTAAAACGCTCGTCGGAAAATGATGGGAACCAAAGCTGTTTTCGGACGCTGTTTGTGCGGCGCCGTGCAGTTTTAAACGCACTATTTATCAACGCTGAGGCGGACAACATCTTCTGGCCGATGCGCGCCGCCTGGTACCTCGGCCGAGGTGAAAGCGCTGCTTGCAAAGATCGACGCTGACAATATGGGCTCGCATGACGATATCTCGCTCGCGTCGGTGGTGGACGTCGCAAAAGAAATCGAACCGTACGGCGCCCAAGCGAAAACCTGCGCGTTCGCGCTCGCGGATTGGGCGGGACCTGCCGCCCGCGCTCACGCACGCCAGGTTGCCGGTGCCCGTCATGGGCGGCGCCGCCATCGACCTGCTGCTGTTCGTTTTGTTTTTTGTCGGCTACAAAAAGACCGCGTAGGACTTATTCTTCTTCCGCTTCATCCATCGCGCGGTTCGCACGCTTAGCGGTTTTTTCTTTCGCTTCGCCGTATTTTTCTTCAGCACGGCCCACGACTTGGTCTTTCTTTCCGCTGATGCGCGTTCCGGGCTGGTTCGTGGCGCGGCCCCATTGGTTTTTCAGTTCGCCTTTCGCTTGTTTCAATTTCCCTTTGATCGTATGACTGTTCATGGCTGTCCTCCTAAGATGTCATCACTCTTAACTACGTCGGTGAACGACAAAGAGTGCGAAGAGAGGCGTCCCGTTGTGTAGAATTCCATTCACTTACATCCCATGAACACAACTGCACTTTTTGTTGAACTCATCGTTATCGGCGTCGGCGCTGTCGCGGTGCTGCTTATCGCGGCACTTGGTTTGGTCGGCGTGAATGTGCTGCCGTGGGAGAGATTGTTTTCTCTGCCAATGGCGGTGCCGGTGTTGTCGGTAGTTTACGTGGTCGGCATTGCGATGGATCGATTGGCGGATGCCATTTTTCATAAATATGACCACAACCTGCGGCGCGTGTATTTTAAAGAGAGCTCCAACTATCACACCGCGAAGAATAAAGTCTATACGCAACCGTCGCGAATGGAGCTTCAGGAG
>CAYXDS010000329.1:0-2262 GCA_964463805.1 uncultured Elusimicrobia bacterium | reverse complement strand
GCAACGTTCGCCAAGCTCACCTCAGCTTGAAAGGAGAGCCCCCCTTCAATCGGATCAAATATCGTCAACGGCACTGATGTCGGCTTTTCTTTTTCTCCCGCTCGTAGCGGCTTCGACATCAATGACGTGAAATTGAAAGCGACGCGACCTCGCACATTCGGATCCATCGTTCCCTTAAAGTGAAATTGCATGTTGTGCAACGATCGATTCGCATCGCCCGGAATCGCCACGCGTTCGGCGTGCATGCGCTCAGCCTCGACTTTCGCGCGCAAGAAATTAGTTTGCGGACGCAACCACTCCAACGTTTGATGGGCGCGCGCTATCGCTCGTGCCCGTTCCAATTCCAATACAAATGCTTCCGGTTGGCTCTTCAGATCAAAATTTTCACGAATGAGCCACACGATGTTTTGAACAAGTTCGGCGGCGTCCGGCGCGTTTAATGAATTCGCTTTTCCCTGCAAATAAAGCGCCAACGTCGCGTATTCGTAATTCGACTCAAACGCTTGGCGAATGTATTCCTCGATTTTTTTCCATGCGCCGACGTTTTTTGGAGTGAGAGAGGGCCACAACTTCGTTATCTGATCATACGCCTCCGCCGCCACGGCCAGTCTGTGTTCGGTCATTTTCGTTGCCGAATTTCGACGAGCGTCCGCGGCCTGGCTTCCGTTCAATGAATCCAGAAGATTTTTTGCACGCATCGGTCGACGTTCTAAAAGCGCTTGATCCACCTTCTCCATTTGCTCGATTCGGTGCGTCAATGCGCGCGAAGAAAAATCGTCGATGCCCACAGATTTCAACTCAACGAGCGCTTTTTGCGTATCGCCCGCTTGATACAGAGCCCACGGCCCTTTCAACTTCTGACATTTTTCCCAT
This sequence comes from uncultured Elusimicrobia bacterium, assembly GCA_964463805.1. Classification (GTDB taxonomy): domain Bacteria; phylum Elusimicrobiota; class Elusimicrobia; order F11; family F11; genus JAJVIP01. The sequence goes on along the minus strand of CAYXDS010000329.1, from coordinate 1,389 downwards.
GTCGGATCGGAGCTGTGATCGTTAAAATCCGCATGAAGCGCGGCGACCGCTTTTTCGACTGCGTCGAAATCCAAATTATCGTAAGCCGTAGCGGCCTGTTCATGCAGCAAACGTCGCTGATTTTCTCGGTTAATCCGCACCTCTATAAGCTGACCGAAATTCGAGCCGAATTTGTCCCTAGCGCGTGCGATCACCGATTCAACCCGCGGAGAATTCCGACGCTGAAGTCGTGTGATTCGTTCTACCCACTGATCGGCGTTCAAAGCGGGCTCCATAATTACAATCAACCCATTTTGTTCCTCGCCTTTTTTTCCGGTCAACAAATCTTTTAATGGAAAATTACCGTCGGCGAGCGCATCGAACGCCATCAGCACGTCGGCGTTGCCCGTATAGGATCCGATCAACAACATTCTTCGCAAAGCGACTTGCCGTTCTTTCCATTCGTCGGCGCGATAATCAGATAACAGCCGCACCGCGACGTTGCAGAAATGCGAGAGCAACAATTGGTAATCGACAATAATTCCGGTGACTGAATAGACAACGAATATATCCGGCACACCGGAATGTTCCGTTAGCAAGCGCATCATCGCTTCTTCCGCTTGCACGTGATCGCCGGCGCGATCAGCCACCACCATTTGCCACGCGTTCCATTCCGTCGACTCCAGATATTCCGGCCGCGGACCGAGGATCGATCCGCTCGCAACTTGTTGGGCGAGCCGAGCGGCAGCGGCGCCCTTGCCGCCGGTCCATTTATCCAAACGGCTTAAAATGTTGCCGGCGGCGGGATTCGATTTCACCCACGGCAAGACATAAAACGGAATGGCCATTAAAAAAGCTTTAACTTGTTCAATGGATCGAACCGAATCCGCGAGGTCTTCAAAAGTATTTAGTGCATCAGTCACAGCTTCTTGTCGCGCTTCTTCGGATTCAGCTGCGTACACACGGTAGGCCTTCCACATTCCAGTGACCGAGATGTTTGTGGTTGGAATGGCTGTCTTCTCGAATAAACGGACCGCTCTTCGATATCGCTCTTCCAAAGGCAATCGGCGATCGAAAACGGTGAAATGGACAAATGAATAATCGCTGGGCAACATCTCCATGAAATCAAGCGCTGCGTCTGCGAGTTTTTCGCTGTTCTCTCCAATGAAACGCCCCATGAATAACGAGATAAACGCCGAATAAATCGTAAAGCCATCTACCATCTGTAATAATTTCGTTCGGTTCATCGTCATGAACGAGGTGAACTTTCTTTCGTTGTCCCAATGCGCTTTCACCACTTCGTTGAATGAATTGAGAATCAAATTGATCAGGTTGTTGACCGCCTCCGTACCTTTGACAAGCGCGAGCAGCGGCCGCTGCTCTTCAGCACCTACATGGACCTGCCGGAGC
>CAYXDS010000328.1:0-2334 GCA_964463805.1 uncultured Elusimicrobia bacterium | reverse complement strand
CCACTCAACAGGGATCGATAAACGTTTGGTTGATGCTGGTTACATGGTCGTCGAATTCGTTCCGAAGATGACGCGAGTTGAATCCGAAAACGGAACCGGTTATTTGAGCTTTTTCGGTCAACAACAGACGCCGCTCGAGAAATTGGCGCAACGCGAAAAGCTTTTTCTCACGCAACCGGTGTGGCCGTCCGGTTTGCAGTTGACGACGCGTGTGTACGCGGCGCTGCGGAATGTTTTCCTTAACGTGGGGAAGATTCCTCAAGCGGCGTTGCTGCGACGTTTCACCGCCATAACGGGACTGACGGTCCAAAACGTTAAAGTTCAGGACGGAGACCTGTTCGTTGATTTGAAAGACGCGCCGATACGTCTGAATGCGCGATACGATGAGGTTGGGAATTTCGTTTGGGTCAAAGAATTGTCGCGGACACTGCCGCTCATGGTGCCGTTCTGGGGAGAAGAAAAACTACAGGCGTTCATCAAAAAGCACGATCCCGAAAATCTGGATCTGATCGGTACGATGAAACGTTTGATCGGGATCCAGGCCATGCGGATCTTCACTTGGGCCGGCGCTATAGTCGGAGCGGCATTGCCTTCGCTTTTCGGTATAGACGCCGGTTATTTGAGCATTGTCTTCTCAGCTCTCACAGGCTTGATCGCGCATTTGGGCGCCCATAAGTTATTTAACGATTTGTTTCCGGAAAGTCCGCTGGCGTTGCCCGAAGAAGGCCAGCAATGGTTTTCTCTCGGCGAAGTCGCGCAACGCTCCGACAGTCTTTCTTCGCTCCCCGCGAACGAAAAACAATCCTATCTCCAACGTTATGACCAGTTTCTCGAGGATCCCGCTTCGTTCGCGGAAGCTACGCAGCAATTTAAAGGTGAGACGCGCATCGATACCGCGATTAAAAACCAGGGCGCTTCCGATTACCAGGGAGTTTTTGAAATCGTCGCCAACGCGATCGATGCGACCGTGGAGGATCAAGGAGGCGATCCGATCGGTCGTTTCGGTAACGGATTCCGAACCATTCTAGCGACGCTGTATCTTTTCCCAGGACCAAATAGTCGCGTGATCGTTACGACGAAAACAAAAAACGGTCCCGTTCGCGTCATTACATTTCGAAACATGGCTGGAGACATCCAAGTCAGTTGGCGAACCGTAAATCAACCGTTCGCGCAGGGAACGAGTGTGGACGTTCATCTGGACGGCCCCTCGGACGCAAAAAATGCTTATTTGTCGAAAATTCGACAGGAACTGGCGCAGATCTTCGGCATGAATCGAGTTGTTCCGATCCGAGTCAATGAAGAACCGTTGAATCCTATGGGAGTTACGACCCGGCTAAGCTCACGCAAAAAGGATCGTAAGCATCAATTTTCGAAAAAATCGGTCGAAGTAAATGTAACGACGGATGGTTTCTCGGTCCGCGATCGCGGAACCGGAATTCCCGACGAAATTCTCATGGAAAAATTCTTCGTTCCGCGGTCGCCGAACAAACCACCACAAAAGGGAAGTTCATTCGATGTGTTTTGGGAACCCGGCAAGCGTGCATCGGCCGAAATTCAGAAAACAAAGTTGACCGTCAGCAAAGGCGGACGTGTGATCGCCTCGTACGACAATGTCGAAGGCCGCAACCTTCCCGCATCTTTCGAGTTGGAACTGCCGGCGATGGCGTGGGTGACTGAGTCGTGGAGCCGATTCGAGATCAAGCCGAAAAAGAGCGAACCAAATGATGTGGACGTGAACGACATCGCGACGCGGATTATTGAATCGGAGGTTTCGATCGACGTTAAAATTCAATTGTTGAATGCATATGCATTGATTCTCGCTCGTTTGAAGGAAACCACGAGCGCCGATTTGTTCGAACCTTTAAAGGCCACGCTGCTTCCTTGGTTCAAAAAGTTGCGGGAGCAATATGTGTTGGTGCCGAATACGAAATCCGGTTTTTTCAATTTAAAAAAGAAAGCGGGGCAAAAATGGTTGTATGTGGATTCGCGGCTATTGTTGGATTTCATCCCTGAGCATATTCCGAAAGCTGAACGGGTTTTACGCGCGCCCGAGGGTTTTGAAGTCGGTTGGCGCAACGATTCGTTGTATCTCGTCGATTTCTCCGATCCGAAGATCATCTCATTTAAATCCGGAAACGCCGTTTATTTGAGTCGACGTCATTTTACGCCGCACAAGATTCCGGCGCCGGTGGAGTTATGGTTCGATCCCGACACTGGTTATGGAGATTGGATGCGTTCGCGGGTACAAACATTCAATCCGGCCGAAAATAAAAAGGAAGAAGACAAATTTACCGTTGAAGGATCAAAATACTCGTTTTGGGCGGAGATCGACGG
>CAYXDS010000327.1:0-2345 GCA_964463805.1 uncultured Elusimicrobia bacterium | reverse complement strand
CACTTAAGGTGTCTGGATTCCCGCCTTCGCGGGAATGACAGCTTCTCAAACGCGCGCAAAGTGTAACCCTCGCTTTCGAATGTCATCGATCAACGACGGCAACGCTTGCTCGGTCGCTGCGCAGTCGTCATGGAAAAGCACGATGTCACCCGCTTTCGCTTCGCCGCATTTGGTGAGAACGACGTTTTGCGACTGGCTGCGATCGTCGTCGCTGTCGAGCGACCACAACACGATTTTCATGCGGCGAAAGAGCGCGATGACAAGCAACGCGAACGTGAGTCGGCCGTACGGCGGACGGTACAACGGGTTTTTCCGGCCGCCGACCGATTCGATCGCCGCTTCAGCGCGACGAATATCGCCGAGGAGTCCGCTGAAATCGAAATGCGACCAACGCTCGTGCGCCCATCCGTGACTCGCCAGCTCATGACCTTCGGCGACGATGCGGCGCGCGACGTCCGGATATTTTGCAATCTCGCTTCCCGAAGCAAAAAATGTGACCTTTACGTCTTGTTTTTTTAAAGCGTCGAGGATCGGCCCCGTCCGCTGGGGATGTGGCCCGTCGTCAAACGTGAAATAGACCGAACGTCCGGCCGGCCGCATGCGGCGCATCAACACGGCCGAAAGAAAAGATTCGACGAACAACGTCTTCATTGATCGCGCAAAGTCGAAAAATCCGAGAACTTTGAGTCCGAACATGTAGAAAGGCTCGTGATCGAAACCTTCCCGACGTAGAACGAACGGATCGTGAGCTTTCGCGTTCCCCCCCGGCTCGGTGGAAACGGCCGAAACGAACCCGCGGCTTTCCACATAATTGCGCAAATCGCGATTGAAATCTTTGAACCGGCCGTTCGGATACGCAAAGTGACGCGGCGTAACGCCGGCGTTCGCGGCAATCTCGTTTCGCCCATCGGTGATTTCGGCACAGGCGCGATCGAGCGGCATTTGCGTCAAAATCGGATGCGTGACCGTGTGCGCGCCGATCGTAATCAAAGGCGAAGCGGCCAACGTTTTAACCTCGTCCCACGACAGCATAGGCAGCAATCGGGCATGGTCGGCGGGTTTATAAGAAAGCCGCTTTTCCAAATCATCGAGCGTTTTATGTTTGAGCTCGTCCGGCATCGACTTGAGTTGCCGCGCCGTGTCGTCAATCATCTCGGCTTTTTCCTGGTCGGATATCGTCGTCGCTCGACACACACATTCGATCAACCGGTTGAACCAGAAAAAATTCTTTTCATTCATAAATCCGGATGACAAATACATGGTGGCGGGCACTCGATATTTCTCGAGAATGGGAAAAATGCGCATCAGTTTGTCGCGATAACCGTCATCAAACGTGAGTGCGACCGCGCGCTTCGGGATATTGCCGGTTTTAACCGCATCGAGCGCCGCGTCCATCGACAATACGGTAAAGTTCCTTTTGAGATAGTCGACTTTGCGGTCAAATTCGTCGACGGACATGAATCCGAGCGCTTCAAAAACGCCGTTCGCCTCCATGTCGTCGGCGCGCAGATTATGGCCGTAGAGAATTCGCACGCGCGCACCCATGTGAGCGTCGAACAGGCGGCCCAGCAACGCGCCGAGGCCGCTGTAGAAAACAAACGCGTAAATGAGTTTTTTAAGCCGTCCGAACATACGTGCGTTGCGCAATGGAGCGGACCGCCTCGAACATCTCGCGAGCGGTCACATACCGCAATCGGAATCCGTTTTCATTTGAATAAATTCGTTCAAGGTTCGCGTACATTTGATCGAGCAAACCGCCTTTGAAAAAAGCGTCAATATTCTTTTCCTGCAGTCCGTGCGTGTGGGTCTTAATGAAAATCGCGTTCGGATATCCTTTCACGTGCACGCCGACGCGGCCCCACAACGCCACACGATCGGCGGTCGCCGGGTTATCGGCGCATACTTCACCGTTCTCGATGCGCGGAATCAATCCGAGCTTGCGGCTTTTCCAGTTCAACGACAGCGGCCCTTGAATCAAAAGGAAAGCATCGTCGTCCCACACGCCAACCTCGACGTCGCGGCCCGTATCGTGCGACTTCGGTTTTTCGGGATCGTCGACCGCGAAATAAATGCTGTTGATTTTTCCGGTTTGCGTGATGTGCGGCGCGGACGGCATCGTGAAATCGGCGTAACAACCGGTTTGCTTTAAAACGGTGAGCTCGTTGTTGATACCGCACTCTTGCCCGGACGGATGCGAATTGTCGAGCGCCCAATTGCCGTGGATGAACGCATATTCAATTTCGCCGGTCTTCGGATTCTTTCTCAAAAACCCGTGCCGTTCGAACAACGTTTTTTTGAAACGGTTGATCTTCTCGGTCAAACCGGCGGCCGTATCATTATCATGA
>CAYXDS010000326.1:0-2381 GCA_964463805.1 uncultured Elusimicrobia bacterium | reverse complement strand
TGCCTACGATGTACGTGTCGAAGTTATTCGAGCGATGCGCAAACAATTCGAGCGTGTTCGTGAAGAGTTCGCGAATCGAAAAACTTACAAACTCGGTGACGCCGAAATAGTAGCCGCCTATCTTGACATGCCCGATGAATCCATCCGCCGATGGGCGAACAATGCCGCACGCACAATGATTGCTGTTCGTGCCCCCTCAAACACGCTATTGATCGATCGACTGTTCCTCTTTACTCGGTCCGAAAACAATATTCTGCGCAATGAAAGCGTGGGGACTCTTTCTTATGTGCTCATACGCGCAGGTTTTCGATCCGAAGATCAAGATTTGCTAACGGATATTTTGGTGGCGCATAACCCGTATAGCGCACCGGCCAAAAAACTATTGGCGAACTATTTAAAGGTTACCTATCGTGATCCTCGCAAAGAAGATCCTACCGGCGAAATGATGCAGTCGTTGGATTTATTGTTCGGACAGATGTCGCAATTCGTCAACGCTGAGGAAGCGCGATCCGTTTTTGAAATTCTAGAGAGTTTAATGAGCTTAAAGAGCGCGGCATTGCTTGATCGATTGACCGACCTTCTTTGCAACCGTTTGCCACTCAGCGCCAAGCTTGTCGACAACGATTCGAATCGATTCTGGCGACTCATCGCGTTATCGCTTGAAGCGCTTCGCGACCTTGACTCCAAAGAGCAAGCAGAGAAATACAGAATTCGCTTCCTCAATGAATGGGCTTTGCCGGAAGGGGTTGCGATGAGCACGAGCCGGCGAAGTCGCAGCGGAGAACTTTCGAACCGTTACGCGTTGAAAGCATTGACCGATCATCTGAACGAATTTCTCGACCAAGAACTCACCGAAGAGAATTTGAATGCGATCGATACGATCGTTCATAACTATAAATCGTTGATTCCAACCATCGACGAATTCGACGAGTCGAACGTGCTCGTGATGTTGCGCGTGATTTCGTCGCCGGCGCGACAAGGCGCGCGGACCACCTGCGAACAAGCGCTGGCCGAATTGGGCAAACATCCGCAAGCGCAGCAGCTCATGGCTCAAATGTTCAATGCAACGAAAAGCCTTCGGCGGAAATGGGAACTCGCCGCGTATGGAAACGTCGGCGAGGACCGAAGCCAAACGATTCGCCGCATCTTGCTGCTCTCCTTTACGTTGCCCCATCTATCCAGATCGGGACGCGCGGCCGGATTGAAACGGCTCCAGCGTATTGCCGTGGAGGGAGATGCAAAAAATTTGTTGACCCAATACAAGCGTGAGATGGTTCTCAATCTCGGCTATCCCAATCACTGGGTATTCGTTCACTTGTTGCGATGCTTGGCCGTCATCGCGCGATGCCTTCCTCAATCGAATCTGATTACGGCGGGAGACTTATTGATCGTGCTGAGCCAAATGGAACGCGTGGAAATGCAGCAAGACGCGAGACTCCAGCAAGCGATGCGCACGATCATCATGAATTCCGGCGATCAAGCGCGTGCGGCCGTCGAAACGATGCACGTACATATCAACGATCAAGAGCCTCGACGAATCGTGCCGTCGTTACGATTGCTGTCATTTCTTTTCACGCTCGGATTAATCCCGTTCCAACTTCAGAATCACGCGTTCATCACAAGGCTCATGGAACTGCAAAACCACCCGAACGCAGGGGTGAGACACGAAGCGCGGCGACTGATTACCCTATTATTCTCAGTCCAGAACGTCGCCGAATACTTTTGGACACTGATTCTGCATTGGTATCCGTTCACACTTTTTACCGACGACTGGAATCTCATTATTTCTCGAGAATGGATCGAAGACCTGCTCGTGGGCGCGAATATCGTTAACGAACAATCGCGAGAAGATTATGTGGTGGGAGAAGATGCGGTGCTCGTTCTGCAAACGGCTATTTATTTGGGAGAAGGACGCGACATCATCGCGCGCATTCACGGAACGGCCAACCGAAACATCGCCAGCATCGACGTCAACGAAGTACTCGAGGGGCTCGCGTTATATACGACATTGGTGCGCGTGTTCGACTTCTTCGGCACCGAGGCCGAGCAAAAACAGAACGCGTTTCGCGACGCCATTCGGTTAATGACGCACGCGAACACCGATGTCCGCGCCGGCGCGTTCATTTTGTGCTGGGAACTGATCGCGCGCGAACCGTATACGGACCTTCCACTGGAAGAAAATTTCGTTCATATATTGATGGACCGCCTCGACCAACTGAACGGATTCGGTACGCCGGCGCCCGCGGTTTACGGTGCGTGGGCGCCCCAGCTCCAACAAGTGGCGGCCACATTGGCCGCGCTGCTGCAAGAGCAACTTCCTGCGCTTGAAGAAGAAGAACGCGTGGAGTTGTCCTCGTATTTCATCGGCCTATTGAACGCCT
>CAYXDS010000325.1:0-2389 GCA_964463805.1 uncultured Elusimicrobia bacterium | reverse complement strand
ATGCGGAGCCGATTCCTTGCGCGACGGGCGTGATTTTTGGAACGAAGGAAACATAGGCGGCGCCTGCGTCGATCGAATGAGCGCGGATGCCGGACGCGTGAAATCCGCCGGTTACGAGAATGGCTACTTTCGCATGCCTTTTCTTCATCGCGTCGAGTAGGTTCGCGGCCATTGCGTGGTCGCGCGCTTCCGCGTGTCCGTAAAAATTTTCAAACGGTGAAAAATTTGGTCTATGGGTTGTTGCCTTGTACTCAATCCATTCGCGTTCGCTCAGAGAGAAATCAACGAGGCGGGTCGTGAGATGAAGACGGCGGGCGTCGGCGATGATTTGTTTTTCTTCCGCGGTGTGGGCGAGGTCCGCATAAATCGATTGTTCGGATGTTTGTAGTTCGTTCGTTAATTGTTCGACGTCGACGCGATCGCTCAATAGCACGTATTTCAAATAGCCGCGCATCGCCGGAAACGCTGACAGCGGCACGTGGTTTTTATCGCACAACACTTGAAGCAGATCGTAAAAGTCGCGGTGCGAGATCGTGCCGAGCCGATAGGCGGCGCCGGCGTCGACCAATTGCGCGGCCGTGGCTCGATTGAGCTGCGGCAACAGTCGCGATAGTATCTGCGTGCGCTCACTCTCGACATTTGAAAAATTTAATTGGGATTCAAGTTCGAGTGCTTCGAGAAACGCGTCGAAATTCGGCGAATGCCGGGGCGAGCGAGCGGCGATCAATCGCGCATAATCACCGAACGACATCTTTCCTTGTCGATACGACTCGACGTTTTTATCGAACGCGGCCAATTCGGAATGGAACGTTTCCGTTATCCGTTGCGTGATGGATTGCGCTTCTTGTTCGAGTTCTTGTTTGACGGCTGACAACGATTTCATCGATTCGCGGTAGGCGGTTACATTGGCCTCATACAAGGCACGGTCATCGATACCGATCACGGAGGGTCCGGAAAGTTTATTGGTCAGCAGCGAATAAATCGGCCCGGAAATTTTGTTTCGACTGAACAGAAAATCGGCGGTCATCTGCACCGCTTTTCGGTTCGGAAATTTCTGCAGCGCATCGATATCGATGGGGCCGAACGCGCCTTCGAGCGCGATGAGATCGGCCTGCTTCGATTCAATCAACGATTGAACGACTTTGGAAATGTTCGCCTGCGCTTCGCCGTTCATATGAACGTCTTGGATGTGAACGATCACGTGCTGCGGCATCGAAGCCGAAGGCGCCGAGACGATGCGAACGCTTCCGTACGCGGGTGGCAAACCGCGCAAAATGGGCCCGATCAGATTCGCGCAGGTTTTTGGAAGCGATTTCTCAAGGTGGCTCGCAAACAAATGTTGAACCGGCGGGAGTTCGGCGGCGTTGAGACGAGGTGAAACAACGCGCCGATCGCTCCAAACGGAGGTTCCCGTGAGGTGGGCGAACGCGCAATTCGTGCTGAAATAGATGATTGAAATCGCCGCGGCGAAAGCGCGGACAAAACTGCGGGAACTCATGGACCAAGGCTACCGATTCGGTCTTAAGTTCTCTTTAAGAGCAGGTAAATAATCTGTAAATAATCGACGGTTTTTCCGTCAGATTCTGTGCAGAACTTCGGTCAACGACACCAATTCGCGTGAGTTTTTCGGCTTGCGTTTGCGATCGATCAGATAAGCGCGCATTCCCGCCTTTTGCGCGGCATCCACATCCTCCACTTCGTGGTCGCCCACATGGAACGCCTCGATCGGGTCGACATTCATAGCGATGATGGCCTGAAGAAAAATAGTCGGATCGGGTTTCGCGACGCCGACCTTGAAAGAAATGAACATTTGTTCGAAATAAGGCGCTAGCCCGAGGTCGTCGAGCAACGGCGGCAAACGTTCATCCCAGTTTGAAACGATGGCGAGTCGAATTTTTTTCTGTTTCAGCGCATCGAGGGTCGGCCGTACGTCATCGAACACGCTCCATCGCGCCGGATCGCGAAAGGCTTCGAACAATTCTTCGAACATCGTCTGCGGGTCCCGAATCGATTCGTTCGAAAAAACGTTTGAAACAATCTCGCGCCAGCCCTCTTTTGTTGCGGTTTTTACTGGATTCCGGCCTTTAAATTGTTCGCGGAATCTTTGTTCCAGTGCGTTGGCGTCGGCGTGAACGCCGTGTTTCGCCGCAATCTCCGCATAAATGGCGCCGACCGATGGTTTCGGCGCAATCAACGTGCCGCCCACGTCGAAGAACACCACGCGGATCATCGCGTGAAAAAGTCCTTTACGACATTTTCGGCCGGTTTTTGTTGAAACACCTCGAGCGATTCGGTCGGAATCTTGCTTTGCGCGGGTGGCGTGACGCCGATTTTGTATTTCCAAATGCAAACGCCGTTGATCCATGGCGTGCCTTCAAGCGAAGCGAAC
>CAYXDS010000324.1:0-2392 GCA_964463805.1 uncultured Elusimicrobia bacterium | reverse complement strand
GACCGCGATCAGACCCACAATCGTGTAGGGCGCGATTTTGCCGATGATGATTTCAAGCGGGCTGGCCGGCGTGGACAACAATAATTCCATCGAACCGCGCTCCCATTCACGAGCGATCGTCAAAGCGGTCAACAAAATCGACAGGATGCCGATCACCAGCACCGTTAGCCCCGGCACGATGAACCAACGGCTGTTGAGTTCCGGATTGTAAAGAAAACGCGTCTCGAGTCGAACCGCCGGCGTGCGCCACTCCGGATTGAACCGCGCGAGCAACGCGCGCTGAATGCCGGCCAAATAACTCATGATGACGCCGGTCGTCTGATTATCGGCGCCGTCGAGAATCACTTGCAGCGTGGTGGGTTCGCCGCGCCCCAGTTTCGTTTCAAAATCCGGTTTGATGTACAACACCGCTTTCGCGCGTTCACTGTCCAACAACGACAATGAATTTTCATGGGTGGCCGATTGAAGTTGAAATTGTCCGGAAGCGGAGAACACGCGCGCAACCTCGCGTGACGCGGGCGATGCATCGGCATCGACGACGGCCAGACGCACGTCCCGCACATCGAAATCGATCGCGAATCCGAAAAAAACCACCATGATGAGCGGCAACCCCAACGCGATGCCAAGCGTGAACGGATCGCGAAGGATATGACGGACTTCCTTGCGCGCGATCGAAAAAGCGCGGGCGGCCACGAATTTTTTCATCGATCGCGCCCTTCGACCAGATGAACGAACACGTCTTCAAGCGACGGCGGAACTTCGCGCCATTGAACATTTGTCGATGAACTCACGAAACGGTTGAAAGCAGCGCGATCCCCCACACGGGCATGATAACGCAACCCGTACGGCTGCAATTCGAGAACGGCGCCGGAACTCTTTAACGCATTTAATCGATCACCGGGCGATGAACCCAAATCGAGTTCGACCAATGGATCGGTGAACGTTTTCCGTTTGAGATCGGCCGGCGTATCTAGCGCGATGATTTTTCCGGCGCGCATCAATGCGATGCGGTCGCACTGCTCAGCCTCATCCATATAATGAGTGGTGACAAACACCGTCACGCCGTTTTGTGATAATCGGCGGATCAATTCCCAAAAGCGTCGCCGCGCGATCGGTGAAACACCGGCGGTCGGTTCATCGAGAAAAACCACTTCGGGCGAATGAAGCAGCGATGCGACCAACGACACCTCTTGTTTCTCCCCACCAGGCATGTCGCCGACCAATGTATTTTTTGCGGAAGTTAATTGGATGAACGAAAGCAATTCCTGTTCGCGGTGACGGAACGCCGATTCCTCCATCCTATGCAGCGAAGCGATGAACGTGAGGTTCTCTTCAATGGTGAGATCGTTAAATAACGTAAATCGCTGTGACATGTATCCGACTTTCTTCTTGATCGCTTGCCCGCCGTCTTCGAACCCGAGGCCAGCCACGCGAACCACACCCGATGTCGGCTGCAACAAACCGCACAACACGCGGATCGTCGTCGTTTTTCCGGCGCCGTTTGCGCCGAGGAAACCAAAAATTTCGCCGCGCTGAACCTGGAAGGTAATATCCTCGACAGCGGCGAAGTCACCGAACTTGACCGTTAAGTTCTCGACATGAACGACTTCATCGGGCATTCGGGACCTCCACTGTTTTCAGAAAAAAGTCCTGAAACGTTTCGACTGAGGCGGCCGACATCAACGCGCGCGGTTCACCGGAGGCGACCAATCGCCCCTCATCCAATAAATGCGACCGATCGCAACGCTCCGCTTCGTCCATATAGGCGGTTGAAATGATGATAAGAATTCGCCGGTCGCGAAGCTGATACAACAGATCCCAAAACTCTCTACGGCTGATCGGATCGACGCCGTTGGTCGGTTCATCGAGCAATAAAATGGACGGGGATCGCAGCAACGAACACATGAGCCCGAGTTTTTTATACATGCCCCCCGACAGTTTACCGGCGGGCCGATCGAGAAATTTATCGAGTCGGGTGATGCGGAGAAGTTCTTGGCGGCGCTGGGCATAAACGTCGTCCGGGAGTCGATACAAATCTCGAAAGAAATCCAAATGCTCGGAGATCGAAAGGTCCGCGTATAAGCTTTGTTGTTGCGGCATGTACGCCATCGACGCGCGCGTTTCGTCGAAATCAAGCGGCGTGTCGTTCGAATAACAGCGAATCGCGCCGGCATCGGCGCGTAAAAGTCCGGCCAGCAATCGCAATAACGTGGTTTTTCCGGCGCCGTCGGGACCGATCACGCCGTGCAACCCGCCGGCATCGAATTGGATTGTGATATCCCGCAGCGCTTGCGTCGCACGCAAGCGCGTTGAAACGAGATCGACTTCGATCCGAACGGTTACAGGCGCGTTCGACATTTTTAATCTGGCAAACGCACTTCGATGGTAATGC
>CAYXDS010000323.1:0-2410 GCA_964463805.1 uncultured Elusimicrobia bacterium | reverse complement strand
GTCTGGCTGTTGTCCATCTGTGACTTGGCCATCCAGAAGGGGGCCAGCCGTTAAGCGCCTTCTTCTCATTGGAAGCGGCGATATCGGCACGCGGCATTTGCAGGCCGCTGCGGCCGTCGCCGACCTCGACGAAATCGATGTGGTCGACCCGCGTCCCGAGGGTCTCGCGCTTGGAAAATCGCGCGTCGCCGAAGCGGCCGGCGCGCGCGCGTCGATCCGTTATCAATGGCTGAACGCGCTTTCATCGGTCAAACAAACCGGCGATTTGTGCATCATCGCCACGCAAGCTGCAAACCGTTTCGATTTGGTCGAGCAAGCGGCTGATTTCGGATACAAGAATTTTCTGCTCGAAAAGATCGTCACTCAATCCGTTGAAGAGTTTGAAAAGATTTTGGATCTCGCCTCGAAACGCAAATTAAATATTTGGGTTAATTGTAAAACGCGCGCGTATCCGTTTCACAAACGCATGCAGGCGAAGTTCGATTCCGATAAGCCGATCCGGTTCCATGTTGTGGCCGGCAATCATGGGCTCGCGTGCAACGGCATTCACAGCGTCGATTTGTTTTTCTTCTACGACCGCAGCGAACGACTGACCACGCTAGGTGAGCGCATCGACCCGATGTTGCACCCTTCGAAACGCGGCTCCTCGATTTTTGATTTGAGTGGAAGTTTGTCGGCGGTGTCCGAAAAGGGGAGCCTGTTCACAATCTCGTTCGATCGGAATCATATGGCGCCTCCGACCTATCTGGTTTCAAACGATGACGTTCGCTTTACACTGGATCAGTTTCAACGGTGGGCCAATGAATCGACGCTCGCTTCGAAGTGGACGTGGTCATCGACTCCGTTCGAAGGCAATTTGGATATTAGCGCGATGAGCCGGATATTCATCGAAGATATTTTGGCGACCGGCCGTTGCGAACTTCCGACGCTTGAACAAAGTTTTCCGGCGCACCGATATTTGCTCGGCGCGTTGCATCCTTACTTTGAAAAATTTACCGGCAAGAATTTGGCCGCGTGTCCGGTGACTTGAAATGAGTGAGTTGACGTTGGATCCTATCGCCGAAAAGAAAACGACCTTCACGCGCGGCGCGCACATCGCGCCGTTGGTTGTTTTATCGGACGGTTTGCCCGGCTGCGGTAAAACGATGATGTCGCCGATCGTCAGCGCGCTCGACCGCGTCGAGATGATGCGTTACAACTACGCGCTCGAACATGTTTGCGTGTTGCACCATTTGAAGTCGATTTCGCCCGACGCGGCCGACTCGATGATCAAAATTCAAACCGATTTGGATTTGTACAACCTAATGATGTCGCGTGAGAGCAATTTCCGTTTTTCCGATTTGTCGTCGATCTGGCGGGATTCGAGCCCGATGCGTTATCTGAAACGGTTGTTCGGCGCCGGAGATGCGGCCGTGATGCCGCGCATCGCTTCGGAGCGGCCGATTCTGCATTTGGTCACGCATTCGCAACTCTGCACGGCGCGCGCGCTGTTCGACTCTTTGAAAGACCGGCTGCGCATCATCGAAGTGATTCGCCATCCGTCTTACATGATCAAACAATGGTACGCGTGGATGCATCGTCCGGGAACCGATCCGCGCATGTTTGGATTGTGGATCGAACACAACGGACAATCGTTGCCGTGGTTTGCGACCGGATGGGAAGATCTCTGGCTGTCGTCGAATAAAATGGACCGAACGATTTACGCGATTCGATTCCAATGGCAACTTTCTGAGAAAACATACGCGTCTCTTTCCGATGTTGAGAAGAAACAAGTGGTGATGGTTCCGTTCGAACAATTCGTGATTACGCCGGAGCCGTTTATGAAACAAATCGAAACCGCTCTCGGTACGCGCGTGACCGACACCACGCGTAAAATGATGAAGAAACAGAAAGTGCCGCGGAAAATGTGGGCCGACGGCATCAATCTGAAAATTTATAAACACTACGGATGGGAACCCGCGCAGAAAGGCTCTGATGAACGCGCGGGCCTTGAGAAGCGCCGCGAGTTCGTGAAGGCCGAGGCGTCTGTGGCCGGCCTCGCCGCGTGGGATGAACTTTGCAAAGACTATGAAAAGCGTTTCCTTGGAATGTAACGATGAAGACCGCGGCTGAACGACAATCGAAAATAGCGGTGGTGGGAACCGGAAGCATCGGGTTCCGCCATTTGCGTTTGCTGGCGCGCGGCGGCGTGAAGAACGTGTTCGCATTGTCGATGCGCGAGAAGCGCCGCAAGGAACTCGGCTCGGCCGGTTTCGCGACGATTGAAAATCTCGATCAGGCGTCCGAACGCGGCGTGAAAGCGTGCGTGATTGCCACCGATACCGGACGTCATCGTAAAGACGCGATCGCGGCGATTGAAAAAGGATTCGATTTGCTGTTGGATGCATTTGCCCGGGTCCGGGATCAACTT
>CAYXDS010000322.1:0-2422 GCA_964463805.1 uncultured Elusimicrobia bacterium | reverse complement strand
ATCCGTTTCGGCCCGGTCGCGGATTCGTCTTTCTCAAAACCGTGATGCTCCTTATCCCATTAGGGCCGAAAGAGAATTCAACCTTCCCTCGCCTAACGTTCGTTCTGCTGCTGATCAACTTATTGGTGTTCTTATTAATGAAATCATCGGGAGAAATGGAAACCGCAAAAGCGGGAGCTGAAGATCTTCGGCAAACGGCTCAAAAATTGTTGGCGATCGCGCAAGATCCAGCCTCGGGACTTTCTGTGGAAAAACAGCAGGCGTTGATTCGGGAATCACAAATTGCGCCGTTTCCATCGGACTCACTGACGAGTGTTCTAAAAAAGATACAAGCGGACCCGAATGCGCTTCAATCAAAAGCGCGGTACGAATGGGAGCTGATTTATCCGGTCTTCGAAGCCTACGGCCGCTCATCAAATTCTGACGGAGACGGACGAACATTTTTGCAACGCTGGGGATTTAATCCGGAACGGAATTGGTGGCCCAGTTTGATAACACATCAATTTATTCATGCCGGTTGGTGGCATCTGTTGTTCAATCTCATTTTCTTGTGGGCTGCGGCCAGCCTCGCCGAATCACGGAGTGGAATCAACATACTGTGGGTCTATTTGGCCGGCGGCATCGCGGCCGCGTTGGCGCAAACTCAATACGGAATTCCGACCGAAGAATCTCTGGTCGGAGCCTCCGGCGCAATTTCGGCATTGCTCGGATTTTGTTTGGTGGCATGGCCGGGCGCTTCGATGAAATTGTTTTACTTTGTGTTGTTGCTGGTCTTCCCCAAATACGGCGTTTTTGACTGCCCGTTATGGTTCTTCATCCCGATCTGGTTCATCACGCAAGTTTTTTTCGCGATGATGAACGCGGGCAACGCGGCGCTCACGCAAGCGTATGTGGCTCACATCGGAGGATTCGTTTTCGGATGCTTGGCCGGAGTGACGGCGCGTTCGATACTTTCCCAAAACAAAAACTAATTCAGCGTGTTTCGAAAACGCAACGCGCTGATCAAAGCGGCGCCCCCCGCCAATGCGGCCAACGCAATCGAATGGCTCAATACGACGATCGCATCCCCTCCCTTCAACATGATGTTTCGCATCAGCGTGGCGAAATGACACAGCGGATTCAAATATGTAATCCATTTGATGGCCGCCGGCATATTTTCGACCGGATACATGACGCCGGACAACAACATCGCCGGCATCATGAACATGAACGCGCCCATCATCGCTTGTTGTTGATCGCGCGCGAACGTGGAAATCAACGTGCCGACCGACACCGTCGTTACAACGAAGAAGAAGGCAGCGATGGCCAACTCAAAAATCGAACCGTTTAACGGCACATTGAACAATAGCCGAGCGGCGACCAACACCAGCGGCACGTCAATCAACGCCAGCAATACATAAGGCACCGTTTTGCCGAGCAGAATTTCCCTTTTCGACGCGGGCGTCGCGATCAACATTTCCATGGTTCCGAGTTCACGCTCGCGCGCGATCGACATCGCGGTCAGTACGATCGTAATCAACGCAAGGATCATCACCATTACGCCGGGCACCATGAAAATCGACGTCTCAAGCGACGGATTGTAAAGTACGCGAACATCAAACGATACCGGCAACGGAACAGGACCTCTTCGTTCAATCAGCGTATCCGATATGATTTGTTGCATATAGGCTTCGACGCTGCGCGCGCGCACGGCGTTCGTCGCTTCCACCAACAGTTGCAAACGACCGTCGCCACGTTCGATCGATGCGGCCAAATCTTCGCGCGGCGCCACCAACGCCGCATCGGCACGACCGGCTTTAAGCGCCGAAACCGGATCGTCGCCGTTCGTGGGAACAAGCGTAAACCATCCGGACGACACCGCTTTCTCGGTGATCGTCTTCGTCATCACGTCGGACGGTTGATAGAACGAAAGAAGCCGAATGTTTTTCACTTCGTTCGACAACGCCAACCCAAACAACGTCAACTGAATGACCGGCACGCCGAACAACATGATTTTCATCCGCCGATCGCGCAGCGCTTGCCGAAATTCTTTGCGGATGAATCCGGTGATCGGTTTCACGTTAAGGCTCCAAATCCGTTTTGAACTTTTTTACGGCCAATAAAACCAGCGCTAGACCGATCGCCGACAAAGCGATGAACGGCAACGTCAATTCCGATGGCCCCGCTCCTTTGAGGAAGAGTCCACGTGTAATCACCATGAACCAGCGCGGCGCAAGCGCACCGGTCAAATTGCGGAAAAACGTCGGCATGCTTTCCACCGGGAAAATAAACCCTGACAATAACATCGCCGGCAACATGCCGGTGATGTTGGCCATCTGCATGGCCAATTGTTGCTGACGCGTCACCACTGAAATCACGACGCCTTGGGCCATCGCGGCGGTGAGAAAGATCATCGTGGCGCCGAAGAACACCAAATGATTGC
>CAYXDS010000321.1:0-2455 GCA_964463805.1 uncultured Elusimicrobia bacterium | reverse complement strand
CAATCGATACCAAGTCGCGCGCGCCGTATGATACGGTTGCTGCGCTTTCGGGTCGGTTGCCACGTCGATGACGCCTGGAAACATCCGAACATCCTGCAGCGAATCTTGAATTTTCGACGCATTAAAAGCTTCGTTCTTCCAGGAAACTTTCCAGCAGGCAGGGAACGGATTGGAGGGCAGCAACGAAAGATCCTGTGAAAATACCGGATCATTTTTCAATTTGGCGTAGGTTTCATCGGATGAAACGAACGAAACGTCGGCCACGCCGTCGATTTTGCCGAGATAGCGCCCGATTTCATCGATCGCGACTTGATCCCCTTCGGACAACACCAGCCAATTGAACTGCGACAACGCTTGCTTCCAACGATCCCCCGCTTGATTTTTCAACTGCACCAACGCGGTTACCGACATTGAAAATAAAAAGGAGAATGAAACGATCAAAAAATAGAACCAGAAACGGGACGTCGCACGGGCCGGACGATCGTGGCCATTGGACGCGGACTGCGCGGAGATTTGTCGCTGCAAAGGAAGCAAAACTTCCTCTTCGAGAGTTGTCATTGCGCGGAAGTTTACAAAGTTTATCGGAGAACGGCTGAGGTTTGGAGCGCGGAAGCGCGCAATCGTTCGATTTCGATCGCTTGGGAGTCGGATGCTTTCAGCAACATTTTATCGATCGCGTGCAGAATCTCGCTTTCCGACGCGTTCCACGGCAAATAGGGCATCTTCATCCGCGCGCACAAACGACCGACTTTGTGCGGGTCACCGATGCCGATAAACGGTTTGCCGGCCAGTGCCGCCAGAACCAACCCGTGAAAACGCGCGCTGATGACCCAATCGTAATTTCCTACTTGAGCGGCCATTTCGTCGAAAGAAAGACCCGAGAGAAAATTTTGCGCGGACAAGATCGATTCGCCGTTGAAATCTTGCACATAGGCGGTTTCGGTCTGCGGCTGAAACAACATACCGTCGACGTTCATTTTCTTTTCTTCGCGCAAGATGCGGCCGGCGATCGCGAACAGCGTGCGTCCGCTGGACGGGCAAGGAAATCGTGGAATGAGTAACGCGGCCGCTCCTTGATTTCCGTATCTTTCATGCGCAGGAGCGCCTGCTGCGCGTGCGAACACCGGGTCGGCGGTAATCGCGATCGACGCGGCCGGCACGCCGATTTCGCTTAAAATCTGTTTCGACGCTTCATCGCGCACCGTGATCGTCACGCTCGAAGAGCTCAACAACGCGCGCGTCAACGAGCGCAGGAATGTTCCGTTCAAAGACTCCACGCCCATCGCGTACAAAACTACCGGACATTGCAACACACGCGCGAAGCCGACCAACGACAAATAATAAATGAGCGAGCGATCCGACGTTTTGTTTTGCAGCAATCCCCCTCCGCCCAAGATCAGCACGTCGTTGCGCCAAAGCGCGGCGATGATCGCCAACGGATTCCAGCGAGACACGGCGCGGATCTGATGATGCGACTGCGTTGATTCGGGATCCGCCGACAGCACGGTGACATCGAGCGTCGAATAACGCGTCTTCAATTGCGAAACGATCGACGACAAAATCAATTCATCGCCAAGGTTGCCAAACCCATAATATCCGGCAATAAGCACTTTCATCGACGGTAGTGTAACAGGAAAAGTCCGGGCGCCGCCATCAAAGTTCCAATCCAAATTCCATTCAACGTGCGAATGACGCCGAGGTCGACCGGCGAATGAAAATGCGTAAACGTGTTGAGGATCGATATCTGCCCGATCAAACCAAGCCAAACGATGAACGCCGACCATTCGGGTTTGAGCGCCGCGCGACGTCTTAACGCCAAACCGATGAGGAAAAGCGGATGTCCAATTAAAAACTCTTTAAACCGCGGACGCGCCATGAGCAAATGATCGAGCCAGTCGCGAAATCCGCGTTCGGCATCCGACACCGGGATCAACGGAAAATTCCCACTCCGCATCATATAGACGCCGGCCACAATCAGCAGGAAAAAAACGGCGGTCAACACATGGCGCACGCGCAATGGCGTATCGAGCATTGTCCGTAAACCGGCGAACGGAAAGATCAACAAGGCCGAAAAAGCCAATGGCGCCATCAATTGAAGTTTCACGCCACGCATGGGATCCAACCCAAAAACGGCGCCGGGAAACGAACCGATTCCATGAATGGTCAAGCCCGTCAACAAACTCACGAGGGAAATGCACACAAACACAAGCACCGGCGAACGCGGCGAGCTGAGCGCCCAAGCGAACGCGACAAATGGAATCACGGTCGATATCAAAATGACGCGTATCAACCAAAAACTCGGACGCGACGCAGCCCACGATGGAGCGAGTTGTGGATCGCCGATCGAAAATCCGTTTCGTTCGAGATCGGCGGCCACTTGTTTCTCGAACACGATGTTTTGTTCGCGCGTCCAGGCCGGAGAAAAACGCAGCACGATCAAACGAACCCAACGCTC
>CAYXDS010000320.1:0-2469 GCA_964463805.1 uncultured Elusimicrobia bacterium | reverse complement strand
CTCGACCAATCCGGCGTGGGCAAACTGATCAACATCGCGGTCAAAGACGGCCGCAGCGTGCGCAAAGACATGAAGATCGGCATCTGCGGCGAACACGGCGGAGATGCCGAGTCGGTGAAGTTCTGCCACCGCTCCGGCTTCTCGTATGTATCGGCCAGTCCGTTCCGTATTCCCGTCGCCCGCCTCGCCGCCGCGCAAGCGGTCGTGGAAGCGAAGACGAAGTACTCGAACAAATAATCGAACTTAAAAAAGAAACGGCCCCGTTCGCTTCAGCGATCGGGGCCGTTTTTATTTCTAATTTCGTTGAAAGCCAATTTTCTTGGGAGGAGTCATCAGCGCACGGATCGCTTCAAATATCAATTTAATCTGGCGGTTATGTTTTTTGATTCCTGATGAATGACGCTGCAGACTTTTTTCCATCTCGTTTAACTTTCGAAGCAGTTCTTCATTCGTTGCGAGCATCTCTCGAACTTTTACAAATGTTCTCATTATGGCAATGTTCACCTTCGCTGCCCTCGAGCTGTTTAGAATTGATGAAAGCATCGCAACACCCTGTTCAGTAAAAACATAGGGGCAATGCCTCCGTCCCCTCGCCCCTTTTTTGATATTCCAATTTGGAATATCAAAGAGTTAAATTCTTCTTGAGATAACTGGAACATGAAATCAGAGGGGAATCTATCCAAGTTCCTTTTTACTGATTTGTTTAGGTTGAACGCTTCAACTCCGTATAGTTGGGCTAGATCAGCATCTATCATGACTTTGTGGCCACGAATGAAATAGATTTTTTTGGCGATATATTCGACTGCTGTGTGCAACTGCATACAATCTCCAGAGTCTTGGAGGGGGAAGGAGGGGTCGAAAGACGGCCCGACTATATCAGAAATTTTTCTATTTCTCTGGCCGCCTCTTATGTGGCTTTCGCCAACAAAACTTCGTTTATCACGGTTTGGTAACCAATTCCTCTCTTTTTCGCGTAAGTCTTCGCCCACTTCAGGGCTTTCGGATGAATCTTTAGATGGATATCGCGGTATTTTAAGTGAGATTTTTTTGGAGGCCGGCCACGCGGAGATCTTTTAATACCAAACGTATTTTCTATAGCCTTCCGATACATTTCCGTTTCTTCAGGCGTAACCCGCCTTGCTTTTGAAAAATCAAACTCCTTTATTTTTTTCATACCAAGTCCTCTCTTTATTGTTGGCTTTTCTGGCACTTATGATACGGACTTTCCCAGTCATTCGAATTGTGAAAACAACGACGAGAATGCATTCCTCGTTATGTCCAATCAGCCAATGCCGTTGTTCCAAAAAAGAATGTTTATGGTCGTCAATTGTGAGTGCGTTCGGATCGTCAAATGAAAACGCGGCCTGGTCAAATCCGACGCCGTGTTTTATGCGATTAACGGCCGCTTTCTTTTCATCCCATTCGAACGCCTTATTATTAATGTACATCATAAATGTCGCCTCTTTCAACCGATGTTTCATAAGCGGTCCAGCGGACTTCTGACGGAAATTCCCGGGCGGTTCAATACGTGCGTGTAAATCATCGTTGTGGTTACATGTTTATGCCCGAGCAATTCTTGGACGGTGCGAATATCGGATCCGCTTTCAAGTAGATGGGTGGCGAAGGAGTGGCGGAGCGTGTGCGGTCCCACGTGTTTATTGATTCCGGCCAATTTCGTGGCGATCTTCAATGCTTTTTGAATGGCACTCTCGTGGACATGGTGCCGGCACTTCAGATTTGAGAGCGGATCGATTGATAGTGATTTTGAGGGAAACACGAATTGCCAAGAAAATGAGTGGTCGAGATTCGGGTACTTTATGCGCAAAGCATTCGTAAGATGTACGCGCCCATGTCCATTCTTCAAATCAAAATCGTGGAGCCCTTTCACGCGACTTATATGCGTTTCCAATTCTTTTTTAATCATCGTGGGAAGCATGACGACTCGATCTTTGCCACCTTTGCCGTCTTTAACCGTGATGATCTCGCGCTCAAAGTCGACGTCTTTAACTCGTATGCGCAGTCCTTCCATAACACGTATGCCTGTTCCATAGAGCAGAGAACAAATAAGTCGGTGAGTTCCTGTCATGCCATTCAATATCTGTCGTATCTCAAATCCAGTAAGAACAGCCGGCAACCGATTTCGACCTTGTGCTCTTGGGATTCCCTGAAGTTGTCCCGGGTCGACTTTAAGGATCTCTTTATAAAGGAAGATGAGCGCATTGAACGCTTGGTTCTGAGTGCTGCCGGATACATTTCTTTTCACTGCCAAGTGAGTCAAAAAACCAATGATTTCTTTCGCTCCCATTTCTTTCGGATGACGTTTGTTGTGAAAGAGAATGTAGTGCTTTATCCAAAATACATATGTTTTCTCAGTTCGAAACGAATAGTGAAGGGTTCTTAAGTGATCTCTGACTTGGTCCAACAGTTTTTTTGAGCCCGATTTTGGCGGCGAGGAAGGATCAATCTTCC
>CAYXDS010000319.1:0-2472 GCA_964463805.1 uncultured Elusimicrobia bacterium | reverse complement strand
AAAGGTTTTAGCGACTGAATGCGGTTTTTTGTTTGTCGTCAATAAATAAAAGATCACGCCTGTGATCGCAAGAACCGCAGCATATACAAGGGGCAGTTTGCGCCAAGCTTCGAGATCAGTACCGTTTGTAGTAAACGTGTTAAGTAATGTCGGGGCAACAAGAGTTGTGATCGCCGAGCCGGCATTTCCCGCTCCAAATATGCCAAGGGCAAATCCTTGTTTTGATTTTGGGAACCAGACCGATGTATAGGCAATGCCTATCGAAAAACTCACACCTACAAGCCCAAACCCGAGGCTGCATAGAGCAAAACCTGTAAACGTATCTACTTTTGAGAGAAGAAACATTGGAATTGCGCAGAGGATCAAGGTTGCGGTCATTACTGGTTTGCCGCCAAACTTGTCGGTTAGCATGCCCGCTGGCAGACGAAAGATGGAGCCCGCAAGAACCGGTATTCCCATCAGCCAACCAATTTCGAAGGCGGTCCATTTATAGACTTGATTTACCGAAAGAAAAGTAACAAGAACGCCGTTTAGCATCCACGCTGAAAAACATACGGTGAACGCAAGAGTATTTAAGATCAATATCCGGATCGCTCCGGGCGGGGTCGTGGTTTCCATGTCAGGTGCGGTACGCATTTCTAGAACACGTGGCACGATTGAGTTCGCAATCGACGTGCCCATGAGGTGTTTAGGGGGAAAGCTATGCGAAGCTCTTTATTCTAAACGGTTTAGCAGTTTTATGAGGCAGCGATCAGCCCCTTAATTTGCCAGTAAGCGCGAGAAAATTCGCAGTAAGGTGCTGATTTTGGGGTTGATCAAAATGTTGTATGGTTCTAGATCGATCGTGCTGCTGTAACGTTGTTGAGACACGTTAATTTTCCGTCCTGTCCTTTTCAGATGCTCATTTTTTTATTACCGACGAGACGGTTTCCACCATAATATAATACTTAGGGCGATCAGCCAACAGACCCCTGATGCAATGACCAGCGGCGCAAGTTGAGCGTATTCGTGAGCGAGGGCGGCCTCAACCGCCGCCGAGAGGATCCATAGCTGAGCAACGTTGATCATTACGAGCATCGCTAGACGGGCTTGCCAGACGGCAGCTAGTCCGCGGCTCTGGGGCCTTTGCGGCTTGGTGCTATCCTTCATTGCCACGCACCTCCCTATTCACTGCAAAAATTTCGCCATTAACTGTCTCAAGCTCAATTCGGTCAAGCGGACGGGGCGGCGGACCATACAATACCTCGCCGGTCTTGGCACTAAAGCCGCCATTGTGACAAGGGCACTCTAGGCGGTCGTTCGCTTCTGAATAATAGACCGGGCAAGACAAATGCGTGCATTTCTGTCCAAAGGCAGCGTACGTGCCGTCTGTGCCTCGTACCAGGATCGCCGTATCTTCGTCTGTCGGGTACGAGAAATTCAGCGCTGTTCCTGGTTCGATGCTCATTGCTCCGTCGATCTTCGACGGATTAAATTTCCTCGGTGTCCTAGCGTCATAAGCTGCCTTCCCGGCAAATCCCGCAGCACCTGCGAAGAGTGCACTTGATGTCAAAAAGAGAAAGTTGCAAAACTCCCGTCTTGTAACCTGAGCTTCACTGTCTCTTTCGTAAGGAAATTCGGCCTGAAACGGAGCGGTCGCTGTTCGGACATTTCTCTCATCCGAAATTTCATTATCTGCGGCTAGTACCTTCTTAATTGTCTCTTGATCTAACACTTTAGAATTCATTGCTCTTATCGGATTCCTCTACCTGAGTATCTATCCACGATTCTTCGCCAGCCTTGACACCGTCAACGGCGATCTGTCCCTCGAAAACGCCGCATCCGTCGATGTTTACTTCATCGGCATCCGTCGGCAGCATCATGAAAACTTTTGTCTTTACGCTCTGATTACCAAAAACATGAGCATTGACCGGCTTGGTTCTACGTAGCGGAACGATCTGTTCATAAGTGCCGAATGATAATGCTCCGGTCGGACAAACACTCGCGCACATCGGTTTGAGGCCCTCGCTTGTGCGGTCGTAACACATATCGCATTTCATCTGCAGATGCATCGCGGAGTTGTATTTTGGAACACCGAACGGGCATGCGTTCACGCAATTACGGCAATCAAGACAGCGTGGCTTCAATGCAGACATGACCACGCCATCCTCATTTTGTTTGATCGCGTCAGCAGGACAGACCAAAGCACAGGTCGGTTCTTCGCAATGCATACAAATAGTCGGCATAGTCGCAGTGGTCTCACTGCGGTCGATGTAATCGACGAAGATCATCGAGTAGCCCTTATGCGTCGAACACTCGCGACAAGCGGCTACACAGGACCTACACCCAATGCATCGCTGCGGATCGATAAACATCGTTTCATTCATGCTCTATTTTCCTTTCTGAACCTCGCTTCGCGATGTTCCCTTACGCACCTCGCCGAGTATGGGCAATTCCCTAGAGTGTATTTTTTCTAAACGAGCGGCACATGCC
>CAYXDS010000318.1:0-2493 GCA_964463805.1 uncultured Elusimicrobia bacterium | reverse complement strand
GAACAAGACGTGCGCGCCACGATGGATACCAATTTCATGGGAAGTCTCTACGGCGTGTGGGCCGCAGCGCCGCACATGGAGAAGGCCGGCGGCGGACAGATTGTGTTCGTATCTTCAATTATCGGCAAACGCGGCATTCCATTCAATTCCGTTTATTGCGCTTCGAAGTTCGCGATCCAAGGGTTGACGGAGTCGATGCGCCCCGAACTCGCGAAGAAAAATATCCGCGTGATCACCATTTGTCCTCCCGGCGTCGATACGGATTTTTATAAGAACAACGCTAAATCGGAAAAACGCGAGTATCGTCTGCATCCGGTTGAAAAGATCGCTAGAATCATCGTCGGCGCATGTGAGAAGGAAAAGCGCGAAGTGTTGGCGACAATCGACGCGAAATTGTTATACGCACTTAGTGTAGTGGCGCCTGCGTTTATGGATCGTGCCATCGCGAAAGTGAAAGGAGTATGAACATGAGAAAGCCTTTGATGGGGGCGTTGCTGGGGGCTCTCGTTTACTTTGTGTGGGGAAACATTTCATGGCTCATGTTGCCTTGGCATGCCAGCACGATCAAACATCTTCCCGAAGAGCAATTGATCTCCGATACGCTTAAAACCGTCATCGCCGAGCCCGGATTTTATTCGTTCCCGAGCGCCACAACGACCGAAGGGCATCAAGATATGAAGGCATGGGCCGAGAAATATAGAAAAGGTCCGATCGGAAGTTTGATTTTTTCGCCGAACGGAAAAGAACCGATCGGCTTCCTGAACATCATTTTCGGTTTTATCGGCGCATTGGTCATCGCATCGATTACGATGGCCATTCTCGGTTTCAGTCGCGACCGCGTGACCGGGTTCGTCCCGCGAACGTTGTTGGTCCTACTATTAGGCCTTTTGGCCGGTTTCTCGATCCATTATCCTTACTGGATCTGGTTCCATTTCCCAATGGACTTTACACTGGTATCGATGGAAGACACGGCGGTGTCG
Source organism: uncultured Elusimicrobia bacterium (assembly GCA_964463805.1). Classification (GTDB taxonomy): domain Bacteria; phylum Elusimicrobiota; class Elusimicrobia; order F11; family F11; genus JAJVIP01. The sequence goes on along the minus strand of CAYXDS010000318.1, from coordinate 1,513 downwards.
TTTTTGTTGGTCGGCATGGTTCAAGCCGTATTCGTTCCGAAGGAGTGATCAATATGTCCGGATTCTGGTCTCGTTTGTTTAAGAGTGATAACGACAAGGCGTCTCAATCGCCAACGCGTTCAACCTCTCCATCGGATCATCAAGCTCCGCCCGACACTTCTCTGCGCGATGCGGTCACCGGCCTTTATAATCGCAAACACCTGCTGCATCGTTTAGCCGCCAACGTCGCGCGCTGCCGCCGCAGCAAAGAGCAGATGGCTGTCATTCTGTGGGACATCGATGGCTTCGTGGATTTTAATAACCGTTTTGGACAGGAAGCAGGGGACCGTTTTCTTAATAAAGTTTCCGAGGTGATTCAACGCACTCTGCGCTCCTACGATGAAGCGTTCCGTGCGGGCGGCGATGAGTTTTGCTCGATTCTCGTGCCGGCCGATCAATCGGTGGCGAACGAAGTGATGAAGCGCGTGAGCCAGTCGGTATCGAAAGATTTATTCCAAGGAAACGCCGAGTACGCGGACCGGCAATTCTCCATTTCGGCCGGTTTAGTTTTCTATCCGAGCGAGCACGAAATGCCCGAAGCGCTGCTGCACGCGGCGGGACAATCGCTGTACCGCAACCGAATGGCGCGCGCGTGAACGATCGCGGTGTCGTCGCAACGTTCGTCACGATTGGAATCGTGGCGGCGGTCATCGTTTCGCGGCCGTTTCATCACGGAAATCGTCAACATCCACGCTCGTTTGAGCCGCCGGCGCCGGCGTTATTGGAAAAAGACACGCATCTGTACGCGCAAGGAACAATCAATCTTGGATCGGACGTGGACGAACAACTGGCGGCCGGTCGCGTGTTGTTCATCATAGTGCGCTCGGTTAAACCGAACATGCCGGTTGCGATAAAGAGAATTCCATCTCCGGATTTTCCAGTCACATTTTCCATCACGAACGCGGATAATTTGGTCGATACCACTTTTTTCGAAGGTGATTTGGTGTTGCTCGTCCGATTGGACGCGGACGGGAAGGCTGGGAAAAAAGAGCGCGACGATATCGAAGAAGAAGTCGCTGTGAGCGCGTCGTCGGATCGAAACGTTCAAGTCACGCTTACGCGTTGACCGAATAAACTCTCGCCCACTTCACACGGTCCGACACGGGCAACACCTGCATTCCCGGCAACAGCGAGTACACAAAGAAACTCACGCTCTCGTCATTTAAGTCGATTTGATCCGGTTGCGTCGTGTAAATATCAAGCCGCATTCCGCTCGGGATTCCCGCCGACATTTTTACGAAACCCGGCTGTATGAATTCGTCCGTGCAAATCACAATTTTAACAGCGTTCAAATAGGCCGTGAGTTTTGGATTGGCGCTGAATTTTTTTCTGAACCGATCCAACACTTGCGCTTCTGATTTTCCTCGAACGATTAACACGTCGCGTTGACCGTGCGACCACTTCTCAATTCGTGTGGATAAAAGTTCTTCGGTGAGCGTGCCATCTTCGTTCAAAAAATCGACGATATGGAAAC
>CAYXDS010000317.1:0-2503 GCA_964463805.1 uncultured Elusimicrobia bacterium | reverse complement strand
CCAGTTGACCGAGGAAAATCTCGCGTGGGGCATCAATCGCAAGAACACCGCTTTGCTCGAGTCCGTTAATGTGGCGCTCGCGAAGTGGAAAAGCAACGGACAATGGCTAACCATCGTTAAAAAGTGGTTGCCTGGCATGAAAGTTGGGACTGAAACGGAAACGGCAAAATAAATAAGTCTCGATCGGTATTAAAGCCAGATTTGCAGACGCGTCTGGAAGAATTGTGTGTGTCCGTGTGTGCCGAACCGGTCCAACGTGCCGTAACCGTAATTGGCTTCGGCGCGGAATATGTTGTTGATGTACCAGATCACACCCGGTGTCGTCCTCCAGAATCGACCGCCGTTCACTTTGCCGCTGTCGAGGTCGATGTAGGATTGTTTGAGCAAAAGCTCGACGGCACCATAGCCGCCTTTGCCGAGCGGTTTGTTCGGCAGTACGCGTTTGAAGAATCCTCCCACCGTGTTGTATCCACGAACTTCACCGGTAAGAATCCATGAACCCCAAATCTCACCGCCGTTAAAAATCGGATTGTCCGTCGAGGGGGAATCCAGTTTTTGATACCAGTATTCGTGTCCCATTGTCAGAGATCCCGTTCGATAATAGGCTTCCCATCCACCGGTTTGCGTGTGCGACGTTGCGATTTTTCCGGTGTCGACGAAATACGGTGCCGGGAACGCTTCGGGACGTGAGCGATCTTGCAGTTTGTTGTTATGAACATCTCCGAGTCGGCCCATCAAACCCAAATGCAACACTCGTTTTGTTTCGTCTGAGAGAATCGGTAGGTAAGCGATTCTCGTGACGAATTGATTTTCGTACGTTGAAAACGATTGTCCTTCCGATAGCGCGTCGCCGTAATAGCCGATGTTCCAGAGAATTTTCTGTTTCGGCAAAAATCCAAGCCATTTGATACCGTCGGCGAGAATCGGAATTGTGGCGTCGTTGATGGGTGCGCGTTCCATCGCAATTCCGGTGTAGCCAACCATCACTTTGCTCATCGAAAACCCTTCTTTGGTGCGACCGACGAAGAAATGGCTGTGGATTTCTGGAAACGCAAACATCACGCCGGTTTCTCGAACGAGCCACGAGTGACTGGGGCCATCGTACATGAGACCGGATTTCCAGGTGATCTCCCGTTTCGTGCCGAAACGCCCGGCCAATAAAACGCGGAAGTCTCTTAACTTATCCTGCGGTTCGAGTTGGATTTGTTTCTTGCTGTCCTCGTCCTGCGCGTAACCCGCATATTCGTACAGCGCGCCCACGCCATACTGCAGAGACGAAAGCGGGCCTTCATATTTGTTCCAGGCCGTAAACTTTCGTTGGATATCTTCCGATTCCGATTGACGCGCATCAATCGTCGTGTCAATGGACGGTTCCGCCGACGCGCGCGGCACCCCAGCAAAAAGCTGGAGTGCCACTGCCGCGGCGATAATGAAAGATGGGCGGCGACGAAACATCTGAGATTAATATCGGTTGAAGTAGTCTTGGATTTTCTTTGAGTCGTTGGTTTTCAGAAGCGCCAATTGCAGCAACACGCGCGCTTTGGTCGGATTCAACTCCATCGATGCAACAGTTCCCGCTTGATCATCGTTGAGTTCAATGTTGCGACGAATGATGCCGCCGTTCGTGCGCGATGAGCGAACGACAACGATGCCCTTTTTCACGGCCGCTTTCACCGCATCGAACGCCGGCGAGGTCATGTTCCCGTCTCCGACACCGGCGATCACAAGTCCTTTCGCACCGTTCTTAACCGCCGACGTGATAATGTCGGGAGACATATTCGCGTGCGCATAGATGATGTCGACGCGCGGTAACGCATTCACGCCCTCAATGGAGAATTCGCTGTTCGACGTATTCACGCCGATAGGTTTTCTATACCAGGTGTTTGATCCGAATAAGGTGGCGCCGATGAGCCCCGCTTCTCCGGATTTGAACGTGGCGCAGTCCGTGGTATGAAACTTAATCGCTTCGTGCGCGGCATGAATGTCGTCGTCGATGGTCACGAGCACGCCGCGGCCTTTCGCGTTCGGATCGGCGGCGATCGCCACCGCGTTGTAAATGTTCAACGGGCCATCGGCGCTCATGGCGGTCGAAGGACGCATCGAACCGGTCAATACGACCGGCTTGTCGTTTTTCACGACGAGGTTCAGGAAGTAGGAGGTTTCTTCCATCGTATCGGTTCCGTGCGTAATGGCGACGCCGGCAACTTCCGGCTTTGCGAGGATTTCGTTCACGCGTTTGGCGAGCTTGAGCCACACTTGATCGTTCATGTCTTGGCTGCCGATACTTGCCACCTGTTCACCGCTGACGTCGGCGATATCTTTAAGTTGCGGCACCGCTTGAATCAGAATATCCACGCCCACCGCGCCGGATTGATAACCGGCGGACGTTTGCGACTGCGCGGCGCCGGCAATGGTCCCGCCGGTCGCGACAATCACGACTTTTGGTTTAGAGGCCGCGAACGCGAAGTTCATATTCATCATTCCGGCCACGATCAACAAACTA
>CAYXDS010000316.1:0-2536 GCA_964463805.1 uncultured Elusimicrobia bacterium | reverse complement strand
AAATCCTACCGCGATTTGCCCGCCACGTTTTATCAGTTCGGTACGAAGTTCCGCGATGAGATTCGCCCTCGTTTCGGCGTGATGCGCGCGCGAGAGTTCTACATGAAAGATGCATACTCGTTTCATTCTTCTGTCGAAGATTTGGATAAAACCTATCAGACGATGGTCGAAGCCTACACGAAGATTTTTACGCGGCTGGGACTCAAATTCCGTCCGGTCGAAGCCGACACGGGCAGCATCGGCGGCAGTTCGTCGCACGAGTTCATGGTGCTGGCCGATACCGGTGAAGAACAGATCGCAACGTGCGAATCGTGCGGCTACGCGGCCAATATCGAACGAGCGGAAACCATTGTGCGCAAAGACCCGGTTAAAGAATCGGCGAAATCGATCGAAGAGGTGCATACGCCGAACGCCCATAAAGTCGTAGATGTGGCGAAAGTGATGGGTGTCACGCCGGATAAGGTCATTAAAACGGTTTTCATGATCGCCGACAGCCAGGCTGTCGTTGCGTTGGTGCGGGGGGATACGGATTTAAATGTGCATAAACTGCAACGCGTGCTTGGCGCTCAGCAAATTCGTCCGGCGAAAGACGAAGAGTATCGCGATATCGCCGGTTGCGACGTCGGTTTTGCGGGACCGATGAAGTTGAAGGCAAAAGTGATCGCCGACCTTTTGATCCCAGGCATTTCGAACGCGGTCACCGGCGCCCACAAGAAAGATTACCATCTGAAAAACGTGAACATCGAACGGGACTTTAAACCGGATTTGATCGTCGACATTCGCAATATTCGCGAGGGTGACGATTGCCCGCGCTGCAGCGGAAAAATCAAATTCTATCGCGGTATCGAAGTCGGACATGTGTTCAAACTCGGTACGAAATATTCGAAGAGCATGCAGGCAACGTTTCTCGCAGAAGATGGCGCCGCGCAGCCGATGATCATGGGATGTTACGGCATCGGCGTGTCGCGCATCGTGGCCGCCGCCATCGAACAAAATCACGACGAGTGGGGAATTCGATGGCCGTTGCCGATCGCTCCGTTCCAAGTTATTGTGACGCCGGCCAATGTCACCAATGAAGAGTCTGCCGCTGCCGGTCAAAAAATATACGACGGACTTTTGAAGAAAGGCGTTCAAGTTTTGCTCGATGATCGCGACATGCGCGCCGGCTTTAAATTCAAGGATGCCGATCTCATCGGTATTCCTCTGCGCGTGACCATCGGCGAGAAATCGTTGGCGAAGGGCGTGGTTGAGATAAAATGGCGTGATAAGGCCGACATTCAAGAGGTCGCTGTTGATCAGGCCGTTGAAAAGGTGATTTCACTGCTTTAAGCTAGGGAGGAATGAAATCCTCCGTCGTCGCATTGCTTTTTTTTCCATTGCTCTCCATTCCATCTCTCGCCGATGAGCCGCCCCGTCAATCTTGGGTTATGGATGAGGTTTACACCGGACCTCACGAACAAAGTTTCAATAAGCTTCGCTATGAAGTGCCGATTCTCATGCGCCAAACCATGATCGATCTCGCGGTCCGCTGCGGTCTCAATTTCGAAGAAGGATGGCGGTTTCCTTTTGAAATTGCGTTTGAGGACAACGCGCCGGGCGGCGTCGAAAACGTGCTCGCTTATGTGGAGATGCGTCGCAATGGACGCGGTGATCTGCGCCAGCGGCTCTGCATCAACCTTGAGGCCTATGAGCGCGAACACTTCAACTTCAATAAAGTTTTCGCGCATGAGTTGGTGCATGCGATGCTGAATGATTCGCTCGGCGCTTATTCAATGGCGCTGCCCGTGTGGTTTCATGAAGGTCTGGCCGTCTACGGCGCGGATCAGGGGGAAGCGATGGTTAAATTTTACGTGTCGAAAAATCCCGATGCGAACCCCTCGCATTTCTTAACCGGATTGGACGCGCCGAACACCGGTCTTCATTACATGGAAGATTATCTCGCGTTCAAATACATCCACGATGCGCACGGCGTTAATTCTTTGCACAACCTCGTTCGGGAAGTGGTCAAACGGAACGGCGATGTGTCGGGGGCTATTGACTATACGTGTTCGGAAGATTGGCAGAAGTTTCAGGAAGGCGCGAAGAAATTTTCAGAAGAGCAGATTTTTGAAGTGGGCCCGTCGCTCCAATGCGAACAGCCCACTCAAACCAAATAATTAAAAAGGATTTTACCACCACCGGCCAAAACTTATAAGCGGCGACCACGGCGAGTTTAGCGATCACGAGGAAAACGATGAACGTGACAAGGTTAAACGAGCTGTAGTGCGGCGCGCCGAGCATGCCGAACAACATCGGGCCCGAAAGATACGTGTTAATGCGGGAGAAAAGCGCCGCTTTTTTGCGGGCCGCCGGCAATTGATCGGCTGAAAACTTGCCGCCGAAGATCGCTTTTTGTATCGGCCAGATCACAAACCATACGTTGAACCACATGATCGTTCCGAACAACATTCCGAGCATGATCCAGATCGCGCGGCCGGTCAGCCCCCCATCGGGACCCGTAAACAAGGGTGTCGGGCCGAATCCTAAGCCCGGCGTG
>CAYXDS010000315.1:0-2546 GCA_964463805.1 uncultured Elusimicrobia bacterium | reverse complement strand
GCCTTACGCACCACGATTTTCCGGTCGTTCAATTTCGCTAAATCGAATGCGTGCAGCGGATGTCCCCACTCGAGCAAAACATAATTCGTAATGTCGACGATGTTATTGATCGAACGGATACCGCACGATTTCAAACGGCTGACCATCCATTGGGGCGAAGGCTTCACAGTAACGCCGCTGAACAATTTGCCCATGTATCGGTGGCACAGCTGCGGATCTTCATTTTCAATCGTGCAAGCCGGTCCCGTGACACCGGCTTTAAAATTCAATTTCGGAAGTTTGAGCGGAACGTTCGCGGCGGCCGCCAGCTCACGGGCGACACCGATATGACTTAACATGTCAGGGCGGTTCGGAGTGACTTCGATGTCGAGTATGATATCCGCGCCGCCCAGCAACTCCTTTACTTCAACGCCGAGTTTGCTGTCAGCCGGCAGCTGCAGGATTCCCGCGTGCGATTCCGACAACGCCAACTCGCGTTCCGAGCACAGCATCCCTTGCGACTCAACACCGCGGATCTTTGAAACGACAATCTCAACATCGCCCGGCAACTTCGCTCCGGGCACCGCGCACGGCACGATTTGTCCCGCCGCAATATTCGGAGCGCCGCAAACGATCGTGCGCTCGGCTTTGCCGTCGGTCACCTGAGCAATCTGCAGCCGATCGGCGTTCGGGTGCTTCGAAACCGACAAAATTTTGACGGCGATCACGTCGGACACCTGAATACCCGAACGAATGACCGACTCCACTGGAAATCCCAACTGCGCGAGCTTCTCAACCAGCTCGTCCGTCGACCATGGAATATCGACGTACTCTTTAAGCCAATTCAAACTAACTTTCATAAATTTTCTGTCATTGCGAGGCTCGTCTTTGTCTCATGAACCGTGGCAATCTCATAAATACTGTTTCCTATCGAAAGCGATTCGATGAGATTGCCACACACAGCTTTATTTATGAAATTTATGGATGCTGTGCTCGCAATGACAGCCATTAAAACTGCTCCAAGAAACGCAAATCGGATTCGAGGAAGTAGCGAATATCACGCACTTGGGCGCGCGTCATTACGATCCGCTCAACGCCCATGCCGAAGGCAAACCCCGTATATTTTTCCGGATCGCACCCAACATTGCGTAAAACTTGAGGATGAACCATGCCGGCGCCGAGCATCTCGATCCAGCCGGTCGCTTTGCAAAGCGAGCAGGAATCACCAGACGGAAGCTTTTTTGTCCCTTGGCAAAGGAAACACTGCACATCCATTTGCGCGCCAGGTTCAACGAACGGGAAGTAACTGGGCATGAACCGCACGCGCGTATTCGATCCGAAGAATTTCTCGGCGAACGTGGCGAGAACCGCTTTTAAATCGGCGAAACTTACTCCCTCATCAACCACCAAGCCTTCCACTTGATGAAAAATGGCGGCGTGAGTGGCATCGGTCGCCTCATGACGAAAGACGCGGCCGGGGCAAATTAATCGGATAGGCGGTTTTGTGGTCTTCATCACGCGGATTTGCACCGGGGAGGTATGCGTGCGCAACAGCAACGGACCCAAATCCTCGCCTTTTTCACCGCGGGCACGAGCGTCCACATAGAACGTATCTTGCATGTCACGGGCGGGATGATTTTCAGGAATGTTGAGATCGGTGAAGTTGTACGTATCGGATTCGAGTTCGGGGCCTTCGGCCACATCAAATCCTAATCGTTGAAAAATCGAGGTGATCTCTCGAATATTTTTCTGAATCGGATGCGAGTGACCGCGCGGAACATCGCGGCCCGGCAGAGTCAAATCGACTTTCTCTTTTTCGAGTGAAGAATTGATCGAAAGAAGCTGAAGTTGGCTTTGTTTTGCCGAAAATCTCGACTCTAGAGTTGCCCGAAGCTGGTTCGCTTGCTGACCGACAATCTTCTTCTGATCAGGCGGCAACGTGGCGAGGTTACGGAGAATCGCGGTTAACTGACCATCTTTGCGACCAAGCACCTGCGCGTGAAGCGCGTCGATTTCGGGCAGAGAACCGGCCCGTTCCAGCGCCTCTAATGCCTCTTTTTCAATCGACTGGAGGTCCATTCTCGCGCGCGATTAAGCGGCGACTTTTTGATTTTCTTTGGCGATTTTGGCGAGATCGGTGAATGATTGCGGGTCATTGACGGCCATGTCGGCCAAGATCTTACGATCCACTTCAATGTTCGCGACTTTCAACCCGTAGATCATCTGCGAGTAGGTCAATCCGCCCAATTCGCGAGCGGCGGCGTTGATGCGCATGATCCACAACGAACGAAAATCGGATTTGCGATCCTTGCGGCCGACATAGGAATAAACGCCGACTTTGCGAAGGTGCTGCTTGACCATGCGCCAACGGTTCTTCTTTGTGGCGTAGGCGCCTTTCGCGCGGCGATAGTGTTTTTTCTTTTTCTGGCGGGAATATGTAACGCTTCGGACTCTCATAGCACTTTCCTTTTATGTTAATCGTAAGGCAACATCGTCTTAACGACGCGTGCCTGTTGGTTCGTAAGCGATTCGGACCGGCGGAGCTGGCGGCTGCGGCTGGCGGACAT
>CAYXDS010000314.1:0-2601 GCA_964463805.1 uncultured Elusimicrobia bacterium | reverse complement strand
CGGAGAAGCGCAACACGGGCTTCCGTTTTTTCGCGTTGGCGATTTGATCAATGACGCGCTATTGATATCTCGTGCGCGTGAAGCGGCGAAATCATTGGTCGAAGGGGAAATCGCGCTTACCTACAAGGAGTTGTCGCTTCTCAATCGCACGCTGCAAAAACGTTTTGGCACCAAACTGCATCTGTCGCGCGTCGGCTGATCGCATAAAAAAGAGGGCTTCGTGAAAAAAAATAAGAGATCCGCAATTTACCCCGGAACGTTTGATCCGATCACTTACGGGCACATCGATATTCTCGAACGCGCCGCCGACGTGTTCGACGAAGTTATCATCGCGATTTCGAAGCAAAGTTCAAAATCCACTTTATTCACGCTCGACGAAAGAGTTGCGTTGGTTGAAAAAGTAATTTCTCAGAAGAAGTTCGGGTGTCCCGTTCGCATTAAAATGTTTTCGGGATTGCTCGTGAACTTTGCACGCAGCGAGCGCGTCAAAACCCTCGTGCGCGGATTGCGCGCGATCTCGGACTTTGAATACGAATTCCAAATGGCGCTCATGAATCGCCATCAAGCAAGCGACATTGAGACCGTCTTCCTGATGCCCGACGAGAAATACGTTTATCTCTCCTCATCGATGGTGAGAGAAGTCGCCCGACTTAATGGCAATTTGAAGGCCTTTCTACCGCCGCCGGTACTCGAGGCGTTACGACAGAGGTTCGGCCATTAAAATCAAGTCAATATTGAATTTGGCCGCTTTGAGGGCTAAATTGTTTGGGTGGTTTCCTTTAGCCCATTTTGGTCAAAATTAGCGGCGCCAGCCGCCTCACCTCCGCGGATTTTATTTACCGATGTTGATGATCCGCGTGTTTTAGACGCCTGCCGATTTTTAAAAGACAATAAGCTTGTCGATCCCATCTTAGTTAACGAAGTTTCTTCTTCCGATCGCTCCCGCCTTGAAACGCTTTTGTTGGAAAAACAAAAGCGTTCCAATCTTTCATCGGCGGACGTTCATGCTCAATTCGACGATACGCTCTATCGCGGAGTTGCCATGCTGCTCGATCACCAAGCGGACGGGCTTGTGGGCGGCTCTCTTCGTCCAACCGCTGACGTGGTTCGCGCGGCGCTCCAATGTATAGGCGCGAAACCGGGCGGACAAAAGCTTGTATCGGGACATTTTTTCATTGAAACGGAACAGCGTTCGACGGCCGACCAAACTCCATTTTTATTCGCCGACTGTGCGGTGGTCCCCGAACCATCGTCCCGTTCTCTAGCCGCTATCGCGATGGGGGCGGCCGCTTCCTATCGATTTTTTACCGGCCAAACGCCCAAAATAGCGCTTTTGTCGTTTTCCACCCGCGGCAGCGCGCAGCATCCGCTGGTGGATCGAATAAAAGAAGCACTGGAAATTATTCGTAAACATGAGCCAAATTTGATTGTAGATGGAGAACTTCAAGTGGATGCCGCATTGGATATGAATGTGGCCAAAATAAAAAACGCCTCTGATTCAATGATCGCCGGCAACGCGAACGTATTCGTATTCCCAACATTGGAAGCCGGAAATATTGGATACAAATTGGTTCAACGATTTTCCAACGCGCGCGTCGCCGGACCGTTGCTGTGGGGATTGGATAAACCGTTGAGCGACCTCTCACGCGGCTGCAGCGTCCAAGAAGTCATCGATTCCGCATTGTGCGTTGCCTCCCTGGCGAAGGCCGGTCGTTGATATGGGCGTCCGCTATTTAAATTCTACCCGCAAACGTCTCGGCGACTATTTGGTCGAGCTTGGTTTTATTACGGCCGAACAGCTCGAAGTCGCGCTCAGGGAGCAAAAAGACAAAGGCGGCAAACTCGGATCGATTTTAATTCAACTGGGAATTCTCTCTGAGGATATCCTTCTTGCCATTCTCGGGAAACAATCGGGAGTGTCGTATGTCTCGCTTGAAGAGTACGGTGAAATTCCCGATGAAGCCATTCAATCCGTTCCTGAAAGCATCGCTAAGAATCAGATGTTGGTTCCGATAAAAAAAGAAGGAAACCTTTTGACGATCGCAATCGCGGATCCGCTCAACGTTTTTGCGACCGATGATTTAAAGCTATTGACCGGTTGCGATATCCGCATGGTCGTCGCGTCTGACAATGAAATCAAAACGGCACTCGAAAAATATTACGGACAGAAAAATAAAAAGAAAGTGGAAGCGGACAACGCGGCGAAGATGAATGAAATCAACATGGAGACGAATGAAACCCGCTCTGAAGTTGAATTCATCAGAGAAACCACATTCGATGTCGAAGGAGATACGGAAGGGGCGCCGGCCGTCAAACTAACGAATTTAATTCTTTCCGATGCGGTTCATAAAAAAGCGAGCGATATTCACATCGAACCTCTTGAAACGAAATTGGTCGTGCGATTCCGCATCGACGGTGTTTTGCATGTCCAGCCCTCGCCGCCTAAAAAATTGCAAAGCGCGCTGATATCCCGATTAAAGGTTATGGGCGATATGGACATTTCCGAAAGGCGCGTGCCGCAAGACGGTCGGACAAAGATCCAAGTCGAAAATCGAGAACTTGATATTCGTATTTCCACGATCCCGACCGTTTATGGCGAAA
>CAYXDS010000313.1:0-2621 GCA_964463805.1 uncultured Elusimicrobia bacterium | reverse complement strand
GAATCCCGCGAATGCAACCGCTTAAGCGCGCGCAAAATTTTCGATCGGTCGGCCCACGCCCAATTTTTGGTGGGTCTAATTTCAGAAAGACGGCAGCCCGATGTTTTGATGGCCATCCGAGAACCGGCTTTAACCGAAATATTTCCGCCCCCCGCCTGGCAGAGCAACCGGTCGCGGCCGAACGTCGAACAAAGATCGAAAAAAGCGTTCGTGGGTTTTTTCATTTAAAAGAAATCGTTGAGATCCGCGAGCCGGCGGACGCGCCATAAACGCGCGTTGATTTTTTTTGACGGGCGCCGCGAATCTAGAAATACAGCGGACAATCCGGCCTTTAACGCGCCGCGAACGTCGCTGTCCCAACTGTTGCCGACCATCAGAGCGCAACCTGGTTGGCAACGTGCGCGCGCGCAAGCCTCGATGAAAATTCGTTTGGCCGGTTTTTCGACGCCTATTTCCTCAGACGTCACGACCACATCAAATAATTCGCCGCGGCCGTCCAAACCGCGAAGTTTCTTTAGCTGCATATCGCCAACGAGATTCGTGATCAGACCGAGCCGGTATCGGCGGCGCAATTTATTCAATACGCGATGTGCGGGAGCCCACGGAACCGAATCAAAACAACGTTCGTACGCGGCGAGCGACTCCAGCGCCAGCGTCGCGCGCGGGCGGCCAAAAACATGTTCGGTCATCGCTTTAAAGTACAGAAGCCGGTTTCGCGCGGAGGGTTGATCGCCCAAACGTCGCTTGACCGTGGCGCGCGCACGCAGATAAGCGGCCATAAATCGCGGCCAGGAGATCGGCGTTTGACGGCGCCAACGGCGCCACGCGTTGCGAAGTCCGGCGCGATACGCTCGCTCGGCGTCGTAAAGAGTGTCGTCAAAATCGAAAAAAATGAAACGGATCGCCGTCATTGCCACAAGTGCGGCTGCTTCGTGCACACCGCGCTCACGAGCGGAGCGATTTTTTTAAACGCGGAGATCCGAGAAAGCGGATAGTGTTGGAGTTCTGGAGAAACGACGCACACGCGAAAATGGCGCGCGAGTTTCTTAACGACGGCGGCGGACGGCGCGCGGCCGCTGAAACAATCGAGCCACACCCAACCGGCCGCGTTTTTAAACCGCATCGCCGCTTCGACCGGCTCGACCTCGGAAACGCGCACGGCCACGTTTTTGTTTTTCTCGCGCATCGACAATCGAACCAGCGTCGGCATCGACGAATCGAGAAAAAAATAATTTGAAAGCCGGTGACGGCGCAACGCCTTTAGGATCGCCGTTTCATGGCCGTCTTCTTTCGTATTCAATACGATCGGACCTTTAAGTCCAAGTTTTTTAAAACGGGCGACGTACGCTTCGAACGAATCTCCGTTCGTATGCGGATCATGGGTGAGGATCAAACGTCCGCCGCGCGAACGGATGTCGATCTCAACGCCCGCATCCAACGGCAATCCATTCAAATCTTTGATTTTATTGACACGATGCCGGATGAAAATCGGGGATTTCAGAGCGCGGATCTCCTATTTACAAACGATGTACGCCGCGCCGCCGTACCCATAATCGAACACGCGCCGGAACGACCAATCGGGCAACTCTTTTTGAAATTTTAAAAACGCGCCGTAAGGACCGAGTTGACTCGATCCTTTGTATCCGAAGAAATCGTCGATGACGAGAATCGTGCCTTCCTGAATAGTCGATTTCAGGAAATCGAACACCAGCGTAGCGCCCGAATACGTATCGCAATCGATCAGCGCGACCGCGGTTTTATCGATGCCGTACGCGGCCGCGCTTTTCTTCAGCGAATCCTCAAAAAAACCTTTAACGAGATGGAGTCGGGATTTATCGGACAACAAGCCGGACAGCCGGCCATGTACCGCGTCGTAATCGGTTTTAAAGAATGCGTCTTGATAAAACGGATGCTGCTTCTCCTGATCGTTTAAATTTCCGAACCCCTCAAACGAATCGAAACCGAAAAAGCGGACCGGAGTTTTTCGCGGCACCACGCTCGAACGCGAAAATTCAATGGCGGCCGACATCGAACTTCCGGTGAAAACGCCGAACTCGAGATAATCGCCGGACACGCCGTCCAACGAGCTCAAGTAAAACGCTTTCTTGAGCGCCGCGTATTTACCGAGATTATGACCGACGCTGTCGGGAAAGAATGAAAACAGTTTCGCGATGAGGTTTTGAAGAAAAAAAGCGCGCGCCAAAAAATTCATATTGTTTCGGACTTGATGGAATTCAAAACTTCAATATGATTCAATTCGTGACTCCAGCAGTTAGGTTGGTTCAAAGGAAAATTATTGTACATGGTTTGTCCGATTTGCTCCAGCAAAAGAAACGCGCAAACGGTTTTCAACGGCACGCACGAACTCGTCCGCTGCGCCGATTGCGGAGTCATCTACAGCAAAAAGATTTTCGAACCCGACTTTTTCAAATTCTATTCGAACAACGAAGGTGACTTTTACAACAGTGCTTACTTTACTTTCAATGAGGACGACCTTCACGCGGTGCCCGATTACGTCAATTACCTCACCGCGCTCGAAACGGCCAAGCGAAACGCGCCGCCCGGTCAAAAGCCATCGCTGCTGGACGTCGGATGCGGAAGAGGAACGCTGCTGCGCGTCG
>CAYXDS010000312.1:0-2652 GCA_964463805.1 uncultured Elusimicrobia bacterium | reverse complement strand
GCATGACGCAACAGATTGCCGATATGCTTCAACAGAAACTTTCGCCGTTGGGCGTCGCGGTTGTGATCGAGGCGCGGCATTTGTGTATGGAAATGCGCGGCGCGAAAAGCCACGATTCTCCGACCGTCACCAGCGCGATGCTCGGCGCGTTCCGCGAGAGCGCGCGCACGCGGGAAGAATTCCTCTCGTTCATCGACCGTTGATAGAAAATCTTTTATTTGATTTGGACGGCACGCTGATCGATTCACGTGCCGATCTTGCGAGCGCGGTGAATCACGCGTTAACGTCCGTTGGTTTGCCGACGCAGACGCAACAGGAAATCGTGCCGCATGTGGGCAATGGTGTGCGCGTTTTGTTGGGGGAGGTCATGGGGCCGGTGTCCGAAGAAACGTTGGATGCCGCGATCGTTGCGTTTTCCGAACATTACCGTGTTCATTGCGTTGATCAAACAGTTTTGTATGAGCATGTGGCCGATGTATTGGCCGCGTTAGCCTCGCGTCATAAGTTGGCCGTGGTGACGAACAAGCCGGAGGGTTTTTCTCGGAAGATTTTGGACGCGCTTGGCGTCAGTCGATATTTAACGACGGTGGTGGGAGGGGATTCTTTGCCGCAACGTAAGCCTCACCCGGCGCCTGTGTTTCGCGCGATTCGAGATTTGGGCGAGCGCGGTCAAAGTCTTATTCTTGGAGACGGCGTTCAGGACGTGCAGGCGGGGCAAGCGGCCGGCATTCTTACGTGCGCGGCCGAATATGGATTTGGTTTTCGAAAAGAATTATTAGAGACAAAACCTAATTTTCAGATAAAACGATTTATTGAATTAAAGGAGATAGTTTCATGACGACGACATTGACGAATGAAGAAATCTTGCGTTATTCGCGCCACCTGATATTGCCCGAAGTCGGCAAAGCGGGGCAGGAAAAACTGAAAGCGGCAAAAGTTTTGCTGATCGGTTCCGGTGGACTTGGATCGCCGAATGCGCTTTATTTGGCGGCAGCCGGCATCGGCACGATCGGCATTATCGATTTCGACGTGGTCGATCACACGAACTTGCAACGTCAGTTGTTGTTCGGATCGAACGCGGTGGGGAAACCGAAAGTCGAAGCGGCGAAAGCGCGCATGCAAGAAGTGAATCCGAACGTTGTGGTGAATACGTACAATGAAATGCTGTCGAGCAAGAATTCGATGCGGATCTTCAAAGACTACGATTTGATCATCGACGGCACCGACAATTTCCCGACGCGTTACCTTGTGAACGACACGTGCGTGTTCCTCGGAAAAACGAATATTTACGGCAGCATTTTTCGCTTTGAAGGTCAGGCGACCGTGTTTAAACCGAAAGACGGTCCTTGCTACCGTTGCTTGTATCCGGAGCCGCCACCGCCGGGCGAAGTTCCGTCGTGCGCCGAAGGCGGCGTGCTCGGTATTCTTCCGGGGTTGGTCGGTATGATCCAGGCATCGGAAGCGCTTAAATATTTCCTCGGAAAAGGCGACTTGTTGATCGGACGTTTGCTCCAGATCAGCGTACTGGATATGACGTTCCGTGAGCTGAAGATCCGGCGCGACAAAGAATGCCCGGTGTGCGGCGACAATCCGACCATCAAAGAGCTGATCGATTACGAACAGTTCTGCGGGCTCGGCATGGGACAGGAGGCTCCGGAAGTGAAAACCGATGTGGTGACTGAAATTGCACCGGTCGATCTCAAAAAATTAATCGATACGAACGGCAAAAAACTAAATCTGCTCGACGTTCGGGAACCTTACGAGGCCGATATTTCGAACCTCGAAGGTTCGCAGTTGATCCCATTGGGGCAATTGATGGATCGCGTCAGCGAACTTGATTCGAGCAAAGATTACATCGTCTATTGCCGGTCGGGTGCGCGTTCGGCCAAAGCGATTCTTCAGTTGCAAAAAATGGGATTCAAAAAACTGAAAAACCTGCGAGGCGGCATCAATGCCTGGGCGGATGTAGACCCGACGGTTGCGAAGTATTAATATTCGCGCGCGTCTCAAGCGTCCCCCTTCGCCAAACGACGGCTTCGGGGGACAGCCTTCGCCTTAATTAATGTCGCTTCGACTCGGAGTATTCACCCGGCTTGCCGGCCGTAGCTCCGAATTCGCCGCAGGCGAATGAGGAGCGAAGGCTGGTGCGGTACCCAAGTGGCTAAGGGGAGAGTCTGCAAAACTCTTATTCGTCGGTTCGATTCCGACCCGCACCTTTCTTTTTTGTTACGTAAAGTTTACAGACAATTAAGCCGAACTTAAGACCGTTTCCGTACGATTTTTCAATGCGGAAACGGTTTTTTTTACGTTGGGTCGGAACGGCGGTTGCCGTCGTATATTTTGCGACGAATTGCGCGTTCGCTCATAAGCCGGAGACCACGTTGTGGAATGAGCGCCGAAGCGTCCAGCTTGTGCAACTTCCGATCTCGGTAAACAAACCCACCCCTTCTCTTCCTGCTCTCCCTTCCGTCGTTTCTTCCATTCGATCGCCGCGTTTCAAAAGTTCATCGCCCACGCTGGGCGCACTTTTCGAGGATTTATCTGAAAAATTCGGAACGGTGCGACGCGTTCTCACGCCAAACGCTAACTCGAATGGGAAAATCGTCATTCATATTCAGGATGTTCACCGCAACATTGAGGCGCAGTCGAACA
>CAYXDS010000311.1:0-2669 GCA_964463805.1 uncultured Elusimicrobia bacterium | reverse complement strand
GACGACTTTCCATCTGCTGCCCGTTTTTTTCAAAAGCGCGAAAAAATTATTGTCGAACATATCGGCATCAATCGCTTCTTGATACGGCGTTTTTCGATAATCCGGCTTGTCACCCGAAGGCGTTTGCGGGTCGCCGCTCAAAAAAGCCCATCCGCCCTGAATCTTAAAATGTTCGACATTAAACGAAATTTTCTGCTTCAATTCCTTTTCCACCGGGACACGCAAAGCATTCAAAATCGCCGTTCTTTCAACCGAGCCTTTCGCGGGCGTATAGGTCTTTTGAGCCGCCACCGCGCACGAAAAAGCCAAAATAAATAACAAACCAAATAATTGTTTTCTGAACATAATTTTAATTTAAGTCGTCGCCGTTTGCTCAATTTGATCGAGTGCCACGATACATCTTTCGCAAACGCTTCTGTATTTTTCCGATTCGCCGACTTTTGTGGAATAATTCCAACAGCGTTCGCATTTCTCACCGTCGGCAGGTTTTATTTCGACTTTGAATGCGTCGCCTTCGTGAACTTCGACTTGCGAAACGATAAAAATATAACGCAAATCTTCAAAATATGAAATCAAAAACATCAGCGTGTCTTTATCAACCGTCAAGATGACTTTTGCTTCTAAAGACGAGCCGATTTCCTTTGCCGTTCTTGCTTCTTCCAATGACTTCAGAACTTCATCACGGATTGAAAAAATACGTTCCCAATCGCTCAAAAGTTGTGAATTGTCCACGCCGGAAACTTTCGGGAATTCTGCAAGATGAACAGAAGAAACTTTCTGATTCGGTAGATTTTCAAACGCTTCATCTGCCGTAAAAGCCAAAATCGGTGCAAGCAAACGGCACATTTTATCCGTAATTTCGTAAAGCGCAGTTTGCGCCGAACGCCGCGCCAAACTTTTCGGTGCGTAGATATAAAGACGATCTTTGATGATGTCGAAATATCGCGCCGAAAGCGTTACGGTGCAAAGATTGTAAATCGTTCGATAAACGGTTTGAAAATCAAATTTTTGATACGCTTCCAAAATTTCCTTCGCCGCTTCTTCAAAACTCGCCAACGCCCAACGGTCAGTTTCAAGCATTTCCGAAAGCGCAACCGTATCGGTTTCGGGATTAAATCCGTCGAGATTTCCGAGCGCGTAACGTAGAGTATTTCTGAATTTGCGATAAGCATCGGTTACGCGATTCAAAATTTCGTCCGAGCATCGAACGTCTTCCGTATAATCAACCGCCGCCGCCCACAGACGCAGCACATCGGCACCCGAACCGTCGATGATCTCTTTTGGTGCGGTCACGTTGCCGAGCGATTTTGATTGCTTTCGGCCTTCGCCATCGACGACCCAGCCGTGCGTGATGATCTGTTTGTAAGGAGCCCGGTCGTGTGCCGCGATGCCGCAACTCAAGGATGAATTGAACCACCCGCGATACTGGTCGCCGCCCTCAAGATAAACATCCGCCGGAAAATGCAAGGTCTCGCCACGCGTCTCGAGCACCGCAACACAACTCGAACCCGAATCGAACCAAACGTCGAGAATATCTGTCTCTTTTCTAAAATCACCACCGCCACATTTGGCGCATTTATGACCGTCGGGCAATAATTCGCTCTCTGGTCGTGCGTACCAGGCGTCGGCAGTCTCAACAGCAAAAATGTCCGCAACGTGATCGATGATCTTTGGATCGGCAACCGCCTCCTCGCACGACTGGCAATAAAATACCGGGATCGGAACGCCCCAAAACCGCTGACGCGAAACGCACCAGTCGGGCCGCCCCTTGAACATATTCCCCATCCGGCTCTCGCCCCAGCCGGGATGCCAATTGACCTTGGCGATCTCATCGAGGGCACGTTTTCGCAATGATTTCAGCTCCCCTCCTGCCTGAGGAGGGGTGGCACCGGCTTCCGGTGACGGGGTGGAGGGAGTCGCCTCATCCATCGAAATGAACCACTGCGGCGTCGCCCGAAATATCACCGGATTTTTGCACCGCCAGCAATGCGGATAGCGGTGATCGTATTGTTCGACACTGAGCAATGCTCCGCTCTCGCGAAGGAACTCGACGATCTTAGGGTTTGCTTCGAAAACGCTCAGACCTGCAAAATGCTCGACCTCAGCAATAAACTTACCCGCCGCATCGACCGGAGCGTACACCTCCAGCCCGTATTTTTTGCCGACCGCAAAATCATCCGCACCGTGGCCCGGAGCCGTGTGAACACAGCCGGTACCGGATTTTCCTGCCGCCTTGTTTTCATGCTGTGCATCAAGTTCGACCTCGGCATCCGCCTCGCCGAGCGTGACGTGGTCGCCGTTCATTATTAGCGACGTGCGGTCGAGCCAGGCGTGTTTCGCCTCCATCCGGTCGAGCTTTGCGCCCTTGAAACGCGCTAATTCTGTAGTCGTTTCAAATCCACAAACCTCTGCGAACGACGCCGCCAATTCGGACGCGACGATATAGACCTCACCGTTCGCCTCAACAGCCGAGTAATCAAAATCAGGGTGAACCGTGATGCCAAGATTTGCCGGCAGCGTCCATGGGGTGGTCGTCCAGATGACGACAAAAACATTTTTACCCGCAAGCGCGCCGTCGATCTCAGCCGAATCTGTTTTGAGCGGAAATTTTACATAGACCGACGGCGACGAATGCTCGCGATATTCGACCTCGGCCTCGGCAAGCGCTG
>CAYXDS010000310.1:0-2679 GCA_964463805.1 uncultured Elusimicrobia bacterium | reverse complement strand
TGGAGATAAGGACGAATAATCGTGCGGGAATTTTTCATTGTGCGTTTCGTATCGCTGATGCTGCGATAGACGGTCTCATAAGGACTGGCATTCGGACTGCGAATGCCGAATTCTCCTGGCGCGTAATGAGACGGATACATCATCGGCGACACCACATCGACGTGCGAGTAAAGCCGGCTTAACTTTTGACCGATTCCCATTCCATTGGTGTCAGAACCCACCAATCCAAACACGTCGATCGACAATTCGACACCTTTCGCTTGAAGTAATTTATGGGATTTCTCAAGAAAACTGGCCAACGCCTCGGCCGATGATTCTTTCGTGTGGGGTTTCGAATAAACGCAAAGTTTTGTGGGACCGTCGGACGGAAAACGAATGTAATCATATTGAATTCCTTGAAAGCCCATTTCGACCGCTTTCATCGCGATCTCGAGGTGGTAGTCCCACACGTGAGGATTATAAGGATCGGCCCACGCCGACCCTTTGCGATCCACCCAAACATCGGATCGATATCCTTTTTGAGCGGCCAACGGAATCGGCTTGACCGCATGAATGGCCCACTCGGGTTTCATTTTGGCCAACTTATTGTCGTGAAAAACGGTGATGCGCGCGATCGTATAGACACCGCGCTCTTTAAGGAACTTCACGTACGCAGCCATATCCTTCATCGCGTTAACGTAATTTTGTTTTCCGGCCAACGAAATACCGGGAATATACAGTTCGCCTTCCGACTCTTTGATATCAATGACGACCGTGTTAAGCACAGTTTCGGCCAATAAACTTTCAATGGCATCGCGCCCTTTTTTAATTCCGAGATACCACGGAGTTACGTGAATGCCGCGAATACAGGAAGGTCGTTGATTCGGCGCCTCGCCCCAGAGCGGAACCGTGGAGGTGGGAGTTGAGTGAGAGACAGTCGCAGATTTTGCGGTTTTTTCGGCTGGAGTTTGCGAACAACCGGGCGAAACCAACGTCATTGTGACGACAGACAACAGCAAAACGGATTTTTGAAAAATGCGCATGATTGGATTAGAGAAGACGGCTAAATCGCCGGCTCAATCTTTAGGACTTTGAACTTTGTTCTGCCGCCAGGCAGATCAATATCGACCTCTTCATCTTTTTTGTGACCCAGCAAACCCTGCGCGATCGGCGCATGCACCGAAATTTTTCCAGCGGATGGATCCGATTCCTCGGCGCCGACCAGCGTGTATTCGTAATCATCGCTGGTACCGACTTCGCGAATCGTCACTTTCATACCGATAATGACTTCGTCTTTCGGCAAATTCAAATCATCGATGATTTTTGCGTTCGCAATTTTCGTATGGAGCTCGGCGATGCGGCGCAGCGTTTCGCTTTGTTTCTCACGCGCGAAGTGATAACCGGCGTTTTCACGCAAATCGCCTTGCTCGCGGGTTTCTCCGATCTCGCGGGACAAATCACGTTTGCGTTGCTCGAGCATTTTCAGCTCAGCCATTAGCTTCTCGTAGCCTGCTCGGCTCATATAAGATTCGTTCATGGGCAAATAAAACCTAAATTCGAGGGGTTTCACAACTGTTGACGAGCGCTGATACCATCGCCGACAACAAAGAGGGATTGGAAGCGAGCCGTCCGGAAAACGCACGAACCGTCTTTCGTGCATTCCCGTCAAACGGTTTTCGGCCGGCACGCGCCAACCGAAAACCGTTGCGCACGGCCACCGAATTCCCCGATGGAATCACGTTATCGGCATCGTCTTTCATGCGAATCAACAAGTCCGGCCGGGCGACGTTCATAAAATAGCCGCCGAGCTCCTCATCAAAGAACAGTTGATCTTGAATTGTTTGTAGACGCTCAGCCCATTCCACGTCGCCCACATCCAACAAGGCCTGGATAAACATCGCGTAATCGCTCTGCTGGGCGGGAA
Organism: uncultured Elusimicrobia bacterium; assembly: GCA_964463805.1. GTDB lineage: Bacteria > Elusimicrobiota > Elusimicrobia > F11 > F11 > JAJVIP01. The sequence goes on along the minus strand of CAYXDS010000310.1, from coordinate 776 downwards.
TCGATCGGTCGCCGTTGCACCACGACCGGAATAATCGGCCGCTTTTTTCATCGAACAAATTCTTTTTTATGAACGCGGCCGTGTTCTTCGCTTCCTCAAGGGCACCCGCTTTCGCCAGCGCCGAAATCATAAGGCCGTTCCACTCAGTCAAAATTTTCTCATCACGATGCGGACGCGGCCGACGGTTTCGTACCGCGAATAATTTCCGCTCGGCCCCCGTAACGGTGTCGGAAAAAAGTGCATCGCCGGACCGGACCAAAACATTCTTTCCGGTTTCGCGCGTATGCGGATCCATAAAATTTCCATCAACGGTTAAACCATACGCGGCGATGAACGCCGCAGATTCTTCAGGCGACAACGCCTGCTTCACTTCGTGAATGGTCCACAAATAAAATGCACCCTCTTTGCCTTCGCTGTCGGCATCCTCAGCCGAGAAAAAACCGCCCTCCGGATGACGCAAGTCCCGCAACACGTAACCGATGCAATGTTCGCACAGTTTTTTCCACGCTTCGTCGGCGGTCAACGCGTGCAAGCGCGCGCAGACCGACAAAAGTTGCGCGTTGTCGTACAGCATTTTCTCGAAATGAGGCACGATCCAATGTGCGTCCGTAGAATAACGCGCAAAACCGCCGCCCAAATGATCGTAGATGCCGCCCGCGGCGATTTTTTTCATCGTAAACGAAACCATGCGCAGCGCATCGTGGTTTTTCGTGCGCTCATAGTAATCGAGTAGAAATTCCATGTACACAGGCATCGGAAATTTCGGCGCGGGACCG
>CAYXDS010000309.1:0-2683 GCA_964463805.1 uncultured Elusimicrobia bacterium | reverse complement strand
AACCACGACGGAAGATATTCTCAAGATAACCGACGCGGTCATGAGCCCGCTTTTGTCCGAACAATATCGGAACCGAATTTTTACCGAGCGTTTTGATGCGCTCTCTCCTGCAACGACGTTTGAAGACCGATTGCGCGTGTTGCTTTCGTTTTATCCGAAAGCGTCCTACGCGCGGGACGAAGTGCTGGGACGGTTGGCCGCGTTCGCGCGCGTACCGGACGAAGCCAAGGCGATCCGCAGTCTTTACTTCCGTTACGCCGGCAAGCGGGCATTGACCAAAGAGGAAGAGTTGCATCAGTTCGGCATGAGCATGATGAGCGATTTGATCGCCGTTATGATGCCCGGCGAAAAAAGAGAGTTTCTGCTGTGGCTTCTCGGCATCAACAAAGAAAAACCGAAACGGCTCGAGTCGTTGGAAGAACTCTACGGCGTCAACTTCGATACATTGCCCGATGTGATGCTCGGTTCAAAACGGCTCGGCCGCAGCATGCGCGATTTTCTTAGCGGTTTCTTCCTTCCCGGTTGGGTCCGGTCGGATACGAAGCGCGTTTATTCGATGTCGGCGCAGGCCGGGCTGCCGGAAGACAGTTTGAATTGGTGGCGGTTTCTCTCCTCTCTTTTCGACTCGCTGGTTCCCGCCGCCGATCCCACCGATTCGTCGGCGGTGAACCGACGCGAAGCGCTGTGGCGGATTTATAAATCGGTGCTCACGCACGCGACGCCGCTCCAACGGGAAATGACGCTGTTTAATTTGTTCGAGTTGAAAATGAACGTCAATGGAAAGGATGATCCTATGACGCCGATCCAAAAGGAAGCGCGCGCTGCGCGGCTTTTCGTTCAGTCGCTGGGTCCGGGCGTCACGAAAGCGGTTGGGCAAGCGCTGACGGAGATCCCCGGTTTCCCCGACGCATATAAAGAAGAGTTTGAGCTTTTCAAAAACGACATGCGCGACATCGATAAACTCGTCGCGTTCGCCACTCTGGATCGCTTCCTCGAATCGGAAGGCGGATTCTTTTCCGTTCTAGAGCACCTCGGGGATGCCGAGGGCTTTGCGACCTTGAAAGGCGTGTGGCGCGGAATGGGAAAGGATGGAGAGGAAGTCGCCGTCATGGTGAAACGGCCCGACGTGGAAAAACGGCTCGATGAAGACATTCGTTTGATCCGCGCCGTTTGGGAAGATACGCGCGGTTTCTTCCGGTCCAATCTCAACGTTAATATTCCGTACACGCTCATTGAGCGCGTGATCGACATCATGCGCTCGGAGCTCAATTTCGACGATGAAAAGACGAATTTGGAAAAACTGGCGCCGCACGTCGGAAAGTCCCATGTCGCGCGGGCAGCCGGCCGAGAGATCAAACCGGCGGTCGAGGACGGAATGGCCGGGATGGCGGCCATGTTCGGCGGATTGAAGGTCGATGATTCGGTTTCCAATTGGTCGGTTCGCGTGATCGACTCGAACAAAATGAAAATTTGGGGCAACACGCTGATTCTCGCCCAAATCGCGCCGGGCCGCGCTTTTCTTTTGGCGGAGGAACGCCGTCTCCAAAAACTCGGCGTCGACACCACGAAGATCTGGCGCGATATCGGCCGCGAGCTCCTCAAACAGATCTTCATCGATGGCGTAGCCCACATCGATCTGCACGCGGGAAACATTTACGTAAATCTCGACACGCGGCAAGTGACGATCATCGACTACGGCGCCGTCTCCACGGTGTCGCCGCAGACCGTGCGCGAGTTCCGCAGTATTCTGTTCGGCCTTCAGATGAAAAATAAGCAACAAGTGGACCAGGCGTTGGGGGATCCGTTCGCGGCCGGCGCGGGTCCGGTTAAAGCGGAGTTCGAATCGATCGTCAACGGGAACGCGCCGATTTTCGGAAAAATTCTCGACCTGTTTACGTTCCTCGAGAGTAAGAACGTGCCGGTGAACAAGGAAATGCTCAGCCTCATCCGCGGATTTGGCCCGGCGGCGCGCGCGTTGACGCGTCTCGATTGGACCGATTGGGCGACGCTTTCGCAATACGACCCGCCCGAATTGTCGCCCGATCACAAATTGGAAAAAACCGCGCCCATTAATTTGTCAGTCCTTGATGACGAGGGTAAAGGCGCGTCGTTGGACGAAGCGGTCGTTCCCATGACCCAAGCCGAACAGGCGGATGCGGTTACGCTCGATGCCCACCTCGATGAAATCGAGAATCATTTAACGGCTGGAAATAAAAAACCGTCGGCCTATGTGAAAATATTGACGGTGATAGAGGAAGCGATTCAACGGCAAGACCCTCCATTGAAATGGATGGCGACGCGCCGGGACAAGATCAATGCGCTGTTGGGCATGATTTTGAAGACCTATGTCGAACGGAGCGGGGGTCAGAACGAAATACACATGCAGACACTGACCATTCGAATTCTCGCGTCACTTCGGCCCGTTGAGGAAAACACGCTCAATACATTTATCAAAATCATCGATATCGCGAATTTTAAATTCGGTTTTAGAATGCCGGTTTTTGTGGAGACGCTTGAGGTGTTGGGTCGAATCGGACGACGCGCGTCCAAGGCGCTGCCTGCGTTCGAAGGCATGTTCGCTCGGATTTCAAGTATCGGGAGTGGAAATACGGGCGTCGCGTTGGTCACGGCGACGGAGACGTTCGAAAAAATTATCAGGGCGATGAAGGAGCACGGCGATCCG
>CAYXDS010000308.1:0-2683 GCA_964463805.1 uncultured Elusimicrobia bacterium | reverse complement strand
AAAGATCGTCTCTATCCGTATCAAAAGAACCCGATTTTTCTTGCCTTCTTGCTGCGCTTGACCGAGCAAGGCATCCCGCAGGCGCGCGTTCGCCAAGAATTTTTAAGAAACCAGGCGGTTTACATCCGGGCTTCCGCGCTTTATATGTGTGCGCGTGATCCGAAGCTGAGTTTTACAGATGCCGAAGATAAAGCGGCCGATGATTTCAAAATCATCGAAAATAATCTCGAGGCGTTTAATGAAAACGATTTTCCACACTTTGCGGGGATGGTTCTCGATTATGAGCTTTCGGTCAGAGGCGGCCAACTCGTGGTCTCGGTCACATTGAATAATGAAAATAAAATGTTGACCGAAGAAGATCAGCGGTTTCAAATGAAGCGCATGGTCGACGCGTTCGCGAGTCTCACATTCCGAGGGAAGCCTATTGTCGTCGAAGTGAAAAATCCGGTTGACGACAGCGCACAGGCGTCGCTGCCGATCGTCAATGAAGCGCAATCCGAAATTCTAATGGCGATGAAATCGTTGCTACATTCCAAGGCGAACGGTGATACGAACCAAATGGGGATGTTGAAATTGCTGTTTGACTTCCTTGGTCGCAGCGGGGCACAACCGATGATGACGAAGTTAACCATCGAGCGTGACGATGAGAATCCATTGATCCGCGAGGGCGATACACAAGATAAGGCGATTTATGTTGTGTTGGACGGAGAAGTTGAATCAAACGCCGGAAATTTTTCGCGGACCCAAGGACCCGGCGAAATGTTCGGTGAAAAAGCGCTGTTATATGGTCAACGGACGGCCACGGTACGCATCAAGAGCAAAAAAGTGACCGTTTTGAAAATTGAAAGCAACGTCGTGAAAGATAAGCTGTTCCGGGATCCGTTGTTTCTAGTCACGTTCGCAGAAATCACCGCTCAACGCGATCAAGCGATCCCTGTGTCATCGCGGCGCACACCCGACAGCGTGGCGTCTGTCAAATTGCAAGCGATTATGGAGGCGAATCGCGCGGCTGCCGATCCGGATGAAACGAAATTAATCGACGCCATCATCGCTTACAATCGAGCGCATCCTGAGCAAGATATTTTAACGAAAGGATCTAGAAAGTTTTCGAAAGGTGAAGTTCTGATGAAGAAAGGCGAAGAAGGCGCCTATAGCTTTTTCGTCGTGTTAAAAGGACGTTTGAACGGTCAAAACGGCGGAGCGTTTACCGTGGGTTCAGCACAAATGGTTGGCGAAATGGAATTGGAAAGCGGAGGTATTCGCGAAGCGACGGTGGAAGCAACCGAAGAAACGGAAGTGATCGAGTTCGAAGGTCGGCTTTTGCTTGAGCTTCTCGCCGATAAACCCACCGGTCAGGCATTCAAACAACTTTTCCAAAAACGTTTGGCCGAAAAAGCAGCGCGTGTCGCTGCCGACACGAATTTAAAACCGGTTGCCCGACCAAAACGGATTCCGTCGAACAAGAACAGCGCCATAGTTTTTGGAAGTCTCTGGGAAGTCGTTTTGCACGCGGGCCCGTTCTTGGCCGTGGCTTTGGCGCCCGCGCCGTTGATGTCGCTCGCGATCAATACTTCTTTTCTCGCGGTGCCGGGACTCAATTTGTTCACATGGATTTTGGCCGCATTTCTTTTCGCCGCCGCTCACGAAGACGCGCGTTTTAATTCCGCGCAATCGTGGAAGTTGTTTGGCCTCGGTCTGTTTTTGGGCCTGCCGTTTCTTCCTATCGGGTTAAATCTCGGAGAGTCGACGCTGTATTCGATGGCGCTCCATGCCGTCTGGAACGTCAGTGTGTTAATGTTGCGCTCATCTTCGATCCGCTTCTTCCGGGCGATTGGGCTTGCATTGCCTCTTGGTTCTATTGCGGAATCTCGACAAACCGGCAGAGACAACTTAGACACGGCTTTGAACATGTTGAACAAGTACGCTTCCGATAAAAAATTGCCAATCGAAGTTCTTCAAAAACTCGTAATGATTTTAAGCCCGAAGGACGGCAGTCTCGGCGTCGCGAATCTTGGAAATGCCGGTATGGCTGAAGAGTTGCGTGCGTCACTGCGCAGCGGTACCGTGTTAACGCGACGCGAATTGGCCGAAATCATCCCGGCGTTGCGGATCCTCGAGAAAGCCGATAAGTCGATCGTGATTCTTGAAAATGAAGAAAAATTATTGAGCCGGGAAACCGGAAAGTCGATGGTTTCCGTTCGCTTCTCGGGCGCTCGGACGATCGATGAGATACGTACCGAAGCACAGTCAATTGACCCATACAAAAAAGGTTCAATGGAGCGGAAAACTTTGATCGCTTTGGAAGACAATGCATTCGACTTGTTATCGCCGGCGGAAATTAAACAGTACCGGGATCGCGGCGTATTTTTCGAGCGCAACAACGATCAACTCAAGTTGTCCAAAGAATTCCTCGAACAATTGACCGGTGCTAAGTTGAACATTCTTGATATCGCGGTCTCGCGTAAAACGAGTTTGAGTTCAAACACGCTCGACTCGATTCGAGCGCTCGAAAGCTTGAAAGCACAAGGCGTTCTGACCCTCAATTTGTTCCTGATGCTCGACCAAATGACGCGCGCGGTGCCGATCTCGATGGATCAACTCACCGAGTTCACGAAGCTCGAGCGCCTGATCGCCACGCAAGCCTAACGAACTCCACCTCAATCGCTCCGTAAAAGGAATGAGG
>CAYXDS010000307.1:0-2718 GCA_964463805.1 uncultured Elusimicrobia bacterium | reverse complement strand
CATCGACGAACTTCGCCGAAGACTCGAACGCGACGATATTTCCATCGTCGCTAACGCTCGGCCGCACGCTGTCGCCGCGAAATTCGCGCACCACGCCTTGGCTGAAACTGACGAGTTCGGGTTCGGCGGCATATGCGAAATTCAAGAAAGTTGTCATTGCGAGGAGGCCGAAGGCCGACGTGGCAATCTCATAGATCGATCTATGAGATTGCCACGTCGCGAAAGACACTCCTCGCAATGACAGCATTAACTTTCGATCCATTCCCAAGCGCTCCTGTGCGCGTCCAACGCGTCGATATATTCGAGGAAATCATTATAAAACGGGTGGCGTGAAATCGTCGCGCTGTCGCCGATCACAATCAACAATCGCCGCGCACGCGTCATGCCGACGTTCATGCGCCGCGTGTCGCTCAAAAACCCTACCTCGCCGGTATCGTTGCTGCGCACGAGCGATAAGATCACCACTTCCTTCTCGCGCCCCTGAAAACTATCGATGCTGCCGACTTCGATTCCTTTCTCGGGCATCATGAGTCGTAATTTTTTTACCTGGGCCACATACGGCGTAATGATCGCGATATCGCGCGGCTCAACGCCCGCTTGGCGTAGTTCGTTCAACAATCGGATCGCAAGCCCTGCTTCGCCGTCGTTCTCGCGGCTTTCGAGCAATTCGTTCCAGCTTTCCGAATAGCCGGTTCCCACCGTATCGACAAACGCGACCGGTGCGCGCGTTAAATCGGTAGCGGCGACGCCGGGAATTTCATCGGCCGTGTGCGCTCGCACCGATTCGTCGGCGATGAGTTTTCCTTCATAAAATTTATCGGACGAAAACTTCATAATCGCTTCGTGCATGCGGTACTGAATCCGCAACAACGTCTGAAACGGTTCGGAGAGATTTTTCTTAAGCCGATCGAACAGCGTCGTCGACAATCCTTTCTCGGCCGCTTCCTGCGAGTAAATGGTCGGCGGCAACTGATTGGAATCTCCGGCGAACACGACTTTTTTCGCGAGCGTGATCGGAATCCACGACAACGGCTCGGTCGATTGCGATGCTTCGTCCATCACGACCAAATCGAACTTCTGTCGATTAAGAATGGCCCCAACGCCTCCGTGCGTGCAAAGAACCACTCTGGATTCCTGAATTATTTGTCGCCGAAGTCCATGCTCGGCGTCGTTTGCGCCTTTGCGCAGTTGATGGATCTCATCTTGCAGTTGTCGCCGCTCGGCTCCGGTCAATCCGAGCCCCCGTTCTTCTTTGCGCCGCATCTGAGTGATGAGTCGATGTCGCTCTTCATCCATCCGATGGATTTCAGCGGTAATCGGATGTTCTTCTTCGATGGCCGAGAGCGTCACATGCCGCAGCGGCTCGAGAATGCGCGCCGGATGTCCCAATCGAACGATGCGATGCCCGTACGGCAGCAGTTTTTCCACCATATTATCGACGGCGATGTTGCTCGGCGCGGATGCCAACACGCGTCCGCCGCGTTTGACCGTCTGCAGAATAATTTCGATGAGCACCGTCGTTTTTCCTGTTCCGGGCGGCCCATGGATCACGGCGACGTCATCGGCCGCCAGTGATTTTTTCACGGCATCGATTTGAAATTCGTTGAGGCTCGAGTTGAACAACTCGAGATTTTCTTGTGGGCTCGCCGCCGCTTTCTTTTCACCAAGAAAAATTTCGCGCAACCGAACCAGATCCGGCTTTTCGCTGCGTCGGACCATGCCAAGCGCTTGACGCATACGTTTGTACGTGGCGTCGGAGCCGAGCATATCGAGCTGACAAAAACCGGAAGGCCATGGGTTCGGAATCAAGCCGTTCACGGCAACGGTCACCTGCAACTCGCTCACGTCGTACAACGTGCCGTCGACCGGCTTCAACTGAGAACCATCCGGATAACTCAAGCGAACATTATCGCCCTGATTCATCGCGTGGAAGGGAGACAACGCCCCCTCAGTGTCGCGCGTGCGCGGCGCGCGACGCAACACGAGCAAGGGCAAACCACCCACGCCCACGTCTTCATCGACAATCTGAAGCCGCGTCACGGTTTTGCCGAGCGTCTCGCGCACCTGCAACGGAAACCGTTCGAGCTCGCGCTTGTTCTGCTCTTTCTCCGCCTCGCGCTCAAGCTCGATCAGTTTCAATAAATTTTCAAAATGAGAATCGTCCATAAATTATCTGTCATTGCGAGGCCGTTGTTTGGCCGCGGCAATTTCATGAATTAATACATTAGATTGCCACGGCCCCAAAGACAAAGACGGGCCTCGCAATGACATCAAATAACTACTCCTTTTTAATTACAATGATTCCATTAATTATAAGAAGGAGACACGTATATGGCCAAAAAAGCCGATGTTGGCAGCGAATTGAAAGCGTTGGGCGCCGAACTGGCGAGCGCATTGAAACAAATTAAATCGAGCGATGAATTTAAAAATTTGGAAAACGAGATCGCGACGAGCGTGAAAAAAGTTTCGTCGAGCCTCATCAAATCCCTGAAAGCGGCGAAAGACAGCAAAGAAGCCGATCGCCTTAAGACTCGCGTCGGCCGCGTGGTGAAAATCGGCAAAGAAAAAGGCGAAGAACAGGCGCGCAAAGCGGCGAAATCGGGCCTCAAGCACTTCAACAAAGCGTTCCGAAAACTCGCGAAGAAACTGAAGAAAGACGCTTAATTCGTCTCCCCCGCGAAGGCGGGGGCCCAGACACATACGGTGTCTGGATTCCCG
>CAYXDS010000306.1:0-2757 GCA_964463805.1 uncultured Elusimicrobia bacterium | reverse complement strand
CGCGAAGGCGGGAATCCAGACACCTGAAGTGTCTGGGCCCCCGCCTTCGCGGGGGTGACGACATAGGAAAATTATGAGTCCTAGAGTTCATCAGTTGCCTGACGATCTGGTTGCACGTATCGCTGCTGGCGAGGTCGTTGAACGCCCCGCTTCAGTGATCAAAGAACTCGTTGAGAATAGTCTCGACGCCGGCGCGACGCACATCGCCGTGTCGATTGAGGGCGCGGGACGCACGCGGATTCGGATTTCCGATAACGGCTGCGGCATGAGCAAGGCCGACGCGTTGCTCGCGTTGCGGCGGCATGCGACGTCTAAAATTTCTCGGCTTGAAGATCTCGAGTCGATTCAGACGTTTGGTTTCCGCGGCGAGGCGTTGCCCAGCATCGCGGCCGTGTCGCGGTTCACGCTGACCACGCGCAGCGAGGAAGACGACAACGGCTGGGAGTTTACGCTCGAAGGCGGCAAGCTCGTGTCCGAAAAACCGGTGGCGCGCGAGCCGGGCACCACGATCGACGTGAAGGATTTGTTTTTCAACACGCCGGCTCGTTTTAAATTTTTGAAATCCGATCAGACCGAGCGCGCGCAATGCCTGCGCGTGATGGAGGAAATGATTTTCTCGAGCCTCGACGTCACGTTCGAATTGCAATCCGAGAAAGCGAAACCGATCGTGTTCCGCCACGGCGATGCTCCATCAACAAAAGACGTGCCAGAAGCGTTAAAAACGCGTCTCACCGAAGCGTGGGGGCCGCGTTGGTCGCGCGGGCTTGTGTCGGTGTCCCAGCACAACGATCATTTCCGTGTGCTCGGTGTGGTCAGCAATCAATCCGCGCATCAAACCACATCGCGTTATCAATTTCTCTACATCAATCGCCGTCCCGTGCAGAATCGCCGGCTCGCGCGCGCGATTTACGACGCGTATCAAGGGCAACTGCCGTCGCTGCGTCATCCGGCGTGGGCTTTGTTTCTTGAAGTCGATCCGGCCACTGTCGACGTGAATGTTCATCCGTCGAAGCGCGAAGTGAAGCTCACGCATGAGAGCGAACTGTTCGGGTTTCTAAACTCGGCCGTGAAAGCCGCGTTGAGCGGAACGATCGAAGCGCCCGAGAAAGTTCAGTCGATCGCGGCGCCGATGTCGTGGCGTCCATCCGCCCCGTCGCCGCAATGGGGAAAAGCCGCCGAAGCGGGCGCGCGCGAGTTGTATCGCCCGTTGGATATCGCGGCTCCCACTCGGGCCAAAGAGCCGATGATGCCGTTGCCCGGCTTGGAACCCGCCGAACCGCAAGCCGAATGGGCCGATCTTCACGATCCGTCGCTGCTCGTGCTTGGGCAAATTCGCAAGACTTATATCGTCGCGCAGACCAAGAACGGTCTGATTCTCGTTGACCAACACGCGGCCGCCGAGTGCGCCGCGTATGAACGATTGCTATTTAATTTGAAAGCGGCCAAGCGCCCGGTGCAGATGTTGCTCGTACCGTTTACATGGGAAGTGGCCATGTCGCTCGCGCCGCAAGTGAATGAAAGTCTCGATACGCTCACGCGAATGGGATTTGTGATTGAACCGTTCGGCGGCACCACGTTCATCGTCAAAGGCGTGCCCGCCCATCTGCGCGAAAAATTCGATTTGCATTCGTTGTTGGACGGCTTAAGCGACGAGCTCCATTCCAACCATCGCGCGCGCGATCTCGACCATCGGTTGGCCGCCATGACCGCGTGCAAAGCTTCGATCAAAGCGGGCGACCCGCTCGACGAAAGCGGCTGCTTCGCCGTGATCCAACAACTGGCCCGCTGCAAATCGCCGTTCACATGTCCCCATGGTCGTCCCACCGTGCTCCGCTTTCCCTACTCCGAACTCGATCGCCGTTTCCGCCGCGCTTAAAAAGAACATTCCAGAAGACCGCCGCCTAAAATATGATTCAGTAATACCAACAATAATTCTGGATATCCCTAACTGCGATCCAAAGAGTTGGGAGTTTCCGTTGAATCCCAGCGAATTCCGCAATATGCTCAATAATATTAACCCGAATTTTTTCGGCTAATTTATGTTGGGCCGCAGAGGTTCAATATTTGTGCAGAATTGCAGCATATCCTGGAAAATATTGGTCAAAACGATGAAAACTTATGACAAAGAAACATTTAAACATGAGTGAAAATACAGGATATACGACAGGATTGCAGATCAATCTATGTTAGACCGCTTGGCTCTTGGAGGAGATCGAAAGTGAAGAACCGGCAATATTTGGGCGCATTGTTTCTCGTCGCGTTACCAGCTTTGGTCTGGGCGCAATCGTTCACCAAATATAAAAACCAGAGATTCGGATTTTCGATCTCGCTCCCATCTACGTTCAGTCCAGATCCTGCGCCAGCTAACGGCGACGGTCGGCGCGTTCATAATGCGGAAGGCTGTTTGATCGTGGTTTCTGGCAGTAACAATATTAACGGTGAAACTTTGCTGGAAAACCATCAATCACGCTCCGATGAATTCGACAAGATTACCTACAACAAAAAGGGCGATTCCTGGTACTCGCTGTCCGGTTTTAAAGAAGACAAAGCTATTTACCTCAAGGTGTTTGTTGGATCAGGTTCGATCAACACTCTTCGGATTCAATATCCAAAAAATGAAGAAAAGAAATATCGCGAATTGATATCCGCCGTATCGGGTTCGTTTCGCCCCGGGGAACTAAGTGAGGGTCATTAGTCGCGGTCTCTTAAGAAACTACCCTGAAACCCCTTGAACCGGAACGAGTTGAAAACCGAGTT
>CAYXDS010000305.1:0-2763 GCA_964463805.1 uncultured Elusimicrobia bacterium | reverse complement strand
TGCGTGGTCGGATTAACGGTCTCGCGCAGCGGCGACGTCAGCGATATTAAAATAGAGACGCCGTCAAACAATCCGTTTTACGACAATGTGGCGTTACGCGCTGTAAGGAACGCTTCGCCTCTTCCTCCGTTGCCCGCGACGTTTCCGAACGCTTCGCAGCGTTTTCGCATCAAATTCCGTTTGCTTGAATAACGCGTTTCGATGAAGATTCTCGTTATTCAATTGCGTCGCATCGGCGATATCTTATTGACCACGCCGGTTCTCGCTTATCTTAAACAAGCGCTTCCCGGGTGCACCGTTCATTTTCTTTGCGAACCGATGGGCACATCCGTGCTGGAAACGAATCCGAACATCGACAAACTTTTCATATACGATCGATCTTCCGCCGTCCGCATGATTCGGACCGTGCGCGCCGAACGTTACGATGCGGTTCTCGATTTCATGAACAATCCTCGCACGTCCTATCTGACCTTTTTAAGCGGCGCTCGCCAGCGCATCGGCTGGAGGCATGGTTTCCGTCGAGTTTTTTATAATATCGCGGTCCCTATACCGGAAGACCCCGAGTACGTACCGGCGCGCAAATTGCGCTTAACGAAACGTTGGCTTGAATTGAGTGGAAAAGAAGCTCCCGCACCCCATGTCGTGCGTCCGCAATTGTTTGTCGGTCCTCACGATATTGCCATCGCCGACCGTTGGATGCGCGATGAATCGTTAACGCCAGGAGATTTCATCATTGTTGCGCCTGCGCACCGTCATCCGATTCGCAGTTGGAAAAAAGAGGGTTATCGGAACGTTGCATTGGCGTTACGGAAGAGGAGCGGCAAGAAAATCTATCTTGCTTGGGGACCGGGCGAAGAGGGATGGATGCGAGATGTGCGACAAGGTGAGGAATCGAACATCGGTATGCTTCCGTTAACATCGATGCGCGAAATGGCCGCCATATTTAAGAATGCAGCGCTGGTGTTGACCAATGATTCGGGCGTGATGCACACGGCGATTTCAGTGGCGGCCCCGACCGTTACAATTTACGGCCCGACGCGTCCGATCGACTGGAATCCGTCTTTGGCGGGTGTGGGACCGCTCGATGTCGCATTGAACGCGCAAGAATTGGATTGTTTAGGCTGTCACCTGGCGAAATGTCCGATCGGTCATATGTGCATGGAAAAGTTGGGGGAAGACAGAGTTCTGGCCGCTTGTGAGAAAATTTTGAACGAACAAAGGAGAGAGAAATGAGCGAACCGAAAAAGCGGTTGGGAGAATTGGTGGCATTGTTGTGCCAAACCAATATGGAATTGTGGCGCGAAGAAGATAAGGCGCGGCTCGAAGATAACGAAGTTGTCGTGAAAGCCAAACGCGCGATCGACAAACTTAATCAACGGCGCAACGACACCATCGAGAAAATCGACGACTGGTTTATCCAGACCTTACAGGAGAAGGGGAACTAACGTGGCCGAAACAATCGGCAGCTTAGTCGATAAAATTTCGATCGTCCGGTTGAAAGTCTTTCACATGGAAAAACAGATCGAGCGTCCGGATGCGACCGAAGAGCATCGTCAAAAGTGCGGTGATCGTTTGAAAGTCTTGATTGAACAAAGTGATGACCTCGCTTTAGAACTTTCCGAATTAACGGAAGCCGTCATTAGCGGTAGAAAGAAATTGAAGGTCTATCGGCAGTTCAAGATGTACAACGATCCCGCCTACCGCCCCACCGCTTCGAAACCTTAACGCGACATTTCGGCCACGTGAGCGCGCGCGCGGCTCAGTAAATCGATCGCCGCTGCGCCATCGCGTGGATAAATCGCCCATCCCACCCGCGTGAACAACAGGCCGGGGTTGTTCGGCCAGAGGAATTGCTGCAGGATATCGGTCCACCGCGACGTAAGGTCGTTGTAGTGACCGGTCCGAATCACGTTTTGAGTGAGGGAAACCAACCGGCGCGCAATCGTGTCCACCTTGCCGGGATCCACCGCGTCGAAAATCAACCCAAGGCCTTCAGGCAAATAACCGACGTATTGGCTCGGATGCACGGCCATTCGAATCGCGCTGTACATTTCTCTCATGAAACCGTTTACGACGTGGTCGGGTCTTTTCTTTCGGAATTCGCCTAGGTTTTCAACTTTCAACAACAAGATGAAAAACGGACGATTGGTCTCCGCCGTCTTGCGCATGGCCATTTGGACGCGCCCCATAAAATCTGTCCCTAGCGCTTGGCCTTCCATCGCTTCTTTCTTAATTTCGACTTCGTTGTTCATATCCCCTCCGACGACCGATAAGGTATTTATTATGCCGACATATGTTCAGTCGTCGGTGACTCTCTATCCATACCTTCCGTCCAGACCGAAAACAATGTGACAAATGGCAACTCTAAACAGTTCTATTTTTATGTTCGTATTTTCGATCGCGAATTTGTCATTTCCGCGTCATCGATCCATAAACGGCTTTCTGTAGGCTCAAAGCATGAATACCCAAGACCTTTACTGGTATCAGCGCATGCATAAGAAAGACACCGTGAAATCCACTGAAAACGTGGAGGGGGAGCAAATCTATACGGTCATGTTGGCGGACTTCCTAAGGATGCCCGACGTGAATTTTAACGACGTTGCTTGCATCGACGAACACGTACGCTCGTTGTTAAACTAAAAATCCCCTTTCCTTCGTTTGATTTTCCGAGCAAGCTTTACCGGTATCATGATGCCCAGGTCGATTTTTAAAGAGGGGAATGAAATGTCGTTTTTCGCTCGAAAATCCATCGCACTTTCCGCC
>CAYXDS010000304.1:0-2779 GCA_964463805.1 uncultured Elusimicrobia bacterium | reverse complement strand
CGTCGCCGTCGTTTACCATCGCTTCCACTTGGCGCGAGAAAACATCGTCGTACGAATAATCGTTGCCGATCGCGGTCAATGCCGACGTATCGGTGGTCAGCGCGAGCGCTGGTAACGCGCGACGATTGCGGTTCGCGTAACTTCCGACCAGTTCGGCGGCCAAATGCTGCGCGTCGGCCGCGCTTCCGCCGTTGCCGCACAAAACCATTTTCTTGCCGTTCTTATAGGCGCGCACAAGCACGTCGGCAATTTTTTCGATCTCCGCCGTATGCTCGGCCACCTTCGCCAACGTGGCGCTGGTTTCGAGCACGGTTTTCGTAATGAGTTCTTTATGGTTTAGAGTTGCCGTTGCCATTTTTCGTGAAGTACTTTTCAATGAAGTTCGTCGCGAAGTCACCGTTGCGAAACGCCGGGTGCTCCATGACTTTTTTGTGAAATGGGATCGTGGTCTTGATGCCGTCGACCGAGAATTCACGCAAAGCGCGTTCCATGCGTGAGATCGCCGCGCGACGTCCGCGCGTCGAGCCGACAATCAACTTACCGAGCAAACTGTCGTAATGTGTCGGCACGTTGTAACCGGCGTACACGTGCGTATCGATGCGAACGCCGGGACCGCCGGGCAATATGAGCCCTTCGATTTTTCCGGGGCTCGGCGCGAAATTATAATCGGGATCTTCGGCATTGATGCGGCACTCGATCGCGTGGCCGAGAATTTTCACATCGTCCTTGTCGTAACCGAGTTTTTCACCGGCCGCCAAACGGATTTGTTCTTTGATCAGATCGATGCCAGTCACGATTTCGGTGACCGGATGCTCAACTTGGATGCGCGTGTTCATTTCAAGGAAATAGAATTCCTTTTTACCATCGAACAAGAATTCAATGGTGCCGACCGTCACATATTTCGCGGCACGCGTGGCGCGACGGGCCGCTTTGCCGAGCTTCTTGCGAATGCTGTCGGTCACAACCGGCGACGGAGATTCTTCTACGAGCTTTTGATGGCGGCGTTGAATCGTGCAATCGCGTTCCGGATAACTCACCACGTTGCCGAACACGTCGCCGGCCACTTGGACCTCAATGTGGCGAGGCGATTCCAAAAATTTCTCAAGATATACGCCCGCTTCTTTAAACGATTTCTTCGCTTCGGACTGAGCCGCGAAAATCGCCTCTTTCAATTGCGACTCTTCACGCACGATGCGCATGCCTTTTCCGCCGCCGCCCGCGCGAGCCTTTACCATGATGGGATAACCGATGTTCTTCGCGAGTTTGAAAAGCTTCGGATCTTCAGGATCCACAGGACCATCTGAGCCCGGCAGCACCGGCACACCGTAGCTTTGGACCAAGCGCCGCGCTTCGAGTTTATCGCCCATGCTTTTGATCGATGCGGGACTCGGACCAATAAATTTAATTTTGCACGATTCGCAGACTTCAGCGAAATGCGCGTTTTCGGAAAGGAAACCGTAGCCCGGATGAATGGCGTCGGCGCCGGTGATTTCGGCGGCCGAAATGATGGCCGGAATATTCAAATAACTTTCGGCCGTCGGCGCCGGACCGATGCAAACCGACTCGTCGGCCAATTTCACGTGCAACGATTCACGGTCGACGTCGGAGTGAACAGCCACGGTCAGAATACCGAGTTCGCGGCACGCGCGGATAACGCGCACGGAAATTTCGCCGCGGTTCGCGATAAGAACTTTTTTAAACATCAGCTCGCTCCATTGGTTGATGCGCTCTCGTTGGGCATCAACGAGAACAGAGGCTGGCCGTATTCGACCGCCTGGCCGTCTTCGACTAAAATTTCCTTCACTTCGCCGCCCGCGAAGCTGACCACGTCGGTCGGAATCTTCATGCATTCCACCACGGCCATCGGTTCGCCAGGCTTAATGTGATTGCCCACCATAACCAACGGCGGGCGTCCTTTTGCAAGCGCGCGACGAAACGTGCCGACCATTGGGGAGCGAACAAGCATTTTATCATCGACGGGGGCGCCTTCTTGCGCCGAGGCTTCGGAGGGTGAGGGTGCAGCGGCGGCGGCAACTGCGGGAGCATCGCCGCGACGAAATGCGATTTTCACGTCGCCGTCTTTCCAAACCATCTCAGCCAGTCCGTGTTTTTTTGCGAACTGAAGAAGCTCCTGCAGTTTGGATTCAATCATCGTGGTCATACGCGCTCGACGTACTCGTGGGTACGGGTATCAACTTTGATCACGTCGCCTTCGTTAATGAACAACGGAACATGAACTTCAAAACCCGTTTCAAGTTTGGCCGGCTTCATCGTATTTGAAACCGTGTTGCCACGAACCCCGGGAACCGTTTCAACGACTTTCAGCTGAACCGATGCCGGCAATTCGATGTTTAAAAACTCTCCGTCGAGATAGAGCGCTTGGATATCCATATTCTCCTTGAGGAAACCGGGAGCATCGCCGAGTTGATCTTTCGCGATTTCCATGTCTTCGTAGGTTTCGGAGTCGATGAAGTGATATTTGTCGCCGTCTACATAAGAAAAGGTTTTTTTGCGGCGCATGGCTTCGACGTCGCGGAAGGATTCGCCGGATTTGAACGTGCGTTCGATGATATCGCCGGTGCGCATGTTTTTCAATTTAAGACGCATCACGGCGCCGCCTTTCCCAGGCTTATGATGCTGGAACCAAACGACTTGCCAAATACGATTGTCCCACTCAAAAATGGTTCCGTTCTTAAACTCGCTTGTAGAAATCATAATCCGTTACTTCTCTCCTTAGTTTTGATTGATATTAGAGGTGCAAGTCGGTGAGTTATCGAGG
>CAYXDS010000303.1:0-2803 GCA_964463805.1 uncultured Elusimicrobia bacterium | reverse complement strand
GGGTTGCTAAAGCGAACGTTGATACGGTCGCGTTCGGCAAGAACGCCTTCTTGATTGTTAGGTTTCTTCACCTCCACAAATGCTAACGGCATTCCGTTTATCAGAATGGTTATGTCCGGCCGAAATTCATCTTCACCGTTTTTACAGGGCAGTTCGGTTACGACGTGGAAGGTATTGTTATTAAAATCGTCGAAATCGATCAATCTCGGAGTTGAAGTAGAAATCAGTCTTTCAAAGAAGGCGCGGCCAAGGTCTTCATTACTCAAATCTAGCAGTACGTCTTGGAACAACCTTGAAACCTCGGCATCATCGAATTCAGGATTTATTTGTTTGATCGAATCATGAAAGATCTTCGGTGCGATATTCGAGCTTTCGTCCCAGATAACATTCGAGAGCGATAAGTACTCATAGCCCAATCTGCACAGATGCAAAATTGCGGGGATTTTTACTCTGGTGTTTTCGTTAAAAGCCATCGGGTTTTGGGTGATGAAATGTAACGCTAAATATACCTGAAATGAGCACTGGTGAAAAGGCGTGAAATGCGTTGATAAGTAACAATAAAATATCCGTTTTCGGGGACTCCGTCCTGGCGTATAATCGACGGTATGAAAACTTCGACAATAAAAAAGGTTGTACCGCGAACGCTCGACCTTCGGGACCGGCTTAAATCAATTGTCGAATCCGAACTCGACCGTTTGCCGGACTTGCTCAGCGGGCTAAACGAGAAGGAACGGCTCGACGTGATCTTGAAGCTGATGCCGCTTGTTATACCGAAGACACAGCCGGTGTATTATGCTGCTAACGAACCTAACGACTGGCCTTCGTTTGTTTGAAATTGTTCCAACATTCCCAACCTATTTAGGTTTCAAATCTTTGCAGATGCCAAAGAATCCGACATTTCCCGATTGTTTTGATCATGTTGAACAGGTGACGATCACGTCACTGAAACGGTTGGGCTATTTTCAACCCACGGGAACAGTTCGCGGCTCCTACGGCTGGACATGTAACGGGGAATCAACGGGGCGGATAACCATTTCGGTCAATCTAACCGAAAAATATGTAGAGCTGGATTATCTTCGATACGAAAGGCCCTATAATTACCGAGTAAGGCTCGAATGTATTCCGGCTCACTTCGGCGGTTATAACTGGTACTTTATTTGCCCCGCGACGGGCAGACGCTGTTCCAAGCTGTATGGGATTGGCGATCAGTTCCTTTCGCGATTTGCATATCCTGACACGATGTATAGCAAGCAGATCGAAAGCAAATCGGGTCGCGAAATGATAAAGGTTTTGATGTGCAGGGAACTACGGCGTGAGCACCTAAGCAAGCGGCACGCACGGACCAAGTACAAAGGCAAAATTACGAAACGTTATAGTCGAATACTCGACAAAGCCGATCGGATTGATTTTGAAAAGGTACAGAGGTTTTTTAATGATAAAGGATGGGATGGTTTCCAACTTTGAAAATCTGATTGTGCCTTATAGATAACGCTGAATAGCCAACTTCATCCCGCGGTTTTTCTAATTCACGTATTACAGTTGCGGAAATAAACGAAACCGAAGAGCCGGATGTCCCTGAGCATCCTGGCGATCCGCAATACAGATAGTCGCTGCGAGGTAGCTCGTTAATGATTTTGTGTAGTGGACTAATCTTGTGGTGTTCAAAAATAGCGGTCAATTTTCTGCCATAATTTCATCGACAAAGTAATCGGAAGAAACAGAATGAAGAAGAACTCCCCCACGAACCCCCAATAAGGTATTCCGTAACCCTTAAAAGTGCACCAAATTATATTGCCAAGAGCTAGTAATAATCCGCCTACAGCACTTATAACAAGCCAATACATAAGGACTAGGATTATGAAACCGATAACCTTCATTTTAGATCGGTGCTGAAACGCTTGCCGCATTCCGTGCATTTGAAACGCTGATCGCCTTTGCGGTCTTTGCCGTCTTTCTTTGAAAGTTCGTTGCAGTTTGGACAATTCATATTAACCTCTGTGGTGTTTTTCTATACTTGTTATGCTTACTTAGAAAACAATTGTCAAGAGGTGTTGACAAAACCTTTAGATATAGCTAAAGTTTATTTATGACTTTAGATATAGCTGAAGTCGAGTGAAAATGCAATGGCTTTCCCACAGATTTACTGTGTAGAGTGGCTAAAAGGCCGCGAAGTCAAACGCCGTGGTTTGGCGTGGTTAATCCCGCGCCCCGAACTCCCAGAGGTTGACGGAAAGACGGAATTTGAAAAACTAGACCTAGGAGAACGTCAAGATTTGAGTAATCGTTTTGATTATTGGTTGCGAACGATTGGAGTAACAAAGAAAGACTGGTTTCACGGGTGGACAGAAGAAGGGTTTGAAAATGTTTTCGTCTTTAAGATTAAAGATCATCGCCTATTCGGTTTTCTTTGCCATCCCGACGAGGCTGACAAAGGTTTTCAGATGTGTGTTTTATGTTCACATACCATCAAAGATGATTTTCTTGCGGACAAGCGATTGAAAAAAATGATGCAGGGCTTTTCGGAAAATGACAAGATTTTACAAGCCACAAAGGATGTTCATGAAGAATACGAATGTCCATATCAAAATGGAGAAAAGAAAAAATGAAGCGACCTAAATCACAACCACATTGGACGGAGTCTAGCACTGATGATTACAGATCAAGACTTACATTTGATTTTTTAGCTCAACTACTAGATCAAATGGATTCGTTGCCGTTATCTCAGGTGGAACTCGCAGATAAACTGAATGTCGGGGAAAGTGCTGTATCTCAGATTTTGAACAATCCGGCGAATCTGACGCTA
>CAYXDS010000302.1:0-2838 GCA_964463805.1 uncultured Elusimicrobia bacterium | reverse complement strand
AGTTTTTCGGCAAGATCCGGTCCGCCCGATAATTTTGTTTGTCCGCTCATGGTTCGCGTCAAATGTATCTTTGAAAGCATGTTCTTCCGCCCCGAATACAAAACGACGCGGGCGGCCGGGTTCACGGTTAAGACCTTTCTGATTTGTGTGGCGATATGACCGATCCTTAAATCTTCTTGCAGATTTTCAGAGTCGACGAAAAGAAATTGAACCTTTCCATTCATTTGATTCCACGCGCTGCGAAGTGTTTCCAACTGGTCTTCTGCATTTTCGACCGAAATTCCGAGCGCTTGGGCTCGTTCGGGATTTGCATCCCCATATCGGGTCAGTAAAAACGTCTTCAAAGGCGCGGACGCCTGCCCCTTTTCTAAAAAGATTTCAAACTCACTTCTCATGGTTTCGGGAATAAAGATGCCAAAATAAATGTTCGCTCCGCCGTAATGGTGGGCGAGATCGGTTATGTCCGTCGCGAATCCGCGATCGATGAGCGCGGCGGGATCTGTTGCCGCATCGATAACGAGCACCCGCGCTGTTTGCGCCACCGTTAGCAGGGTCGCGGACGCCGGCGTTGCTTCGTTTAATTCTTTGATCAAAGCGACTTTCTGTTCCACATTAAAAACAGGCTGATGGGTGACCGATTTGAATGCGGGCCGTTTGGCGTCGTCCGGCTGGGCGGGCGGATTTGGAAAGTGATCGACCAAGGCGGCGATAGAATCGAACGGTTCACCTGCCGGAACATTGGTTTTATCTAAGATTTCCTGTCCGATGTAATCGCTGCCTGGCAGGACCGCCTCTAATAGTGAAATTAAAAAGGCGAGATTTTTTTTGCCGGGGTTAGCGAGGAAGAAGACGCGAATCGCGCGCAACGAAAAGTGCAGATCATAATAGCGCGACGCGTTTTCTTGATGCGCCGTCCAGTCGGAGAGTCGGTCCTCGAAAAATTGACGTACCCTATCATCCCTAAAGCCTGAAATTAATATCAACTGCGTGATATTTAATGGCACGTCGTTTTCCAATTCGTCTATTAAGTCGTTCGCCTGCTTTGAAAAATCAAAATAGCCAGACGCCGGAATCAATGTCATCAACGCGGCGATCGATTGTTCGGCTCTTTCCCAATTTCGTTCTCTGATATGAGACAACAATGCGTCGAAGTGATAATCAGCCTGCGATTTCGCTTTATCATCGGTGGTTTGAAAAATTCCTCGGGGCGTGTCCCGCATAAAGTCGATAATGCGTTTTCCCATCTCCCTTGCCTGCTCGACCGTCGGAGTTTTGTAGGGAGGCGCCGCACCTTTTCGCTTAAGAATTTTGAAGAGATCCGCAAACGGATTATCATCGAAGCCCGATTCATCGGGATCGCTCATCATGCGCCACATCTTCCATGCAGCGAACACAATGAAAAGCGTGAGAGAGATATGGAGAAAAGTGGAATTGTTTTCCGGCGCGGCGAGGTAGGCAAGCAATAGACTGGCGTTAACGGCGAGCAGCGGACTATCCAATTTTCCATGGGGACTGAAAATGAACTGATCTACATGGCGGGCAATTTCCTTGGGGGGCCCGGGGTGATTCGCGTCTTGAAGAAGCAACTTGATGTCTTGCCCTTTGCGATCCCCTTTATCCGAAATAAAAAGAAATTTCGATCCGTCGATTCCCCGCCGCACCAAATTTTCCATTTCGGCATCCCACGTCAACTCGCGGTTTCGGACAGCCTCGATGAGCGCTTGGAACCCCTCCATCATCCTAAAGAAGTCGTTGAGGAAGTACAGCTTGCTCACTTCGAATAATGAGGGGCGTATGCCGTCCCATTTTTGCAAGAGACTCACGATTTTCTGTCCCGGAGATTGAAGATTAACTCGGCCCAGCAGCAGGTTCGTGTTTTGATCTTCAAAAGGAACGCGCTCGGTTAACGGAATTTCTGAGAGCAATCGGTGCCATTCATCGAGCACGCGCAAGTTTCCGTTCTGAAGCGCTTGCAGCAGTTTTTCTTCGGACAATTGCGTGGATCCCATTTGTTGATTAAATGTTCCCACGTAATTGATGATAAATCTTGCGGTCAGAAAATCTCGCGGATCTTCGCTGTTGAGCATGCTTTGGAGGACCGGAAGTTCGGGGTAGTCCTGTCCGACGATCTGAACAGAGAAATGTAACCAATCCGCTAATCTTGAGAGAAATTCCGGGTCGTCAAACAGCGCCACTTTTTGCTCCGGTGTCATTTCGTCAACCCGTTTGAAATAAGCCTCTCTATCGCGAACAAGATATTCGGGGAATATGCCGTTGGCCGCTTGATTGAGCTGTTCGAGTGTCGTTTGCCAGTTCGCGTGCCGCAATTGCGCGGTTAATTTGAGGGGAACCGATAACGGCACATTGAATATTTGTCGTGCCTCGTAGGAAAGCGCGCTAAAAGAGCGAATGAGTTCTCCCGTAACCACCAAATCGTCTAAACCAGAATTTGCGAAAATTGGGGCGAGGACCATCAGCTGTCCGGGCGTCGCTTTTCCGATGTTGCGCAAAACGGCCAGCAATATCGATTGGAGTTCGTCGTTACGAAAGTGCAACGTGTTTAGCGCGAGCGAGGTTAATACGGCGGAAACGTCTTCCGGAGAGCCGTTGCTGTCCAACTCGACGCGACCATCAATGAGCATTTCAATGGCGAAGAGTCCCGCCACGGCCAGCAAGATCAAATTGATGGCGACGCCAAAAAATAAAATCGGTTTGAAAACTTGGGAATCCGCAGCTGAAAGCGTAGCTGCAAGCAATGCGCCGGAGGCGACCGTCAACCCGATCGCTTTCGCAGCCGGTGATGACGCAACGCTGGCAATGCGGTCCGCCTCTAGCGTC
>CAYXDS010000301.1:0-2854 GCA_964463805.1 uncultured Elusimicrobia bacterium | reverse complement strand
CGTTTACCGCAACCGGAATACGTCATTAATTTATCAGGTTGGATGTTGTCTCTACTGATCAGCGCGACCATCGCCGAATGGACCTATGAATATTCGGGAAAAAGCGCGGCGGTCCTTTCTTTGTTCGTTTGGTGGACGATGCCGGCGGTTCTTTTTCTATCGGTTGGTGCCTATATCGACATTCCCTTGGCGGGCTATGTGTTGCTTTCGGTCCGCGCGCTGACCCTCGCAAGTCGACAAGAATGGAGTCCGCGTCTCATTTTCATTGCCGGACTTTTTTCGGGATGGGCGTTTTCCACAAAATACACGGGAGCCATCTGCGCGATCTTATTGGCGTTTTATCTCGCCGTGAATACATCTTTCATCAAAGAAAGAAAATTTAATTCGTTGTTTGTATTTTCAGTCGGCGTGGCGGCGCCCGCCGCTCTTTGGCTTATAAGGAATATGAAGTTGATCGGGAATCCAGTCTTTCCATTTTTCTATCAATGGCTCGGTAAACCAAGCGGATGGAACGTGCAAAATGCGGCCGGATATTTCCGTCTTCTTACCGAGTACGATAATAAAAGTAATGTGCTGATTGAATTGATGCGCGCCCCATGGAATCTCTCCGCTGCGCCAGTCAGCCACGGCGGCGGATTTGACGTATTGGGGGATTTCGGTTGGCCGTTGATTTTGTTCGGCGCACCGCTGGCGATCTATTTATTTAAAAACAAGGAAATTCGGGTTCTCGCACTCTACGCGACAACCCATTTTATTTTTTGGTTTGTGACCAAGCCGGTTTTTCGTTTTTTAATCGCCGGGCTTCCTATTCTTCTGTTGTTGACCAGCGTTGGAATTTACACCGTTTGGAAGTCGATGAAAACTCATGGAAAATTGCTTCTTCTTGCGCTCATGATTCCCTGGTGCCTTTCAAATTTTTTCATTTATTTTTTCATTGCAGATGGACTTAAGCCTTTTGCAGTGGCACTGGGTATTGAAGACCAGCAACGTTATTTGGATCGACGACTCGCCTATTACCCTTCTTTTCAATATTTGAATCAAAACATCAGTCCGAATGAAAAAGTGCTTTTGATCGGCGAACAGCGGACATATCACCTTGAAATTCCGTTTATTGCGTCCAACTTCTTCTCCTCGCCGCCCATCTGCGAAGTCGCAAATGGTGCCCAAACGACGCAGGATTTGATGAATTATTTCAAAGAAAATGGGATAACCCACGTGCTTCTTAATGAGGCTGAGGTCGATCGGCTGGGGGGAATGGCGAGGCTGGGTTTCTCTGAAAAAGGGCTATTGATGTTCAAAAAGGTATTGACGGAAAAAGCACTAGTTTTGAGCGAAAATCGACGCGTCTTTATTTATCGAATCGTCGTTTGATTGACATATTTTTGGTTTGACACTATACTGAAGCGGTTGTAAGTAAACCGGTTGAACCAGTCGGTTCTTACACTTAAGGAGGTCTACATCACATGGTAAAAATGAAAAAGTCGAAAGGGTTCACACTCATCGAACTTATGATCGTTGTCGCTATTATAGGTATTCTGGCCGCCGTTGCCATTCCTAAGTTCGCTGATCTCGTGACCAAATCCAAAGAAGCTAGCGTTAAAGGTGGATTGGGTGCCGTCCGCAGCGCCGTTAGTATTTATTATGGCGACATGGAAGGTAGCTATCCTGGAGACCTGTTCGTCGGCTTGACGAGCGGCAATCGTTATATGCCGGCCGTGAATGGTACTTCTTCACTGGGAAGCATCGTCATTCCGAAACAGAACACGTCTACGTTACTTCAAAACCCAGGCCATTCATTCCCGAATGTCAGCGCTGCTGATGTCGTGACGACTTTCGCGGATGCGAAAGCGTTCTATTATCAGGCAAATGAAGGCGCCGTCTACGTTGGCTGCAGCCACAACGATACCAAAGGATCCGTCTGGTCCGGGTATTGATTCGTTGAATTAACAGGTAATTAGTGAGGAGGCATCCGCCTTTGGCGGATGCCTCCTTTTTTTTAACGAATCTACCAATGATTTTTTTATTTATAGCCATTCTCGGTTTGGAATTCGGCAGCTTTGCGAATGTCTGTATCTATCGCTGGCCTAGAAACCTTTCTATATATCGCCCCGTGCGCTCGCACTGCCCCTGGTGCTTTCATCAAATTGCGTTTTGGGAGAATATTCCGCTCTTGAGTTATTTTATTCTTCGAGGTGCTTGCCGTCATTGCCGTTCAAGAATCAGCATTCGTTATCCACTTGTGGAATTTACTGTCGCGTTGATGTGGGTGGCTGGTTGGGAACTGTTGCGTCGATCCGAGCTTCCGATTCAAATTCCTTTTCTTATTACCATCGGCGCTTTTTTATTCTTTTTAGTGGTAACCACGCTCACGGATCTTGATTGGAAAATAATTCCCGACGAAGCTTCCTATGCATTGATTCTCATCGGATTGATAACCGCCTATTGGAATCCGCTTCTTAGCTTGCAGGACCGTGTTTTTCGCATCGAGAACTCTTTTTTCGGCGCCTGTGCGGGTGCCCTTCCGCTTTGGTTGATCGCAATTATCGGAAGAAAAATTCTCGGTAAAGAAGCGATGGGGGGAGGCGATATCAAATTGCTCGCCGGAATCGGAACCATCTTAGGATGGCAGGCTGCGTTGATGACAATCTTTCTTGGTTCAATCATTGGATGCTTGGCCGCTTTAGTCGGATTGGCGTCCCGCAAGCTTCGGCGTGGTCAATACATCGCATTTGGCCCGTTTCTGAATGCTGCGGCCCTTACAGTTTTCGTTTTCAAATGCGTTCAACCGCCGTCATTCGATCCTCTTCAGTTATTTTTTACATTTCCGTGACAATTTCTAGAAAATCCCTTGACA
>CAYXDS010000300.1:0-2882 GCA_964463805.1 uncultured Elusimicrobia bacterium | reverse complement strand
AGCGATCCATGAGATCTACGCGTCTCACTGAGCTTGACTACGTCGTCGTCGACACCGAAACCACGGGTGGCAAAGCCACTCTCAATCGAGTCATCGACGTGGCCGCGTTTCACGTGCGCGACGGCATCGTGCTCGGAAAATTTCAAACGCTGATCAATCCCGGGCGTCCTATTCCCGACTGGATCACCGGTCTGACCGGCATCAGCGACGACATGGTTCGTTACGCGCCCACGTTTAGCGAGATTTCCGATGAACTGCGCCAATTCCTCGAACGTGGTGTGTTTGTCGCGCATAATGCCGGTTTCGATTACCGGTTCATCCAATGCGAATACGAAAGGCTCAATGAAGTATGGGCCCGTCCGACGTTGTGCACGGTACGACTCGCGCGCAAGCTTTATCCGGAGTTGGGGTCGCGGAGCCTTGGATTTTTGTGCGAGCATTTATTGATCGATATCTACGATCGTCATCGCGCGGCCGGTGACGCCGAGGCGACCGTTTATGTGCTGAAACACATGCTGAAACGGCTCGAGAAAGAAATGAATGTGCGGACGATGGGTGCGCTTGAGAAATTCCTTAAGCCCGTGCGCAAACGTAGGGGCGGGCCTCTGTGCCCGCCCGATAGCACGATTCCTAATGTTGTTGCCCGCGGCGGGCCGGCACAGAGGCCGGCCCCTACCACTCCAATTTCGTGAGCAACCCTTTATCGAGCGCGAGCTTCATCACTTTTGAAAACAGCGCGGTGCCGAGCAACAGATAAACCGCGTTGAGTCCGAGCGAGTAAAACAACTCCCGGGCTGGAAAATCTCCGTGCGCGAGCACTTTTCTCATCCCTTCGAAAATCCACGTGGCCGGAAATGATTTCGCGATCGGCTGCGCCCACGCGGGCAGCGCCGTGACCGGATAGAACACGCAGCTGAACGGTTGCAGCACGAACACGATGATCCAGGACAAAGCGACCAGTCCGCGTCCAAAGTAAATGATGGCTGCGTTGACCGCGAGGCCGATCGCCCAGCCGGTCAACAGCAGGCTGATGGCGAATGGTACCAGCGAGACGCCGATCGAAAGAATATTGAAGTGGAACAACAGCGCGAGCATGGTGCCCATCAGCGTCAGTTCGAATACCAACTTTAGCGCGCCGAACGCCATTGAAGCCGTGTAATACTCGAGCATCGTGACCGGCGTCATCAAAATGTTTTGCAGGTTGCGGCTCCACGCTTCCTCCATGAAACTGAACGTCACTTCGTGCTGACCGCGACGCAGCACCGCAAACAGAACCACTCCGCCCAAGAAAAACGACATCAGCGGCGCCATCTCCGCTTTCGCGCGCGAGAAATAATGCGTGATGAATCCCCAAATCAACACGTCGACGACGGGCTGCCAAAACGTGTCGAAGAAATATTCGGGATTTCGCGACCACAAATAAAAGTGCCGCCGATAAATACCGCGCATGCGTTGAAGCGGGGCGAACATCATTCCTCCTTCGCCGCGCGTGCCGAATGCACGAAGAAGTCTTCGAGCGTCGGCTCGTGGATCGATAGTGATTGGATGGCTGTGCCTTGTTTGACCAAGTTGGTCACATAGGGGCCGACGTCGTCACGGTCCACTTCGACCGGCGGCGCGCCATTGATCGTGAGCCGCCACAGTCGTACGCGGCGCGCGAGTTCTTTCGGCGTGCCTTCCGCTTGGATTTTCCCTTCGTTCAGGAATAACACGCGCGAACAGACCTTTTCGACTTCGAGCATGTTGTGCGACGTGAGAAAAACGGTGGTTCCTTCTTCCTTGACCACATTGAGAAGAAATTCGCGGACCCGATCGGCCACGTCTGGGTCGAGCGACGAGGTCGGTTCGTCGAGCAGCAGCAATCGCGGCTTGTTCAAGAACGCTTTCGCGAGCGCCACGCGCACTTGTTGACCCGTCGACAGCGAGTAAAGTTCGCGTTTACGCAGCTCGGTGAGATCGAAACGCTCGATTAGTTTCTCAACGCGGTCGCGCGCGTGTTCGATGCCATACATGTCCGCGAATACGATGAGGTTTTCGGATACCGATAGTTTGCCCGGAAGCGTCAGCGTGCCGCTCGACGCGTTCATCTGGCTTAAGATTCGAACGCGGCCTTCGGCATAGGTGTGCCCGAAGATCCGAAGTTCGCCTTCGGTCGGGTTTAAAATGTTCATCAGCATGCGGATCGTCGTGGTTTTCCCAGCGCCGTTCGGGCCTAAGAAACCGACAATCTCGCCGCGGTTGATCTCAAAGTCGATGTGATCGACGGCGATCTGTCCGTTAAATGTCTTTGTCAGCCCGCGCGCGCGAACCAGGGGTTCGTTCATAACGTCGGATAAGTTACAATTTTCGGCCTTTGATACAGAACGTCACTAAACAGGAGTTCGCTTAAATGAAGAAATCTTTGATTTTGATTGCCGGTCTCATCTCCGTTTCAATTCCCGCGTTCGCGCTCGATGGTCAGGCGCTCGCCGATCACTTGCGTAAAACGTTGAGTCTTGATACGCGCACCGAAATCCGCATCTCAAGCGAAGTGGCACCGGCCGGCATCGGCAATTTGAAAGTGGTCACCGCATTCCTTGGCGGCGCTCCGTACCCGGTTTATTTGTCGCCCGACGAGAAAAAATACATTTGGGGCATGCCGGCCGATCTCACCGTGGATCCCGACGCCGAACATGCAAAAGGAATTAATTTGAAAACCGGTCACGCGAAAGGTGCGGCCACCGCGCCAGTGACCGTCGTCGAATATTCGGATCTGCAATGCGGTCATTGCCGGTTTGCGCACGACGCGATCAAAGACAATCTGCGCAAGAATTACACCGAAGACCAAGTTCGCTTCATCTCGAAAAGTTTCCCGCTCGGCGGTCATGATTGGGCCGAGAAAG
>CAYXDS010000299.1:0-2922 GCA_964463805.1 uncultured Elusimicrobia bacterium | reverse complement strand
GAGAACGCGCACATACGGATCAGGCGGCGCATTTTTCTTACGGAACAACAACGCGCCGGTCATACCAAGGTGGATTTTGATGTGCGAACCGTCGTCGAACGTCCAGAAAATGCATTTGCCGTGGCGGGAAATTTTCTCGACGATTCGTCCCGTCACCTTCGAAACGAACGAAGCGCGGGGAGACTTTAAAACGAGCGGTTTATAAACGTCGACGGCAACGATTTTGCGGCCGGGAAGAGCGGCAAGAAGGCCGCGGATGACGGTTTCAACTTCAGGAAGCTCGGGCATAGGCCGAGCTTAGAAAATATCAGCGGACGGCGGCCGCGAACAGATTGTTGATCGCTTGTTGATACTGATCGGGGCGCAAATTGACGAGCGCATTGGCAACGGTCGGGACCGGCATCCGGTTTTCTTGGATCGCCTGAGCCATTTGGTGGACCGAATCCGGCCGCATCACATTTAACAGCACCGATGCCTGCCCGGCACCAAGTGTATTGATGAGATTCGAAGCGGCAGTGGATCCGGCCGCGTTGAGGAAAGTTTGAACTTTGTTGGCATTCGTATTCCGCAAAAAGGTACCCAATTCCGGTGTGCTCTTCACGAGGTTCAAGAAATGAACCTGATCGCCGAGCGCGCCCATCTTTCCGGCCGCGGTGTTGATGACTTGGGCCATCTTCGCGAACGTGGCAGGATCATTCGTCTCGCCGGCCAAAGCGACGGCGCGGATGAATTGCGGGTTGTTCGTCGAGATTGCTTCCGCCAATCGAACTGAATTCGCTCCATTTCGCTGCAGCAATTCGACGGCGTTGTTAAACAGCGGCTTCACATCGGGAGTCAATCCCTTCTCAACAGCCATAACGCCGGCTTTGAGATCCGGGAATCTCGTCATCGAATTCGCGAGTTGCGTAGAGGCCGTCGTTTCAGCTGCAGGTCGAGTTCCCAAATCGCTCAAACGTTTCGTGGCAGCCGCCAAAGGAATTTCACCCTTTGCGTTCGTCACCGCATTTTTCGCACCCAACATTACATTGGAGGCCAAAGCGGCGGCGCCCATCGAATCGTAACCGGCCGTATTCGCATTCACGTTCCGCGTAAAGTTATCAAAGCCTTCCATCGAACTCGCGGCGACCGCGACAAACCCATCCGTTGTCTTTTGGAACGTCGCAGAAACGCGGGCCCCGTTTGGCGTCGCCAATGCAGCGCCTAACATGACTTTCTGGGCGCCATCCGGCAAATTGTTCACGAAATTTTGCAACGCGGCGCGCTCTTGAGGCGCGAGAGCTTTCGAACCGCCCATGAACACGTGCTCACCGCTGACATTCGTATTCAAGCGCGTAGCGCCGACCTCGGCACGAGGAAGCCCGTTGATTCCACCCTCCACAGGTTCGGCCGCCGGTGGAGCAACGGCGATCGGATTCGTCGGAATTTGACTGATGATCGCGGCCACTTGACTGTTAGTGCCCTCTCCAGCGGCTTGCACGGCGCTGATCATTTTCCCCATATTCGCTTCACTCGTGTTATTCAAACGAATCGCAAATTCTTTCCCACCGACCGCATTGATCGCACCGACCAACGTTTTGTTATCTTCCATCGATTGGAAATTGAAGGACTTCAATGCTTCGCGATCTACGCCTTTAAAAAAGGCAACCACTTCGCCCACCTTGCCGTCCTTGGCTAGATTTATCAGCGTCATCGGCTCGGTGATAAGACCCAACTTACTTGAAGCCACGTTCACGATCTGCGCAAAGTTTTGAATCGCTTGCGGATCTTGACTCTTTCCAAGAGCCGTAATCGCTTGGGTCACAACATTCGGCCGCGACATAATCGCTTCAGCCAATTTCGGCATGCTCACGCCGCTCCGTTCCAACAAGCCGACGCCCTTCTCAAAATCCGGGTTGCCGGCCAGATGATTGACTTCCGCTCGAATGTGACCAACACCGGTTCCCATCAAGCGGGTTACCGCAGTGGCGGTCTCTCCCTCTGGAATCGGGCCATTCAAACTTTTCAGACGGTTATCAGCCGCTTCCCTTTGAGGAGTGGTTTTAGCTTCGCCTAATTCTCTTTGTGCAGCGGCTTTGATCGTATTGGCAAATTGTTTCGCTTCAGGAGATTTGAAACCTTCGGTTCCGTTGCCCACATGGCGAACGAAACTATCGTTCCCCTGAAATGATTTTGCCGAACCTTTAACAACTTCGAGATTTCCTTCACTGTCCTTTTGGAAGATCGCGCCGACGCGAACGGGGATGGGACTATCGATGGCGGCCTGTAAAAATGTCTTTGTGGTGCTGTCCGGCATCGCAGCCACATAATTCTTGAGCGCCTCTTGTTCCTTCGGCGTCATCGCGGTGAAATCTCCGGTGGCCAGATGTTGACCAGTCGGCATATTGGTGTCGTCGCGGGTAACGCCGGCGTCGCGGCGCAAGTATTCGCCGTTCACATAAGCGCCACGTTCCACGGACGCGGCGGGTTTATCTTCGCGGGCAAATCCATTCTGCCATCGGGTGGAAGCATCGCCTTGCGGCGTTGGCTGATCTCTCAAAACATCGGCGATACCAGCCCATGCGACATGATCGGCCGAGAGAAACAAACATAACAATAGGCGGAGCGCGGATTTTTTCGTCTTCATCGCTAAAAGAATACCGTTGAAACGCTTAAGTTTTCTTTAAAAGCAGGTTAAGATCTGATTAAGAAAACCCCGCGTAATTCGAGTCTAAATACCGAGGCGTTTAGTGATGGCGACTACTTTATAACGACCAACGATTTTTTCTGGCTTCCGGCGACCGCGATATACTGACCGGCGCTGACGCCGTCCGCGCTCCATTCGGCGGTACCGGTTCCACTTGAGATCGTATCGACGAGCGAACCAAGCCGATTGAAAATCCGCGCTTCGGAGGTTCCGGCCGGAAGTTCGATCACGCATGGCAC
>CAYXDS010000298.1:0-2925 GCA_964463805.1 uncultured Elusimicrobia bacterium | reverse complement strand
GTTGTCCGAAGTTTATTCGGCCGCGGACGTTTTCGTTTTTCCGTCTCTCTACGAAGGATTCGGATTTCCTCCGCTCGAGGCGATGGCGTGCGCGGTTCCGGTCGTCGCGTCGAACGTGTCGTCGATTCCTGAAATCGTCGGCGATGCGGCGATGTTGGTGAATCCGCACGATCCGAACGACATCGCCGAGGGCATTCTTAAGGTCGTTCAAAACCCGTCGTTCCGGTACGAACTGGTGGGCCGCGGTCTTCGTCAAGCCGGTAAATTTACTTGGGTGAAAACGGCGGAACGCATGGTCGAAATTTTCGATGCCGTGATGGCCCGTCAGAAAAATGACGCTAAATAATTACGCGTTTAAGAAAAAGATTTTGCGACGTGCGGCTTCCGTTGCGGATCGCGTCGGTTATTTTTTCCGGCAACCGCCGTCCGCGTTAAAGCTGAATCCTCGCCGGATTCTCATTGTACGGCTCGACCAATTGGGCGATATCGTTCAAACATTGCCGGTGTTCGATGCTTTGCGGACGTCGTTCCCAAGCACCGAAATTGAATTTTTGACCACGCCGATCGGTGCCGATTTGTTCGGCGTCGCGCGCCCCGATGTGAATTGCATCGTGTGGAATTGCGCCTGGTTCGATGCGTCGCGCCGCGAAAATATATCGCGGGGGGCGCTCGCGCAACTTTTACAACGGCGCGATTACGACTGCGTTCTCGAGCCGCGCGGTGACGTGCGTTTGATTTGGTTGTTTAAAAACGCCGGCATCGGGCCGCTTATCGGTTACGGCGCGACCGGCGGCGGTTTCTTGTTGGATGCCGAAGTCCAGTGGACATCGGCGATGCCGGCCGTTGACAAGAATCTCGAATTGGTGAAAGCGATCGGCGGACGCGGTGCTATTGATGTACCGACGATTCTGCTCGGGTCTTCGTCTTCGAAAGGGGGCGCGCCGCGCATCGCGATTCATCCGG
Organism: uncultured Elusimicrobia bacterium; assembly: GCA_964463805.1. Classification (GTDB taxonomy): domain Bacteria; phylum Elusimicrobiota; class Elusimicrobia; order F11; family F11; genus JAJVIP01. Next base: position 1,962 of record CAYXDS010000298.1, on the reverse strand, counting down.
ACGCCGGCACGCGCGCCAAACGTTGGAGTTTGGAACGTGTGAAAGTGGTCATCGATGCGCTGCTTGCCAAAGGGTTTCGCGTGACGCTGGTGGGGTTGAACGCGGCGATCGGCCAGGCGCTCGCTTCATCGGCGAGCTCTCCGATCGAAAATTTCATGGGAAAAACCAATTTGCGGCAACTGTTGAATGTTTTGAACGAATGCGACGGTTTATTGAGCAACGATTCGGGACCCGCGCATTTGATGGCCGCGCTCGGCAAACCCGTATGGGTGTTGTGGAGCGGCACCGCCGAGGCGTCCGTATGGGCGCCTCGCGGCGCGCGGATCAAACTATTCGAGCGACGCGTCGATTGCGCGCCTTGTTCGTTGTCCGAATGTCCGGTTCCCGGACATCCATGCTTGGAACGCATCGAAGCGGACGAAATCGTTTCGACGATCGTTGGAGCGTTCGTACGATGAAAGTTGGACTCGATGTGAGAATGATTCAGTTTTCTGGAATTGGCACGACGATTCGCGGGCTGCTCGATCATTTGCCGGCCGAGCGGTTGCGGCAAATGACGCTGTATGGACCCAGCAACTGGGCGAACCCGTATCCCTGCGAGTTGCGGCCGGCCGATGATCCCGTCTATGGTGCTCATCAGCATTGGCGTTATGGACGTTTTTTAAATCGCGAAAAACTTTCCGTGTATCACATGCCGCACTACGACGTTCCGTTGTCGTATCGCGGCCGATTCGTGGCGACCGTTCACGATCTGATCCATTTTTTATTTCCGCAATTCTCGACGAAACCGTTTACGCGCGCTTATTCGTGGTTTTTGTTGCGCCATGTGACCCGGCGCGCTGAGCGAATCATCACCGTGTCCGAAAATACGAAGAAAGATTTAATCCGTTTGTTCCCGCAGTCTGAGCCGAAGGTTGAAGTGATTTATCCGGCCGTCGACCGGCACTATACTCCGATCGGAAACGAATTGATGAAGCGCGTGATGCGCGAGCATCGTTTGGAACCCGGTTATCTTTTGTACGTGGGCAATTTGCGCGAGGGGAAAAACACGCGGCGCTTGATCCGCGTTTATATGGATTTGAAACGACGGCGGGATTTGCCGCCGCTCGTGTTGGTTGGAAAAAATAGTTTGACGGATTTGGATCTTTCGAAATATGAGCCGCATATTCGGGCGATTGGAACCGTATCGTTTCATGATTTGCCCGCGATTTATTCGGCCGCCTCGGTGTTTTTATTCCCGACGCTGTACGAAGGCTTCGGTTTGCCGCCGCTCGAAGCGATGGCGTGCGGAACGCCTGTGATCGTTTCCAACGTCTCCTCCTTACCCGAAGTATGCGCCGATGCGGCCGAGTACGTTGATCCCGCGTCCGATCAGAGTTTGTCGCAGGCGATCGAACGCTTGGTTGACTCTGGACCTCGGCGCGCCGAATTGCGCGAGGCCGGATTGCTTCGCGCGAAGAAGTTTTCGTGGCGCACGTTCGCCGATCGAACTTGGCGTATTTATGAAGATGTCGGAAGAACCGTTTTATGAGTTTGAATCGGATCGTTGATTTCGCGGTGGGCGTGCCCGCCGTTAAGTTGTTGTCGTTGTTCGCCGGTTCAAAAGCGCCGATTCCGAGCGAGCCCCAACGAATACTCGTCATTAAGCTCGCGGCGGTTGGCGATACGATTTTGTTGGGATCGGTTTTCCGCGAACTGCGACAAGCGCATCCGACCGCCGTTATTCATTGGCTCGTTTCGCCGATCAACGCGGCGATGGCCGCCACATTTCCGTACGCCGATGAAATTTTGGTGTGGCGCGGCGGCCTCGCCGGTCTTTTTGGATTGGCTCAACGCCTACGCGAGGGCCGCTACGACGTGGTGGCCGATCTCGAGCAAAGGTCGCGAGGAACCGTTTTGCTCGGCTATTTTTCCGGCGCGCCGGAACTCAAAGCAGCGGGCTTTCATGCCCCGTTTGACACG
>CAYXDS010000297.1:0-2929 GCA_964463805.1 uncultured Elusimicrobia bacterium | reverse complement strand
TAAAAATACGGAAAGACTCCAGTTGGCTTTGTGACAGAAGACGGGGGAAGGTCATTGGGACTGGCTTGGTTTGTTTCCACGACTTTCTCCTTTTTTGGAGGGGGAGAATGGGACGATTTTGAGGAGGGGTTGGAGTGTATGAATTTTGAAATTAAACTCAAATTACAAATGACAAAGCACCAAATCCAAATGAATGTTTAATTCTTATGAGAGAGCCATCGGCGAATTGAAGTCGCCAGCATCACCACCGCGCAAACCATCATTGCAATGGTCAATGCAGCGTTCGTATAGCCGATAAATGCTTTTCCCGGTTTGGCGGCCAACGGCAGGAAGTTGTCAAACACGTTTTGCCAAGCCGCTGTTAGTGTGGTGACAGCAACGAAAGTCATCGGTATCAGCGTTACCCAAATATATTTTCTCTTCCCTAAATTAATGATCACCGTCGTTCCCACGCACAGCGCGATCACTGCCAACAGTTGATTGGCCACGCCGAACATCGGCCAAATCGTTGAAATACTGCCGGTTAAAATGAAATAAGACCAACCTAAAACAACCATGAGACTCGAAATGATTGTCCCTGGTAACCAATCATTTTTTTCGAAAGGTTGATAAACCTTTCCGAGGAACTCTTGAGCGATGAATCGGGCCACGCGCGTTCCGGTATCGATCGTGGTCAAGATGAACAGCGCTTCAAACATGATCGCAAAGTGGTACCAGTAGGACATCAGGTTCTTCATGCCCGGAAGTGAGGTGAACACCTGTGCCATTCCGACCGCTAATGATACGGCGCCCCCGGTTCGACCCGCCACTTTTTCTCCAACTTCGGCGGCCAAGGCGGCTAGATTGACCGGTTCCATGCCAAGCGCCGCGAATTTCTCCGCAGATACGTTGATCGCGAAATAGTCGCTGGGATGAAGAGCCGAAGCGGCGATCAGCGCGGTCACGCCGACCAAGCCTTCCATCAACATCGCGCCGTAACCGATCGGGCGGATATCCATCTCGTTGTTGATCATCTTCGGAGTCGTACCGGAGGCGACCAATGCATGAAAGCCGGAAATCGCGCCGCAAGCGATCGTCACGAATACATACGGAAATAGCTTGCCGGGGATGATCGGGCCGCCCCCCGAAACAAAGGAGCTGAACAGCGGCTGGTGCAGGGGGGGATTCACCCAAATCAGCCCTATAATAAGGACGGAGATCGTTCCGATCTTCATGTAGGAGCTTAAATAGTCGCGCGGGCAGAGCAGCATCCACACGGGTAGGATCGACGCGATAAATCCGTAAACCGCGATGGCGATGGTCACTCCGGTCGGTGACAGTTTGAGCCATGGTTCGAGCGCCGATCCTTGCACGTGCCGCCCAAAGATCACCGCGAGCAGCATGCAAATCACGCCGATGATCGTCGCTTCGGTGATCTTTCCTTTGCGGAACTTGTACATGTACAAACCCATGAACAACGCAAGCGGGATCGATGTCGCGATCGTGAACACGCCCCACGAACTTTCGCTCAACGCGTTGACCACTGCCAGACCCAAACCGGCCAGTGCCACAATGATAATGAAAAGAACCGCGATCGCCGTCGTGATTCCAGCCACGGGACCGATTTCCTGGCGCGCGATTTCCGCCAGCGACTTACCGTTGCGGCGTGTGGAAGCGGTCAAAATAATGAAATCCTGAACCGCGCCGCCGAGCACCACGCCGATCACAAGCCATAAAAATCCCGGCAGAAAACCAAATTGGGCCGCCAAAACCGGACCGATTAATGGGCCCGCGCCGCTGATCGCCGCAAAATGATGGCCGAACAGCACCCATTTGTTCGTCGGATGGTAATTTTCGCCGTCGTTCAGCGTGTGCGCGGGTGTTGTGCGCGAACCGTCCAGCGCGACGACTTTGGAGGCGAGGAACGCGCTGTAATAACGGTAGGCAATCGTCAGTACACACAACGCGCCGATCATAAAGGGCAACGCATGCATCATAAGTCGCGGATCATAGCAGGTTTTTTGTTACGAAAGATTTACAGCGCCTTAAGGGCATCTTAATTGTTGTTCCTTATCATCATAGGGATGATTAATCCGAAACGCCCTTTTTCACGCATTTTTGGCGCGTGTTTTAGCGTCATATTCTTCCTGGGACAGGTCGTATTTTCGCATGCGGCAGAAACCAATCTTTGGGAGCAACGCCGGGCCGTCTTGCTGCCCTTGTCCCTTCCTTCTTTGCCGCCGATTTCATCGAACCTTTCGTTGATCTCAACCAAATCTTCTTCTCCGATCAACATTCCGCCGAGCGCCGGTGCTATTCGACAATCATCGATTTTTCCTGGCGACGATAAGCTGATCGTGATTGTTCAAGACGTTCACATGAACCGCGAAGCGCAAAGAAATATCGCATCCGTTTTGAGCGCGCTCGCCGAAACGAAATCACCGGTTATTGCCGTTGAGGGCGCGAGTGGCGCATTTGATTTTCGCGCGTTTCACGAGTTTTCCGATCAGAAAATCAAACGGGTGGTCGCCGACAGTTTTCTCGATCAAAAACTAATTTCCGCGCCGAGTTACGTTGGTTTGCTTTCAAATCCGTCATCGCCGGCGACCATCGGTGTCGACGACAACGAGCATTATCGCGCAAACGTTGACGCTTATAAAGTTTCCCAAAGCCAGAAGCCGGCGGCTTTGCGCGCGCTCGAATCCGAACGGCGCGCATTGATTGCGCTTAAAAATAAAACGTTGAACGCTAATTTGAAAAAGTTCGACGCGCGCCGTGAATCCTACCAATCGGGTTCGTTGTCGTTCGGAGCCTATGTTTCCGCGTTGCCGGCCGACGGAGATTTTGAATTGGAACGGTTCCAAACCGCGTACAAACTTGAGACCTCGTTGGATTTTTCTGCGGCCGAACGCGAGCGCGCGGGGGTGATGCGCGAGATTTCTCGGAAATG
>CAYXDS010000296.1:0-2931 GCA_964463805.1 uncultured Elusimicrobia bacterium | reverse complement strand
CCGGTCGAGCGGATATTGTTTCTCGATAAACCATGCGTAATTGTAAATACCGATCGCATATCCCCAAACGCGGGTCGGCTTGAAACGAGGCACGTCCTGCGCGTATTTGTCGAAAATTTCATCGTTGACGACGGCGACCGGCAAATCCTTGTAGCGTTGCAACCACAACATAAACTGAATAAAAAGCTTCTGGCGCTCGTTGTAATCGAAATGAGATCCCATCATCTGAACGGTCGGTTCCCCAAGCGCGGTTCCGGACCATTCCTGACTGCGGTAAACGGTGCCGCGGTTCCAATCCATACCGGTTTTGTCCCAGTAATAATGCATGGGTTCACCGGTCGAGCCGCCGGTGCGCGACGCTTCGCGGCGGGACGCCGGAAGATTGTCGCAGATGATTCGGTCTTTATTTTTCCGAATCTCCTGTTTCGTGAGGACGGGCACATCTTGCAGCTGTTCGAGACTCGTGAACGGCAGTTTCAAATGCGCGAGACGTTCCTTATGAAAAGACGAATGGTCTCTCGCTTGAATCAATAAAGCGTTTAACTTTTCGAGCTGCCAGGCTTGAATTTGCTCGCGCGACCAATATTGAGATTTCCGCAAAAATCGCAATCGCTCGATGTTGCGCCGGCCGCGCAACAGATCGAACAGAGAGAAAAGAGTATTTTGATAGAGAGTTGGGTTCATGGGAGCGACTCGTAGACTTCAATCCATTGTTTTGTAATGTGTGCTTTGTCGTATTGATACAACGTTTCATACGCGCGTTTCGACAGCGCGGCTGCGAGCCCCTGTTCAGTCAGTAGCCGCGTTACGGCGGCCGCCAACGCTTGCGAATCGTCGATGTCGGCCAACAATCCGGTCGCGCCATGCTCAACCACGTACGGAATTCCGCCCGCTCGCGTGCTGACCACCGGCAAACCGCAGGCAAACGCCTCTAGAATCGCCACCGGCAAATTATCGACGTTCGACGAATTCAGAAAAATATCGGCCTGTTGATAAACGGCCGACATATTCTCGTTTGGCACATTTCCAAGAAATCTTACCGATTCTCCGAGTTTGAATGATTCGGCCAATTCTCGAATTTTTCGCTCTTCGCTGCCCGACCCGGCGATGAGCAACTGCGCCTGTGGAAATTTTTCGCGCACCAACGCGAACGCGCGCACCGCGCAGGCCACATTGTAGACCGGCTCCAGATGTCGCGCAACAATTATGCGCGGCGCCGGCGTCTCGCGCAGCTGAAATCGAAAACGGTCCAAGTTGCAAATATTAGCGACGATACGGCTCGATACGCCGTGCTTATCGAAAACGGCCTTTAAAAAACCGGACGACACAACCACCGCATCGGCCTTTCTCAAAATGTTCTTCGCTAGCGACGAAGCGGAAAAGAACGCATCGGCCGAGCCGCCGTGATAATTGACGACCACTTTTTTGCCGAACCATTTTCCCCACAAAACGGGTGGGAGCGTAAATAAGAAAAATGAAATATACGAATGGCTGAAAACATGGACGACCGATGTGCGGCCAAGCGAACGAAGCAGCCGCACGTTAAATGACAAAAACTTGAGCAGCGTCGACGATCGCACCGCCGCGTACGTCGGTACCGGGGAAACGTTTACGCGCGCGTCTTTTAAACTCTGCATCAGCATTTCGGCTTGAATCGCCATACCACCGGGCGGTGGAGGAAATTCGCCGACGATGCAAACTGATTCGTTAAACACCACGTCGCCCCGCCTCGATATCCGAATAAATTTTCTCAATTGATTCGACGGTCTTTGCAATATTGAATTTTTCAAGAACACGTTGCGTGCCGGCTTGCCCCATACGAGCGCGTATCGTCGGATCGCAGACCAATTTCAACAACGCATCGGCCATCGCACCTTCATCGTTTGACGGAACCAACAGACCGGTGACGCCGTCGTTTACCACCTCTCCGTTACCGCCGACGCGCGTGGCGATCACCGGCAACCCGGCCGCCATCGCCTCGAGCAACGCGATCGAAACGCCCTCGGAAAAAGAGGACACCACATAGAGATCGCCGGCGGCCAACAGTTCACCGATGTCCGTTCGCGCGCCCAATAGACGAACATGGCTGCCGACATTCCGTTCGCGGATTTTCATTTCGAGCGTAGGCCGATCGCCGCCTTCTCCGGCGATCAACAGCACGACCGGAGACGTGACGCTGCGTTTCATTTGCGCGAATGCTTTGATCAACAACGAAAAGTTTTTAACCTCGGCGAGCCTGCCGACGGCCAGCACAACGACGGCGCCGTACTCGATACCGAGATCGTGTCTTTTTTGCAAGCCAATGACGTCGTCGACGGGAACGACGGAAATACCGTTGCGAACGACGGTGATCTTTAAAGCGTCAATCGCATGTTCGTGCAAAATATTTTCCCGCACTTGTTCGGAGACCGCGATAATCGCGTGGAAATGCCGGGCCAACGCGGTTTCGGCCAACGTCCGCAAATTTTTCTTCACCATCGCCGAAAAACCCGCCGCGGGCTTCACGCTCTCGCCATGTTGCGTGTGCACGCGCACGCGCGCGCGACTGATTATGCCGGCCGCGCCGGCCTCGACGAACGTAGCCCAATTGTGCGAATGAAGCACGTCGATGTTCTCGCGCTTCACGATATCGGCGATTTTAAAAGGCATCGTCGCATCGTTGCCCGGCTTTTTACGAAGCTCATGGACCTTCACGCCGGCGCGGCGAATCAGCGCGGCGGTCGCCCCCGACGTTTCGAGGCAACAAATCGACGGCGTAAAACGATCGGAGGCGTGGTTGACGAGATCGACGACCACGCGCTCAGCGCCGCCCATATTCAAATTTTCAACAACGTGCAGAACATTCATATGCAGTCTCCCCCGCGAAGGCGGGGGCCCAGACACTTAAGGTGTCTGGATTCCCGCCTTCGCGGGAATGACAGCTTCTCAAAC
>CAYXDS010000295.1:0-2999 GCA_964463805.1 uncultured Elusimicrobia bacterium | reverse complement strand
CTGCATCAACATGTTGACCGCTTGCTCGCGGTCGATCGCCATAAATTCAAAAATCGGTGCGACTTCCGGATGAGAGACGAACAACAAAACGTTTTTCTCAAGCGAATTCTTGCCGCTTTTCTTATCGCTTTCATAAAGCCGCATCCACAAACGCGCCAACCGAAAATCGATGTAAGGAACGAGCCGCGACAAGTAACCGGAAGCATCCAATTTTTCAAACAAGGCTCGGATATCTGCTGACGACTTCTTAGTGAACAAAAGGAATTGAATGTCCAAAAATGCGCCGTCCTGGCCATCTTTTGGCGCATGGACCAACCATCGTTCAGTGGCGACACGATCCGCATCGAAACGCGCATCGTTATTAATGAGAGGATACGGAATATGATCGGTGACCGTCATAACTTCCGAACCGTTTGCGTCCAGCGTTATCTTTCCTTCGTTCGCGACATCAAGCCACATGGCTCGACCGCCTTGCTTGAGAAGCCGATCGAATTTATTGTGCAACGCGTCCACCATGGCCGGAGCAAGACCTAAAATAGCATCCACCGTTCTCTTTTTGTTTTTCGCTAAATCTCTCGGAAATTGATCGACCGGATAAAACTCATCCAATTCGGCGCTGGCGATCGTGATGACACCTTGAAGAAGGTCCCGGAGCGGAAGCGTAGCGACGATAAAATCATAAGAGCCCTCCAACGGATAATGCCAAGGAGTCTGGCTCAACTTCGCAATCAACGCGGCAACGTCATCCACCGCCTGATCCACATTTTTTTCGTTTTGCCTGGCAAGTCGCACCACATCATGGACGTCGCGCGCAAAGGCAGCCAATTTTCCGGTGTGATCGACCACGTGCACAGTCAGGCGCTCCATCAACCGCTTCACCTGAGGTTTTGTAAGCCCGAGTGCTTTAAGTTGGCTCTTGATATTTGGAAGGACGACTGCCGTTAAATGTTCCTCGGAAAAATCAGCAATATGGACATGCTCATACGTGAGAAGGCTTTCGACGACCGGCGCCGCCACCTCAAATGCGCCGCCCCAATAAAGAACCCGACCCGGTTTAGCCTTATTTTCGTACTGTCTATATAACGTGATCAGCGACTGTCGCGCTTCATCTTTAGGGGCGAGAAATACGTCTTTGGAAACAAGAGCGCGATCGCTTTCCAAAATTTCATCGGCGCTTTCAGGAATTTTCTCAAGACCGAGCAAATGTTTCTTAATGATCCAACAGCTGTTCACCACAAAACTCTGCCATCGCGGCAACCACTCATAAAAATTCGCGAAATGCGTGATATGGCCCCATCCTTTCAGAAACTCTGTGGCGCCTTCAAGCGTATCGACGGCTTCGTCGACCGTTTCCTGGTGCCTCCCCGCTCTCAGGTTCAATTCATTCGCTAATTTCTCAGCCACAGGAAGCTTTTGATCAAAAATATCAAAGGAAGGACGCTGGCTAACGATTCGTACCGCCTCTTTCAAAACGCGGGGTCCTTCCGATCGTACAATGCCTAACTTATTGAAGTGCTGCCAAACCAACGGAGAGTTAATAAAACCATCGATAAGCGAATCCAATGTCGCATTCGTCTTTTTTGAAGATGATAGATCGACCGGTGTGGATTGGAAATTTTCGGCCGCTTCGATAAGCACCGAGGCCAGTCCTTCGGTTAGAAATCCGATAAACGCTTGGCGCGTTTCTTTGTGGACCGAAAGCAACTCAAGCAGTTTTCCGGCCTTTTGCAAATTTTTCTTCTGCGTCAATTCAAGCGCCTCAATAATCTGAAGGTGGCCGCGCATCGAGCGGGACCGCCAATCTGATTCAGAAACGACATCGAATGCGTCCTCGAAAAACTTTTTCGCCACATGCTCCGATTCTTGAATGACACGACGTTCGTTTTCTTCGACATAGGCAACCGTGTCGATATACAACACGCGTCCGTTTTGTTTGGTGAGACGACGCAAATTATTTGAAATCGTATCCAACGTTCCATAACCTACTTTCATCGCGAACGCCGATTGCAATTGTTCACCGAGCGCGGTCAATTCGCCTTTGCGCTCCAAAAGATTCGGCAACGCCGCGTTCATTTCCTCAAGGAGAATGAGCCAGAACGCGTCACTGATCGCCGTTTCGGTTTTGCACCAAACGATGCGATCGAACGTTCGATTCAAATACAACGGCCAAGGGCTCGACGGAACTTTTTCAAAAACTTCGAACAACGGCCGATAACGATCCGGAGCGTCCGCCGGCGCGCGTTTGACGGCGGCCGCCGCTCGTTCGACGTTCAACGAATATTCGGCCAATATCCCGGAGAAATCAAACACGTGCCATTTCACGCGCGCGAGTATTTTTCGAATTGTTTTGTTGTCCATGCCGAGCGCTCTCATATCGGCCATGAGTTTCGGGCGCGTGACGGTTCGGAACGTGGCGGCATCGATGTCCGCAATTTGAACATCCGAATATCGGAACAACGTCTTCAACAACGGTTCGGACTCTCCGCGACCGGCGCCCATAAACAAAACGGATTCTTGAATCGGCTTATCCAGGTTGATTTGTTGAATATCCCCCTCAATGCCGAGGAATTTTTCAATCCGTGCGAGCGCCTCCGGATCCGTATTCGGTTTCGACTCCCGATTCTCCTTGCCGATCCAAGCGTGAAACGCAGCACTGCCGCGTGGGTTCAATTCGCCGATGCCTTCATCGTCAAGGGATAAAGAATCATACGCCGATAAAATCTGTCGCCAAGCTCGGTCAATGTCGATGGATTGGTTCAATACCTTACTCCAAGTAATACGCGTCGAACCACCCTTCGATTTCCATTCAAATAGAAACTTTTTTACTTCTTGGACGGAAGAAAAATCCCGCGGCAAATGATCGAACAAGTAATTCGCGGCTTCGACCGGAACGACTTTCAAATCCAATAAACTTAGGAAATGATCTCTCGGCGTCGAAACGCCGGTATTGTTCCCTCCATTTGCAACCACGGTTGAAGCGACATTGTGACGTGTCATCA
>CAYXDS010000294.1:0-3023 GCA_964463805.1 uncultured Elusimicrobia bacterium | reverse complement strand
GCGAAGACACAACTATAAAGGACCACGTTATGCTCGGTAAGAATTCTCAACATCGAAAAATCATTTTCGCCGCACTTTTCAGCGCGGCGCTTCCGCGTACTGCGTTTGCCGTCACGCGTTACATATCGCCGAGCGGCGCCGACACGAACACAGGTTCGACCGAAGCGACCGCGGTCAAAACGTTCGCACGCGCGTTTTCGTTGATGTCGGCCGGCGACGAACTCATTTTGCTTGACGGTGCGTATTCGACGACGGCCAATACCGGTTACATCAATTATGACGACGGTTCCTGTTCCGCGTGCGCACAGCCGCCGTCGGGCGTGGGAACGAATCAGATGACGGTCGTGCGCGCTAAAAATCCCGGTTTCGCGAGCGTCGACGGCGGCGGTCGCTCAGGGTTGTTTCTCGGTCGATCCTCTCGAAAAGACAGTTACATTAAAATCCAAGGCATTACGTTTGAGGGCGGCGGCGACCTTTACAACACCAGTCACAACCTGATTAAAGATTGCGGGTTTCACAAGGCGACCCAAAGTGGCGGCGGCGTGTTCGGCATCGGCACGAACGACGGCAATTGGGGCAACAACTTCAACGTGGTCGAAGATTGTTGGGTGTGGGGAAAAGAACGCGCGATCGCCAGCAATTATCGCGCCAGTTACAACGTGTGGCGTCGCGTCTTCTTGCGCGGCGATGGTTGTTCGTCGGGCGCTTGTACGGGCAGCGGCAACCCGAATATCGGGTTCACTGTTTATAACTCGAGCTTCGTTTCGGTGCAAAACATGATGATTGTCGATCGCATTCTCGTGGGCGGCGAACCGTATGGCGATTTCGCGTCGGCCCAGCATAATGCGGGTTCGATCGATATGGGATCGGCCGAATATCTCGGACCGAACGAATGGACCGGTTGTTTGGCGTTGAATAGTCCCGATGAAGGCTTTCATTTTGAAGCGGACAACGCTCATCCGAACACCTTTAAACTTTCAAACCTCGTCGCCTGGGCCACGAAAGGTGGTGGACTCAACGTCGGCACCGTATCGCAAGACAGCGATATTCAAAACATCACGATCGGATACGTCGACGGCGGAAACGGTTCGGACGGCTTACGGCTTGCGCCGGGCGTGTCCGGCGGCACCGTCCGCAATATTGTGGTCACGAAAACCGGCCGGTTCGGCGTGAACAGTGCGGTAACGCCGTCTTATACGAGCGTTTACGATACCGGAAGTGATGCGTACAATCAAACGCGTTGCACCGTCGGATGCTTGACAGCGAATCCGCGCAGCGACGGCAATCCGCCGTCGATCAAATATGTTTTGCGGATCGAACCGGGTTCGAAATTGAGCGGCACCGGTGCCGGCGGCGTTGATTACGGCGCGAACATCGTCAAACGAATCGGCGTGGACGGTTCCCGCTACGGAGACACCGGGTACAACACGTTGTCGACCGTGAATTTGTGGCCGTGGCCGAATGAATCGCTGATTCAACAACAAATGTGTAAGAGCGAAACACGCGGTTTCTGCGGATCCACTTCTATTTCGGATTACATCTGGGGTTTCCTCGGAAATCAGAACCCGACTCCGCCCACGCAAGACACGAAGCCGCCGTCCATTGTTTCAATCACGCCGCGCAGCACCACGCAGTTGATTGTTCAGTTCAGCGAACCGGTCGAAAAAACCTCGGCCGAGAATAAAGCGAACTATCAGCTCAACCAAGGGCTGACCGTTTCATCGGCCGTTCTCGAACGCGACAATAAGTCGGTAACGTTGATCGTCAGCCAATTCAATTACAGCACCAGTTACACTTTGACCGTGAATAATATACGCGACCGCGCCCCATCTCCGAACGCGATCGCGCCCGATACCACGAAAACATATTCGTTCGATCCGCCGGACCGACTAAAGCCCGCGCAGAAAACGGTCGCTCCGAACGCTCCGGGATCGCCGACTATCGTGTTCGGCGACGACGCCGTTGAAGTGACCGTTATCAGTCAAGGCGGAGAAGAAGTTTTTCACGCGAATAAAACCGGGACCAGCGCCATCGTTTGGAAAGGACACAACGATCAAGGCGCGGCCGTCGAGGCCGGAAATTACATGTGCCGCATCAAAGGGCCTCAAGGCAAGACCGTCTATTGCATGGTGGTCGTCGTTAAATAGAAATATATGAACAAGAAAAAGATGAACGCTTTAACGATCGACGTCGAAGACTATTTCATGGTTTCGGCGTTTGAGTCTCAGGTGCCGAAATCCGATTGGACCAAATACGAAGTTCGTGCGATGAACAACACGCGGAAGGTGCTTGATCTATTAAGGGAAACCGGCACCAAGGCTACGTTTTTCACGCTCGGCTGGCTGGCCGAGCGTTACCCCGACATGGTTCGCGATATATATAAGGAGGGACATGAGGTGGCGTCCCACGGATATTCGCATTCGCTGATTTACAATCAGACCCGCGATGAATTTCGCGACGATGTTCGCCGCGCGAAACAGATTCTCGAAAAAGCGATTGGAGCGCCCGTCTATGGGTATCGCGCGCCAAGCTTTTCGGTCATCAACGAAACGCAGTGGGCGCTCGATGTGTTGCGCGAAGAAGGTTACACATACGATGCAAGTATTTTTCCGGCGCCGCACGCGCGCGGCGGACTTATGATTGAAGATCGGCGCCCGCACAAACGGCAAGGGTTGCTCGAATTTCCGGTCAGCACGTTGCAGTTGGGCGGAAAAGATTTCCCGTTCGCCGGCGGCGGCTATTTTCGGCTGTTTCCCTATGCGCTTGTGCGTTGGAGCCTTCAGCGCTGCAACAAACAAGGGCTGCCTGGCGTCATCTATCTGCACCCGTGGGAGTTTGATCCCCAGCAGCCGCGGCTCAAAGGCCGTTTCGTCGATGAATTTAAGCATTACGTGAACCTTGAGAAGACTGAGTCAAAGTTCCGGCGATTGACCAATGACTTTCAGTTCACGACCGTCCGCGACATCTTATCCGCCGAATTCGGTCCCTTTGCCGCGTCGAAATAAGTTCCTATTTATCATCTG
>CAYXDS010000293.1:0-3025 GCA_964463805.1 uncultured Elusimicrobia bacterium | reverse complement strand
ACGCGAAACGCTTGCGCTCCCAATTCACCTGAACGGCTTTTTTTAGCTGCTCCACGTCGAAACCGTTGTGGCGAAAGAAATTGTCGTCTTCGGACAGAAGCACCGCATGGACCAAATGCGGAGAAATTTGATCCAAGTTTTTCCAGGTCATCAGTGAATTCGGCTTGTGTCCTTTCTCCCGTGTTTGTTCTTCACGTAATGTCCGCATGGCCGATGTTTTTGGGTTTGCGGTCTTCAATGTGGCCGTGTCGGGCAAGTCCGCTAGGTAAAGGGCGACGGATGTAAAGGCGATCAGCAGCACGAGTCCGATGATTTTTTTGAGCATGTTTTATCGTATGAAAATGTGGGGTCCATCGACAGCAACAGAACGGCCTTTTCCGACGAAAAACCTTGAAAAAATGAGCGATTCAAAGGCGTAGACCAAAGTCACGCTTTGTCACCGTTTATTCGCTTGAGTATGAAAGGCTACAGGGACAATAATTTCTCATAGGAGAAAATTATGGCGGATGGCGTTCATGCAGACATAAAGCGACCCGCTCTCTTACAGAGCTTGTCCCTTTTCGGAATTACGGGAGCCTACGTGATTGCTGGAAAATTGGCGTTGCAGTTGGCCTCGCTTAATTCAAGCGCTTCGCCGCTGTGGCCTCCGGCCGGCATCGCTTTGGCCGCTTTTCTGTTGTCCGGATTTCGCGTGTGGCCGGCTGTTTTTTTCGGTGCATTTATCGTGAATGTGACCACGACCGGTTCGATGCTCACTTCTCTTGGTGTCGCGTTGGGCAACACGCTGGAAGGTTGGGTGGGCGCGTATTTGGTCCATCGATTCGCAAACGGAGCTCAATTCTTTGAGCGGCCCGTGGACATATTTCGATTCACGTTGTTGGCCGCCTCGCTTAGCACGATTATCAGTCCCACCCTCGGCATCGGTTCGTTGTTGCTCGGTGGTTACGCCGACGGGAGCCGTGCCGGTTCAATTTGGTTGACGTGGTGGCTCGGCGATGCGATCGGCGATATTCTCATCGGTTCGCAGCTCATTCTTTGGAGAAAGTCGCCGCGGCCGTCCTGGCGGCCGCGCGAGATCCCCGAAGCGGTGGCGGCGTTCGCCGCATTAATTGTCTCGGCGTTCATTGTTTTCAGTCATTGGATTCCATTGCCATACACACGTTATCCGATCGAGTTCCTATGTATTCCGCCGTTGATTTGGATTTCGTTCCGGTTCGGCCAGAGGAGTGCGTTGAGCGCCACTTCTATGTTGGCGGCGATCGCGATTTGGGGCACCCACAACGGAGTTGGACCGTTCGTGCAAGCATCGTTTAATACTTCGTTGTTGTTGATTCAGGCGTATATTGCGGTTCTCACGTTAATGTCGTTGGCGCTCGCATCGGTCGTCGCCGACCATAAGGCGGGAGAAGCCGCTTTGATGGACGCGTTCGGCGAGTTGGAGTTGCAAGTGATTTCCCGTTCAGCGTCGTTGTCGCAGGCGATTCAAAAGTTGCGCATGGAGATCGGCGAACGGAAAAAAGCACAGTCGGAATTGGCGCATTTGGCCAACGTGGTGGAATCATCGGACGATGCGATCATCAGCAAAACCTTCGACGGCATTGTTTTAAGTTGGAATCGCGGCGCCGAAAGAATTTACGGTTACGCCGCGAAAGAAATGATCGGACGTTCCATCACCAAACTTTTTCCGCCGGAAACGCGGGAAGAGATGCAAGAACTCTTTTTGGAAATTAAAAAAGGGAAGCATGTGGATCGTTACGAAGCCGAGCGTGTGCGCAAAGACGGCCGGCGAATTACGGTGTCGTTGACAATGGCGCCGTTGCTGAATCCGTCGGGGGCTGCGATCGGCGTGTCGGTCATTTCACGCGACATCACCGAGCAGAAGGCGATGGCCGCGCAGAGTCTTGAGTTGGTGAGAGAGCAGTCGGCGCGTAAGGTGGCGCAGGAGAATGAAAGCCGGTCCGCATTTTTGGCGCAAGCGGCGTCTTTTTTATTGTCGTCGCTCGAATACGAAGATACGTTGCGGCGCGTCACGCGGCTCGCGCTCGCGAAACTTGCGGACCTTTGTTTGGTTTATCTGCCGGCCATGGACGAGCACGAGGCCCGGTGTTTGCTCGCTCACCCGGATCCTGAGAAAGAAAAATTGGCCGAGCAAATATTGCGCGACGTGCCACCGGATATTTTCAAGCTCGAGAATCCCATCGGGCATGTTTTTCAAACGCGTAAACCGGAATTGATCGCCGAAATCACCGATGAGAATTTGACCAAGATGGGGTATGGATCTTCGTTGGAATTAATTCATCGTCTCGGCGCTACGTCGGCGATGGTGTTGCCGCTTTTGGTGCGCGGACGCGCGCTCGGCGTGTTGGCGTTCGTGAGCACCGGCACGCGACGCTACTCGACCGACGATGTGATGTTTGCCGAGCAATTCACGATGTGTGCGGGCGTCGCCATCGACAACGCGTACCTTCATACGGCGACCGAGCAAGCGAAGCAACGCGCGGAAGCCGGTGAAAAAGAATTGAAGCGCGCGCGCGACGTTGCGCTTGAATCATCGCGCATCAAATCCGATTTCGTTGCGAACGTAAGTCATGAAATCCGCACGCCAATGAACGCGATTATCGGAATGGCCGGCATGCTCATGGACACGGCATTGAAGCCGAAGCAACGCGACTTTGCCGAGACGATCCGCGAGTCCAGCGATCTTCTCATGGGCATCGTCAACGATATTCTCGATTTTTCAAAGATCGAAGCGGGAAAGATGACGCTCGAGTTGTTGGGTTTCGATATTCACGAAACCGTGAAAAGCGTGACGAACCTGTTGGCGCCGAAAGCGTCGATAAAAGGATTGGCGTTGACCGCCTCGATCGCCTCGGACGTGCCGCGGTATTTGCGCGGTGATGCGACGCGGTTGCGCCAAATTCTCATCAATCTCATCGGCAACGCGGTGAAGTTCACCGAGCACGGTTCGGTGACCGTGCGCGTGCGATTGGAAGAGGAGACGGATCGCCATGCGACCATTCGTTTG
>CAYXDS010000292.1:0-3034 GCA_964463805.1 uncultured Elusimicrobia bacterium | reverse complement strand
CTGATTGTTGCGGCAATTGTTCGGCAAAGCCGAAACAAACGGCCAAAGCGGTCCCTGAAAAAGACTGGACGTTGGAAGGCGTGCAATTTGAAACCGGTTCCGATCGGCTCTTGGCGTCCAGCAACGCTTCGCTCGATGAAGCGGCCGACATCCTGAAAGAACACAAACGCGTGGTCGTCGAAATCCAAGGTCACACCGACAACGTTGGCGGGCCCACCGTCAATAATCCTCTTTCCGAGAAACGCGCTCAAGCGGTGAAGCAGTATCTGGTTTCTAAAGGTATCGGTTCCGATCGGCTCGAAGCGCGCGGTTACGGCGAATCGAAACCGATCGCCGACAACAACACCGAAGAAGGTCGCGCGAAGAATCGTCGCATTGACTTTAAAGTTTTGAAGAAATAACCGCGCGATCGACTTTCACCCGTTCGCATGAGACGCTGGGGACGCGCGTTTGCCGTTCTCTCCCTTTTTGCGCTTTCCGCTTGTTCCGATAGCTCTTTTTCGAAAGAGTCGCTGCAAGAAATGGAGGCGGTCAGAAAGAAAGTGACGGAGACGCCGTCATCCGTTAACTCGCCGCAAGCGGCCGGTGAGACGTTCCTCTCTATCGCGGTCATCGACAATTACGATCCGTTGATTCGTTGGTTGCTTACGCACGGCGCCGACATCAACTTGCCGTCCGGCAAGTGGGGGCAAACGCCGTTGCACGCGGCCGTCATTATGGATCGGACCGCGAATGCGCGAATCGTCAAATTGTTGATAGCAAACGGCGCGAACGTCAACGCGCCGGATTCCTACGGCGATACGCCGTTGCATAAGGCGGCGACGTTTGCCGATCCGAAAATCGTTCGGCTGTTGTTGCGTGCGGGCGCGAATCCGAATGCGCGCGCGGCGCGCGGAGAAACGCCGTTACATTACGCGGCTCGAGAAAAATTCGACACGACGAAAGACCGCCGTCCGGTGATAAGTCAATTGTTGAAAAGCGGCGGTAACATCAACATTCAAGATTCGAACGGTGCGACGCCGATTCATGGCGCGGTGATCATCGGCAATTCTGAAATGGTCGAATATCTGCTTGAACACGGCGCCGCCGTCGACGCAAAAAATATTCACGGTATGACGCCGTTGCACGTGGCGGCTGCGTTTGGACAGAACGCGGTGGCGCGCGTTTTATTAGCGCACCATGCCAATCCGAACGAGCGGAGCGCGGACGGTCTCACGCCGATTGGTCTCGCGTTGAAAGCGCCGGCGATTTCATACGATCAAAACGGGAAGCGGCCGGTCGATGTCTCGAAAGTGATCGAAGTGATCCGCAACGGCGGTGGAGTATAATGCGGTTCGACGAAAATAACTTTTATAAGGAAGGATGCCATTCATGAAAATTGCCATCGCATCGGATCACGCCGGTTTTGATCTGAAAAAAGAGCTGTCCGACTATTTAAAACAATGCGGGCAGCAGGTGGTTGATTTGGGCACCGATAGTTGCGATCCGGTCGACTATCCGGATTTTTCCGAAAAATTAGGCGATGCGGTTGTTGCCGGTAAGGCTGAGCGCGGCGTATTGATTTGCGGAAGCGGCGTCGGCGCCAGCGTTGCCGTCAATAAGATTCGCGGGATTCGTGCGGCCGTTTGTCACGACGTGTACTCCGCGCATCAAGGCGTCGAACATGACGACATGAACGTTCTTGTTCTCGGGGCGCGCGTGATCGGCGGCGCGCTCGCGAAAGATTTGGTGCGCGCGTTTATCGACGCGAAGTTCACGAATGAAGAGCGGCATCTGCGCCGGCTTAACAAAGTTAAAGCGATCGAGGCTCGTGCGAAATAACTTCCTACCGTTTCTTCTTTTCAGCGTTTGCTTGTGGTCTCTTGGAATCGCCTTCGCTGAATTGCCGCCCGAAGGACGGGTCGTTTTCTACCAGATGAAGGATGATCCCTCATTGGGTCAGTTTATTGGAGATCGATCCGCTATTGGATTTTATGGGCTTGAAGTCGACGAGTTGCAAGGCGTAGCCGTCATTTTTTACCGAATCGGCGAAAAACCTTACATGGCCCAAGTGGATATGAAAGTCCGCGGCAACCAGTTGTTATTGAAGTATAAGAAAAACCGTAAAACGTTGATCCGTGAAACGGTGAAAGACGATTCGGGGGAAATGCGCGAAATTGTTTATCCGATGGAATGCCCGCCCGCGAAAGGCGGCTGGCGTCGAGGGGCCAGTTTCGGACGACGATTGATCCGCACCGGGGATGAGATGGCGCGCCGGTTGTTGGTGGGTGAGGCGCATATCGAATTTCAAAATAAGATGACGTTGTGCGCGGACGGCGATTGCGGTGTTGAAGGCTGTGAAGATTGGAATTCGACGGTGTCATCGAAAGCCGCTTCGATGGGATTGGTAGCGTCGACGGCGGCCGCCGTCGAGCGCGCTCCGTTTTCGAAAGTTCTTCTCGAAGCGAAAATGAGCGAGCGCGACGTGTTGACTCAGTATCAATCCGAAATCGATACCATTTTGCCGCCGCAGCTTTACAACCTGACCGTGCTCAGCACGTCTTATCAGACCACGCCGCTTCCTTACCCGGATTATTCTGACACGAGCAACACGCAACGATTGACGATCGGAGTCGTTTCTAAGCGTTATGCGGCAACCGCTCAGTCGGAAGCGTTCACCGTTCAACTGGAACCGTTGCTCGTCGAGTTTCAAGCACCCGCTTCGAACAAGTGCGGATCGTGGATCTCCGCTTCGAATAAATCTTTCTTTGATGTTCGCGGTCGTCCCGCGATGTACACGCAGCCGGAACCGGGCGGAACTGTCACCACGGCGTCACTGGCCGTGTGCGGTCAATCGTATACGGTGTTGATCACGGGGCCCGCGTCCCGGTCTCGGGACGAGTATTCGACGTTGTTCAATTCGTTGCCGCTTGACGACATCGAGCGTTTGGTGGGAGTAAAAACGAAGTAAGAGTCAGCGGCTTTTTGCGCCGTGCAGCACGACCAATTTAAGCAAGCGGGTTCCCGTTTTCGCCAGATATACTCCCGCCGCAAC
>CAYXDS010000291.1:0-3055 GCA_964463805.1 uncultured Elusimicrobia bacterium | reverse complement strand
TCTGTCGTGCTTATCTTGTGTAAAACCTTCCTGAAAAAGTGGGTTCGTCCATGCGGCGGCGTGACCTGATTTTTTCCAATCGTTATAGATATTCGAATGGCAGGATCGACAGTTTTCAGCGGATAACATGGTTTTCGACGCGGTTCCCGCTTCAACTGAAAAAAGTCCATGGTTGAACCAAGACGGTTCCTCCGCTTTCAATTCAAAGTGCGAGAAGAGTGACGCGGTCAGTACAATGAACCAAAAGTATCGAGGGGGTAGTTTCCCGTTTATTATCGGATGATCCCGCCCCATTCGACGACGGTGAACCCTGTTCTTGTTGGCACCGAAGGCATCTGAATGGCGAGCGCATCAATTTTAGAGTCTAGCGGCGCAAAATCCATCATAACGCGAATGATTGTATCTGGGCGCGGCTTTATATCGAGTGGGGCAAGGTTATTGATAGTTGCCGTATCCAGGAAAGCGATGAGATAAAAGGGATGTCGATTTAACTTCGGCGTCCAATAGTTTCTAAAGTCCTTTGACTCTTTTTCATTCAAGCCTAAGGTTTCCAGTTTCTCTTTTAGGAATGCGTCCACAGCTTCACGACTTACGACAAATCCACGTGTCGGAGGTTGAATTGGCGAATATTTTCCTTCCCAATACAAATGTTGAAATTTGCTGCCATCTTTTACGAAAGTGAGTTTTCCCGCAGGTGTTGCCTTTACAATCCAGCCATTTTCAATAACCTGCGGAATCGATTCATAGATGTGAACGCGCTTGTCGATTCTGACTTCAATTTTTTCTTCGGCTTGCGGATAGAGGTAAATAAGCGGCTCGGCCAAACTAGGAACTCGTAAACCGGTATTTTCGCAACGTACGAGCCGGCCGAACGGGTCTTTCCAAAAAAAGGCCGGAATCCTCTTCACATATTCCTCATGGGATAAAATTTCGGTCATCCCTGGCCTATCCATAGTGACGTACTGTTCTTGATATTGTTTATACCGGTCAAGTTCGTTTTGATAAGTTTTGTAGAGAGATTCCACAACGTGATGATGATCGTCTTTAGGAACATAAATTTTTCCTAGACCCGGCACGGACTTTAATTCCTTAAGTTCGCTATCTTTGATTTCCGGATTAAAAAAGACCTGGTCAGGCGTCTCAGTCGTTTCTCGTTTCCCTGGTTCAGAAAAGCACCTAAAACCGGTTTGATCAGGCGATGCGCTTGAATAAGCGCCACCCATAAAATCTAGTTCGGGTGGGGGAAGATAATAATAAGAGAGGATTGTTCCATCCGGCAATTTTACATGGAAATAATTTCCGCCGAAATAAAAGTCCCCATAAAAAGGATGCGTGCCGACCTTCGCTCCCGGTTTTTCAGTTTCCTCGGGAAGTTGTTCAGAAAAATTTAGGCAAGTCCCATTTAACTCAATGTGCGGAAGAGGAGTCTGAAAAAGTGGAATATTGAAGTCATCTTTTGTCGAGTATTTGAGATTCAACTGACGAATGGCATCCGAAAAGAATTGAGGATCGTCTGGTTCCTCAGATATAGAGGTTAATTGGATAAGATGATCGTTTTGAAGAAGAAACCTTTGATAGTTAAAACCATACCTATCCGGGTCGGCTTCCATGGCGTAGTGATGAAATCGAAAATGAGAAACAATCAGTTTCGCTCCTTTATAGGGGCCGGATGTGATCGACCCGAATTCAAAGAATCGAATTTCAAAGTAATGGCGATCGTAAATTGCGGATTCTTTTGTTTGAGCCGATATTTTCTGGGTATCGGTACTAATCTTGTTGAAAATTTCTTTTGGCTCGGAAAAAACCACAAAACTTTTCCACGATACGTCGGTCGGAATTTTTTCTGCAATGTCACACGTGCGTGAAAAACTGTCCCGGCTGGAATGTGTTACGGTGTTATCGCTCTCTTGCGGGGCATTGACGACGGTTTCAACTTGAGATTCTTTCACTTGGTCCGCATGCTCTTCGGATGATGGGAGATTCGTTGATTCTGGACCTTGGGCTGATTTAGGTGGTAATTGCCGGATAACGTAAAAACCGCCAGCGGCGGCGGCAATCACCAAAGATGTGACCAGGACGAAAGATCTTACTTTCATTTAAGAAACATATCTCACCTAGCAGATTTTGGGGGGAAGCAATTTACCGGCGGAGGGACTTGAACCCCCATGCCCGTGAGGACATCAGATTTTGAGTCTGACGCGTCTGCCATTCCGCCACGCCGGCTTGATTCGCTGCCTTTCGACGAGCGAGGCTCGGGTTATAGCATTTCTGATATCAGACTTGGACCAAAGTCCAATTTTCGATTGCGCGGTTATTGATTACTTTTCACAATGTCCGGACGTTAAATCAGGGGAGAACAAAGTGAATAAACGCTTTTGGTTTTTGATGATCCTTGCCGCGTTGCACGCGCCGTTTTTTGGATACGCGGCGGATGTGGAGCCGCTCCGCGTGGGAGTGGCGCCGACGAGCCCGCCGATTCGTTTCTACGACGGGAACAAAGTGTCGGGTCTTGAAATCGATTTCGCGGAAGCGCTCGGCAAAGAACTTGGTCGCCCGATTCAATATGTGGAATTGAAGTTTTCGAAATTGATTCCGGCGCTTATGGACGGCCAGATCGACGTGATTATGTCCGGCATGTCCGTTACGCGCGTCCGAAGTCTTCAAATCGCTTTTTCGGAGCCGTATTTAACCGTTCAGCAGGTGGGCTTGGTTCGGTTTGAGGATCAGCGGAAATTCTTAAGTGCGCTCGATATCGTGATGACCGATCAGCGTGTCGGCGCGAAAGAGAATACCACCGGAGAATTTCTCGTGGTTCAAGATTTTCCCAATGCGAAAAAAAAGTTGTTCTCTAGTCCCGAAGATGGTGTAAGCGCGCTAAAAAAGAAAAGGATCGATGTGCTGATTTTGGATTCGCCCTATGTCTGGTGGTTCGCGTCGAAAAATGAGGGGAAATTGGCTCCGTTACCCTACCAGTTGACCGAGGAAAATCTCGCGTGGGGCGTCAATCGCAAGAACACCGCTTTGCTCGAGTCCGTTAATGTGGCGCTCGCGAAGT
>CAYXDS010000290.1:0-3062 GCA_964463805.1 uncultured Elusimicrobia bacterium | reverse complement strand
TAACGGGCGGGGTTCTTCACGCGCAGGCGGAGTTGTCCCCCCCCCCGCGCGCCGGCCGCGGGGGGGGCCGTCGCGCTTTTCGGATCGGTCACATCGAGCGAGATGAATTCAATGGACAATCCCTCCGAAGCAAGTTTGCGAACCGATTTTTCGCCTTCGGTCTTTTTGCGGGCGGTCAGAAATACATGAAAACCTTTTCGTCCCAACTCCTTCACCGCCTCAAGACCGATGCCCCGATAAGCGCCCGTCACAAGCGCCGTTTTATTTTTCATATTTTCTCCTTAGATTTCACGCACTTCGCGCAACAACCGAACGAGATCCTCTTCGCCCACGATACGCGTGGTATCCGCGAACATTTTGAATTTTTCGAACAGTTTTTCGAAGAGCGGGCCTGGGACCACATGCCCCATGCGCTTCACTTTATCTTCTACGGCCCGTCTTCCGCTGCGGTTCGTGAGCGGCAGCGACGACGCCGGAGCGCCGATTTCCTCCGGCCGCATGATTTCATACGTGGACTGATTCTTGATCATTCCGTCCTGATGGATACCCGATGCATGAGCGAACGCGTTCGCGCCGACCACCGCCTTGTTCGGCGGCACAGCCATGCCCGTGTGTCGCGCGACCAATTGGCTTGTCGCGTAAAGCTCCGCCGTGTTGACGCGGGTTTTGACGTTGAATATATCGGCGCGCGTGCGCAGCGCCATGATCACTTCCTCGAGTGAACAATTGCCCGCGCGTTCGCCGATACCGTTGATGGTGCCCTCCACTTGACCGGCGCCGAACCGGACGCCCGTCAAGGAGTTGGCCACGGCCATACCGAGATCGTCGTGACAGTGAACCGATACGGTCGCCTTGCCGATATTTTTCACGTTCGTGAATAAATACGCGAGCATGTCGCGAAACTCCTCGGGCGTCGCGTAACCGACCGTGTCCGCGATATTAACCGTCGTCGCGCCCGCATCGATAACCGCGGAGACGACTTCGGCCAAATACGCTCGGTCCGCGCGCGACGCATCTTCAGGTGTGAACTGAACGTCCGGTGTTCGCTCTTTGGCCCAGCGCACGCCTTGCACCGCCATTCGCAGAGCTTCGGTGCGCGACACGCGCAATTTGTGAGCCAAGTGTATGTCGGACGTCGCGAGAAACGTATGGATGCGCGGGCGGCGCGCCGATTGGATGGCGCGCCAGCACGCGTCGACGTCATCCAGTTTACTGCGCCCGAACGCGGCGATGACCGGCGCGTTTCCGGCGCGGCCGACGTCCGACGCGATCGCTTGGACCGCCGCAAAGTCGGCCGGTGACGACGCCGGGAAACCGGCCTCGATCACGTCCACGCTCAGCCGATGGAGTTGCCGAGCGATCTCGATTTTTTGATCCGGTTTCAAATGATAACCGGGCGCTTGTTCGCCGTCTCTCAACGTGGTGTCCGCGATAACTACGCGGCGTTTTTTGGGTGAACCTTTCATTGTCGTGTCCTCCAGGACAATAAAAAACCCGTCCGTTGCCGCGGACGGGTTCCCGAAAAAAGAAAAACCCATCCGCGTCCGGATGGGTTCTATTGTTTAGTCTTGTTTTATATGTGTTTTAACAGACTGAAACGAACCCATCCCGACGGCCAATAAGGCCGAGGGTAAGAATAAGGTTCGTTTGGATGCGGTTTGTATAAAACATCGGAAGCAACCTAGCAGAGTTTAACGGCGGCTGTCAAACACGCGTTACAAAACGCCGATCACGTTCAATGAAACGTTTGCGTGGTAGCCGTTGAAACGATCGACGTTTGTCCCCGCCTTTGGAATCACCGTGAAGGAAAGATTCAACTGTTCTTGGCCGGTACCGGTGGCCACGATCCATGCGCCGCTCTCGATTCTCCGCGCCTCGGTGCCTGCGACCTGAATCAGCATCTCAAATCCTTCGGGCAAACTCGGCGTAATAATCAGTTGCCACGCCGAAGCCGCATTGACGAGCAGACGAATTCTTTCGGGTTTGGCTCCGATCAACTCGAAATCAGCACCATTTTTTTCAATCTGCAACATCATCGGATTTTCATTGTCGATCGATGTCCGCAACAGGCCGGAACGAACCGATTGAACGGCCATCTGCTGTTCGATCCGCTGCTGCGAGGATTTGAGGAAGAACAAACAAAAACCACAAAGAACGCCGAAGAAGATCGCGTTTCGTTTCGATACGGCATCGAGCGTCGTGGCGCGACTCAATGGTCGAACCGACGATGGAAAAATGGGAGCCGCTATTTGCTGTGCCTTCATAAGAAGAATATTGAAGGCATCGTCTGAATTTCGCCTTAAATCGCCATTAATTCTTCATGAACGATAAAAACGGTCCGATTTCTCTAGCGGATTCGATAGAGTTTTGTGGCTCCTTCCAGGCCTTTAAGTTCAGCTTCGAAAGATTCGACGGAAAAACCGCCGTCGTTCAACAGCGATCGGACCTCCGGATCGTTCGCGACGTTTTCCGTATAGACGATGTCCGCGCCTTTTGATTTGCCCTGCGCGCGGGCGGCCAAATTTACCGTGGTGCCAAAGTAATCCAATTTGCCGTCCGAGTTGATCGCGATCGCTCCGCCTTGATGCACGCCGACTTTCAATTGAGGGGACACCGGCGCCGTTTTCGTCGCTAAAAATTTGGTCCATTCTCGTTGCATTTTGATCGCCGCGCTCATCGCGTCGCGACCGGTTGGAAAAGACGCCATAATCGCGTCGCCCATGGTTTTCACGAGTCCACCGCGATTGTTCGATACATGTTCAACCAAATAACGGAAATGACTTAATACGAAATCAAACGCACGTGTGTCGCCGGCGGTCCGGTAAAACTCGGTCGATCCCTGCAAGTCGGTAAACAACAACGCGATGTTGCCGATCGCGACTTCAGCTCCCGGCGATACCGCTTCGCTCGGAAAAAGATCGCGAAAATCTTGCAGTGCCGTTACGATCGCGGCCGTGGCGGCCGATTGGCGCCACGGCTCTTTTTCGACGACCAACAAAACTTCTTCGCCGGTTTTATTTGAAACGACCAATTGTCCGTTCGATATTTTTACGTCGATCAAT
>CAYXDS010000289.1:0-3079 GCA_964463805.1 uncultured Elusimicrobia bacterium | reverse complement strand
GCGAGGACGCGCCGTCGTCCCATTGCGGCCGATGAATTCGGCGCGGTCGCATGTCCATGATTTTTGCTTTTCAGAAAAACAGGCGAATGCGACGCGTTCGGAAAATTCATTGTTCCAGGGATTGCGCGCCAAGATCGCGCCGCTTGACTCGTCGATCTCAGTGACAATGAACGGAGCTGAAACGCTTCGCGATGTCCCCATGACCCATTCGACATAGCCGGTTATTGAAAGCCGCTTTGCTCGACTGGATTTGTTCGTCAGCGTCAGGCGCGATATTTTTATCGAGTCGCGCAACGGCACGAACTGCGTCAACTCCGCAAGAATTCCATGCGACGCATGCGCGAAGCGGCTGTAGCCTTGTCCGTGTCTTACCAGGTACGAGGAAGCGTCCTCACGGACCGGCAACGCGGTCGGCGTCCAGACAGCGCCGCTGTCCTCGTCGCGAATATAAAAAATCTCACCGGACGGATCGCACACGGGGTCGTTCGACCAGCCGGTAATTTTATTTTCGCGACTGTTGATCGACCATGTGCTTCCCGATCCCGATTCAGAGACGTTGAACCCAAAGTCAGGATTGGCGATCACGTTGATCCAAGGCGCCGGAGTCCATTGGCCCGGCTCCAGCACGGTCACGTATTCTTTTCCATCCTCGGAAAAACCGCCGAGCCCGTTGAAAAATTGCAGGTTCGGTTCCGGAAACCGCATCGGCGGCTGCGACGTCGCTTGCGGTTGTTTTTGAGCGGAGGGTCCAGAGGTGATTTCGGGAGCGCCTTCCAACCGTTCCACTTGTTGCGCCAACGTTCCATGACGGCTCAACAGCGTCACCCGCGCCGCGGTGCGGAGCAAAATGTGGTCTTCACTGGATAACTGGTCCAAGCGGAGAATAAAAATACCGCCGTGCGGAGCATGCGTGTCGTGTCGGAGCATCGTTTGCGTGGTTCGAACAAGATTGTCTAAGGCGGTCTGCAGATCTTGCACGTAGGACGACGCCTTTTCATTGATGATGACAAGGTCCACCGCCAGGTTTTTCATTCGCCAGTACTCATGCGCGCGCAACAGATCGCGAACGATTCCGATATCTTCGGGTTCGTCGATTCGCACGAGCACGATGGGAATGTCCCCGGAAATAGAGTGGGGCCACAAGCCTGGCGCTCCGCGATTGTTCTGTCGCAATATCTCCGGCGAAGCGCGCAATCCTTTATGCGAATAAATGATGCGGCTCGCCAAGTCTTGAAAAAGATGGGCCTCGGCGAGCTCCAGGTCCAGATGATGCCGTTGAATTTGCGCATGCGTCCAAGCGAGCGTGACCGTCCTTTCGAACATCGATGGGTCGTGATATTTGTCTGCGAGCCCGAGCGCCTCCTCGCGCGTGTCCGCGACCAGTGTCGTAAAAGCGATTCGAACCGTTTCTCCGGGTTTTACGTGAACGCGTCGGCGCAACGATACGATCGGATCGAGCACCGCGCCGACCGAGTTCGACAAAGGCTTCCCGTCGATAACGCTCAACGGCGAACGAACATCGCGCCCTCGACCCAAGAATTGAGCGCGATTCGATTCGTATTGAAGTTCGCCGCTCGTCTCGCCTTCGACGACGACCACGTGGCCCATCCAAAGCGTGGGATCGTCCGACGAGCGCGGACGGCGGGCGCAGATCAACCCTTTTACCTCGGGGACAAATTCGGTTTGGACGAACAGATTTGAAAACGCCGGGTGCGCTTGGTCCGCCGCCGGTGGAGCGAGAACGATCTCTGTATAGGAGGTCACGTCAATCATGCGGCTGGACCCGCCGTTGTTCTTGATCGTCACTCGCCGAATTTCGGCATTGTCCTCGGGTGAGACGACCACTTCAAGCGTGGTCGTAAGCGTACCGTCTCGACGGACAATCTCCGCGCGCTCTTCTGAGAAATCGACTTCGTAATGATCCGGTTCGACGCACGTCGGTTGATATCCGGCCGACCAGAGTTCCGCGCTCTGAACGTCCCTCAAATAAATATACGTGCCCCAATTGTCGCACGTGACGTCTTCGCGCCAGCGTGTGACCCCCCATTGACCGTTTTTAGAATAACCGGATCCGGCCGCGGTCAACATCACGCTGTAACGACCATTCGACAGCAAATGGGTGCGCGGGACCACGTCGTGCGGAGAATTGAAACGCCTCCACACCAACGGCGTAAGCGTGCGGACATCCACGTCCATTTCCACGGTCCGCACTTGCGCGATGGGCACATCGCGCGGCGTTTTTTCTTGAAGAAGAAGTTCGGTCGCCTGGACTTGCGGTTGCGCGTGAAAGCGTTGCTGCATGACGCCGTCGTAAATGACGTTCGTCAATGCCACAAGCGACATCGCTTGATGGTGAGCCATGCTCGCGTAAACGATCGCCGTTTTCTGATTCTCCGGGAGTCGCGCCGTCGTGTAATCGAGCGCTTCGCAAAAACCGAAGCGATTTTTCGCTCCGGCCAATTCCAGGCGCTTAAAGTTTTTCAACGCGGCGGCGGGATCGATCATCGCCGCCAACGCCGTGGCGTACGGCGCAATCACGAGATCTTCAGAGAGTCCGCGCTTGAGACCCAAGCCGGGGACGCCGAAGTTGGAATATTGGTAGGTGAACTCAACGTTTTGCACGTTGTACGCGGATTCAGAAACGCCCCACGGAACCGCGCGTTCGCGCCCGTAGGCGATCTGGCGGCGCACGATTCGCCGGTCGGTTTGATAGAGGATGCTTTCGGCCGGAGATCGCATGACCAACGCGGGCATCAAATACTCGAACATTGAGCCTGACCACGAGAGCAGAGCGAGCCCGTCTTTCAAAGCGCGAAACGAACGCGTGAGACGAAACCAGTGCAGCGCCGGCACATCGCCTTTGGCGATGGCCACAAAACTTGCGAGCCGCGCTTCGGAAGCCAACAGGTCGTAGTACGAGCCGTCTAATTTATTTTCATTCGCTTGAAAGCCGATTGAAAAAATCTTTTTGAGCGGATCGAATAAAAAGCCGAACTGCATTTCGCGCACCGTCGCATCGCACGATTCGGCGAGGTCCTTCAGCCGGTTTTGGAGAACGACGGAGGGGCCGCCCGAATCC
>CAYXDS010000288.1:0-3081 GCA_964463805.1 uncultured Elusimicrobia bacterium | reverse complement strand
GCCTTGTAGTGAAAGGTGACGGGCCGCAGCTTCATCAGCGCGTTGCTGGCCGGCTCCTCCTTGCGCGAACGTTTCCACGTCGATATCTTAAAAAGCAACGTGCGTTCGTCGAACGCCGCCAAAGGCGCGTGGGATATGCAAGGCGTGACGCGCGTGGCGTCGATTTCGGTTTCTTTGTTCCTGCGATTGCTGTTTCATCGCCCGTCGCTCGTCTATATGACGTTGTCGCAAAATTCCTCCGGTCTGGCGCGCGACGCCGCCTACCTGATGATCTGCCGTTTGTTTCGGGTTCCGGCCGTCGCGCACTTGCACGGTTCGAAATTGCTCGACTATTTGAATTCGCGGCCACCGGTCGTTCGCGGTCGGATCGTTCGGATGCTCGAGTCGTTTCGTTCGATCGTCACGTGTGCCGATTCGATTACGAAAGAATTGGCGACCGCCATTCCATCCGCTCGATTCGAAACGGTGTATAACGCTTGTCCACCGGCGCCTTCGGCCCCCACGCGTCTCACTCACGAGACGTTGACGGTCGGTTTTATGGGACATTTGTCCGCCGCAAAAGGGTTTTATGATCTTATTGCGGCAGCCGACCTTGTCCTGTCGATTTATCCTCAAACGCGTTTTGAATTTGCCGGCGAGCGACTTGATAACGAGCGGAATGTGACCGCCACGGTGACGAAAGGCTCCGATTGGGGGAAAGTGGAGTCAATCATGAAACGTTTTCCTGACAATTTCCGGTGGCGCGGCATCGTCACTGGAAAGGACAAGCAAGTGTTTTGGGATTCGTGCGATGTTTTCGCGTTACCGTCCTATGCGGAAGCGTTTCCGGTGGCCGTGTTGGAGGCGATGCAGGCCGGGATTCCGTTGATCGTTACGCCGGTCGGCGCGCTTCCTGAAATTTTGCGTGATCATGTGAACGGTTTTTTTGTGCCGATCGGCGACGCGGCGGCGATCGCCGACCGAATTCTGCAGTTGATCCGCTCGCGCCCCGCGCGCGAGAAAATGTCCGAAGAAAATCGGCTCGCCGCCAAAAGATTTTCCGTTGAACGAATGGTGCAAGCGATGATGAGCGTGTTTGAGCGCGCACTGGCGGCCGCCTAATGTTCGACGTCCGCGTCAAACATGCGGGCGCGGCCAGTTTGTTGGCCGTGTTGTTGTCGTTGTTGTTGGTCTGTTATTCGTCTCCGCGTGCGGGGGCGATCGTCGCGCCGTTGGTGGTCGCCGCGCTGTTGTTCGGTTATTTTTTACCGGATCGCTTTATGTCGGCGTTCTTTTTTTTGATTCCCTTCTCGGGCCTCGTGTCTAATTTCGTGGGGCTGCGCGGCGCGCCGCTGTTGTTGCCGGTATTTTTTGCGGGGGCGGCCGGCGCGTGCGGTCATTTATCGAAGAAGCAAACTCATTCTTTTTCCTTATCGATCCGAGATTCGGCGGTCATTTTCGGAATAAACGCGTGTGTGTCGGCGATTGTCGCGGTGGCCGGATTTTATCCTTGGGGCGGGCCGACGCATCTGGTGGCGGTGACGCCTTGGGGCGCCGTGTTGTTTGCAAACGCGATCGGATGGCTGACGTTGGCCTTTCTTGTAAACATCGCCGGTTTGACCTCGTTTCTATGGTTGTCGCACGCGCGAAACGCCGAACGCGATTTTGTTTGGATCTGTTTGGCGTTTCTTGCGGCCGGCGTATTCGGGTGGATGCAATACACGCACCGCACCCATTTCGGAGTCATTGCGCAATTTTTGCGCAGCGGGAAACCGCAATACAATGCGACATTCGTTGATCCGAACGCGCTCGGCCTTTCTTGTGCGATCGTCTTTGCCATTTGGTGCGGTCGGTTGTGGCAGCGGGCGTTGCGCGTAAATTTTTTTGAATGGCTCGCCGGCCCCACGTTGTTGTTTTTGGTGCTGATCGCCGGCACTCGTTCCGCCTATATTCTGTCGGTGGTCTCGATCACGGTCTTTTTCATTTTGTTGTTAATCCGTCGACCGGTCGTGGCGGCGGTCGCCTTTCTGTTTTTAGCCTCCGTGGGATTTCTGCTCATACGCGAACAGCGGCGTCGCAATCCTGAAGCTTCGCGGTTGGTCGTTTTCGGCCAACAAGTACGACGAATTGCGCTCGGACAAATGAAACCCATGGCCGTTTTTACGGACCGTACCATGCAATGGTCGAGCGCGTGGGCGACCTTCCAGGCGAATCCTTTGCTGGGGGTGGGGGCCGGCACCTATTTGATTCGTTCTCCCGCGTATCAAACGGTGATGGGGCGGCGGTTGAATGATAACGCGGGTTCGCAATATTTGCAGGTCCTCGCTGAACAAGGCGTGATCGGATTCGCCGTTTTCTTATTTCTTATTGGATCGACGGTTAAGGAATTCTTATTATCACGCGACAAAAATCCGATGCAGTCGGGTGCTTTCGCCGCGCTTGTCGGCATTATGATTAGCTTCATCTTTGGCTCGCATATCGTCGGTTTCGAAGTGGCCATGTATTTTTGGCTTTGTTTATCGTTGTTGAGGAAACGGTCCGCACACCAATCAAATGAATATTCGAACTGAAATTAAATCCGTGCTCTCGATTCAAGCGCAAAGCTTGCTCGACTCGCGCGCGCACATCGACGATTCTTTCGTCGACGCGGTCCGCAGCATTTACCGCTGCAAAGGAAAACTTATCGTCACCGGCGTCGGCAAGTCGGGGCTTGTCGCGGAAAAGATCGCTTCGACGCTTTCTTCGACCGGAACTCCGGCGATTTTCCTTCACCCGGTGGAAGGCATGCACGGCAATCTCGGCGTGCTTCAAAAACAAGACGTGGTGCTTGCGATCGGCAAGTCGGGTGAAAGTTCCGAGCTCTTAAACATCCTTCCGGCCATTCACAAGATCGGTGTTAAAGTCATCTGCTTGACCGCCGACAAAAATTCCTCGTTGGCGCGCCATTCTTCCATCGTTCTTTGGGTTCCCGTCAAGCGTGAGGCGTGCCCGCTGAATTTGGCGCCGACGACCAGCTCGACCGTGGCGGTCGTGGTCGGAGACGCAATCGCGATCGCGTTGATGAAGATGCGCGGCTTTAAAGAAGAAAATTTTGCGCTTTAT
>CAYXDS010000287.1:0-3120 GCA_964463805.1 uncultured Elusimicrobia bacterium | reverse complement strand
CGATCTTTGACTGTTGCGTCGAGATTGTCGGCCAAACGTACCGCGAAATTCAACGGATCGACTTCATCGGACGCCGGACGGTACGCGTGCTTTCCGGTTCCGGGCATTCCATCTTGTTTTACTTCCTTCTTGTCGGCGCCGTGCGCGATGATCATTGTCTTGAAATCTTCAAGCGCGTTCTTGCTTTCGTTCGCCAATCCCGTTTTATTCGAGAGATCGAAAAGCGCATCCAATTGCGTGAGTAACGTCTCGTTGCTTTCGTTTAGCGGCGTTTCTGCCAGGGCAACGCCTAGCCGTGTGTGATAACCCTTGCCTGCTTTGAAGTCCGCGAAGTTAAATCCTTTCGCAACGCCTTTCGCCGCCGCCATCCCTTCCAACAAGGTGCCATAACCGATGTCGTGAAACCAAGCAGCAAGCAGCATGATCGGTTTTGATTGCGCGCCGTAAGGCGTCGATTGGTCGATCGCCAAATATTTTTCAACGCCATCGGCGACATTCATCGAATGCTGAAGACTGTGCGAAACATATGGCAATACGAGATCGGCTTCATCTTGAAGCAGGAGGAACATGAACAAGTTATTAAGCAGAATCGCCGTTTGCCGTTTTTTGCTCGGATTGTTTTCGAATCCGCCGGCTTTAACGATCGCGTCGAACAGTTTCAGGAAAGCTTCGGTCGCTTTCTCGATCGAATCGGTCCGCGTGCCGCGCATCGGAACGAACACCGTATTTTTTTCGAGCCGCTCGATACTCTTTTTTGAATTTTTCGAAATCAATCGTGACAGATCGCCACGAACATCGGTGGATTCAGTCAATGCTTTCGTATCCTCAGCGATTTCGCTCCGAATAACCGCTACATGTTTCGCAGAAATCGTTTGCTCTTCTTCTTCCAACGCCGCCCCAAAGCGGTTACGCGCCTCGTTCACCCGAGCGGACACCAACGCTTCGTAAGATTGTCGGACCTGCTTGTCTCTTAAAATATAGTCGAGGAATTGTTGGCCATCGATGCGAACCGCGACGAGCGGGCCTTTTGAAACCTTTACGCTGACCGTCCGACGAAATCCGTTCGTAATCGCCATTTCTCCGACGATTTCACCAGGCCCCATTTTCGCTTTGCGTCCTTCAACTTCTACTTCGCCGGAGATGATGATGTAGATGTCCGTCGACAAATCCCCAGCTTCCGTTAAAACGTCTCCGACCGACGGCAATGTGATCGGCGGCTTTTGGAGACGCCCGGCGCGGCTTTTCAACATCGCGTCGATCAACACGCGCTCGGGCCCCTTGCGATATGAAACCGTTTCGGCGATTATTTTTTCGGTTTCGGTTCCGCCGCCGATGGTGCTCTGGTCTCTAAGGATTGCTTCCGAAGGCGCGACCGCCTGTGCGTAGGCGAGCGGATCCCCAACATATTCACTGGTCAACGCAAGCGTGGCTTTCGAGGCACCGGTGGCCGACCGTTTTTCGAAAAGCGCGTTGTAGCTCTTTGCGAATTCTTTATTGTTCAGCAGTTCACGCTCGAGAAGCTCCGCGTTAATCTTGACGAATCTCGCCGGCTTGAGACCTGACACTACGACGCCCGCGCTGCGCACGCCGGTTTTCACCGTGCGTTCGCCGAGGATCTCGCCGGCCCGCATCACGACCAGTTTTCCGTCGAGAACAACCACCGCTTCTCCCTCAATGAGAATGAAAGCGTCCTTGCCCGTATCGCCGCCGTAAATTAACGGTTCGCCGGGACCGACTTCGATCGACTCAAGCGTCGTTTCCGGGTGCTCTTGTAAATAATCGAGCAGTGCGCGATAGAGATCGACCTGGTCTTGATCCGCACTTTCGCCGCGCGCAAGCTGCTGGCTCATCGCAATATAGACGTCATAATGCAAAGGCTGCTTGGCTTGAATGCTTTTGAGGAAATCGCCGAATTTCTTTTCTTTTTGCTGCGCGCGCAGTTTCGCGATGTGATCTCTTGCCACCGGACTGTTTCTTATCGATAACAAGGTTCCGAGCAAATATCCGGCCGCGTCCCGATCGGGATCGGTCACCCTCATGTTTTGGTAGAGCGACGCCACCAGGTGAAGATCCTTATCCAAATCCTTAATTTCTCCCGAGAAACCGTTTTTGTCGTGAATCCGATTCATGTATGAAGAAACTTCGTCCTGTATTTTTTCGGTTTTCGCGATTTCATACTTCGACGCTTGCTCGGTCATCTCTTTTATTTTTTGAAGCCGATCCGCTTCACGACGAGAAAGTCCGGTTTTCAGCGCGTCTGCCGCCGACATCGCGGCCGCCGCCTCCTTTTTGAAGCTGGTCAACGCGTCTGCGTAAATTTTTTGAACCGTCAAACCTTCAAGCGCATTTTGGTTGGTAACGATCAATGGATATTTCTTACTGGTCTCGCCTTTGCTCCATGTAGATTTACCGCTGACATTGCCGTTGACGTCCACCGAAAAACCTTCTTCCGTTTCGAACGTCCGCATGCGACGCGACGGCGTAATCCGGTCCAACGCATAACCAAGCGTGGCCAAGGCTCTCGCATCGGCTTTTGAAATTCCAAGCAATGACGCCGCATAATCCGCGACCGATAACCGCAATGCGTCGGGCCCGTCTTTACCGGTAATCAACAGAATCGATCGCAGTTCTTCGGGAATTGCCCCCGGAACGACGAAATCGTTTACCAACGTAATTGGGAATCCCGGATGATGCGCGGCGAATAAAAATGCGAGCCCCGCCGATTCGTTCTCGTTGAACCCGGCTTCCTTTAATTTATCGACAGCCATCGCGACGCTGACCGTTCCATGGGCAAGCACTTTAGCCACCATGTAATTGTCTTTTGACTTTAGGATTAACTCGTAGGTTCGCTCAGCCAAAGCTCGCGCGGACGCTTCGTCGTTACCGCCTATCCTGGCGAGCGCAGTCCACATGCCGATTAATTTTTCTTTGTAATTCGCTTCGAAGTCTAGGGCGTTGAAATCGATGGCGTAGCCGAGATCGTGAGCTTCGATGAAAACGCGCGCGAAACCGACCATCGATTTTGAAAGCGCACCGTTTTTTTCAAGCCTATCCAACTGCTCCTGATGAGAATCGAGGTGAACCACCGTTGGGGGAAAATATCCTTTTGGGCGTTCCTTT
>CAYXDS010000286.1:0-3137 GCA_964463805.1 uncultured Elusimicrobia bacterium | reverse complement strand
ATTTTTTTCTGAACCGATCCAACACTTGCGCTTCTGATTTTCCTCGAACGATTACCACGTCGCGTTGTCCGTGCGACCACTTCTCAATTCGTTTGGATAAATGTTCTTCGGTGAGCGTGCCATCTTCGTTCATAAAATCGTCGATATGGAAACCGTTCGCAACGTTCGTTCGTAGATCGGTCGACGAGTTGCTGGGCGCGTAAGGCGCTCGGAGCGAACTGTTGGTTTTTTCGAGCAGCCACTGATCGAAAACGCCCATCTGCCAAGCCAATGTAAAATCGATTCCATTGGATTTTAGGTCCAAGTGTCCCGCTTGCTTGATCAGCAATTCTTTCATGACTTTTCTTGAAAATCCGGCGCGCCCGGCCAAATAAGCGGCGTTTCTCACTTGTTTGCGCGATTGCCGCAGCGTTCCATGGCCTTTATCCAGGTCGGCTTGTCGAATTTGCGCGATAAAGCGTCGCTTCAGAATCGATTTGGTTCCTTCAAAGTCGAACTCGTTCGCGAGCAGATCTCTTTCGAGGGGGCCGATTCGGTTTTTGATGATGTTCAGCAATTTTTCCTGCGAAAACTGTGAGAAATGTTTATCGGTGATCGGCGTGATATCGGTGCCGACGCTGAAAACAAATCTTCGCACCCAGCCGATAATCGAGAGCCAAATGCGGATAAGGAGGGAGATCATTTTCTGGGTGAAAGTCGTCATCACCTTGTCGTGGATCGGAATATGTTTGTGGATTTCACGAAGAAACTTTTTGCGGTAACTGCGATCCTGAAGATATTGGCGAATGCCGCTGCCCGGCTTGAATTGTTCATATGTTTTATCGGCATCTAATTCGGCGATCAGCTCGTCAAACGTGGTTACTTTCACTGCTGCAATTTCCTCGGTGCCGCTTTTTTTGAAGCGGTCGACGATTTTTTGCATCTGTTCATCGGTAATTTCGGCGACATACAAGTAATCGACTTCGTGGTTGCTGCCGTTGAGTCTGTAGACGCCATTGACCATTCGCGGCTTGCCTTTAAAATCCGGCGTTTCGAGTCTGCGCATTCGTTCGTGCGAGCCTGGGATATTGATAATTTTAAGCTGATCTTTCGTTAAAACGATACCGATGTTCCACAGGTCGAGTTCTTCATTCCCTTCGTTAAGCGCCGTTTCATCGGGCATTTCGTCAATCTCCACGTGCCCGCCCGCGCTGAACTCGGCCGGATTTTCTTTCGGAATTTGGACGAGAATTTTTCCGCTCCTCGTCATTAAAAGCAGGCGCGCCGTGGCGTGCAAGATGCGATCCTGATGCATTCTTTGAAATGCAAAGATGCGTCCTGTCGGTTGGCCGCTGTTGCTGAATTCGGGATAGAAACCGGTCCAGTATTTGCCGACGCGAACACGTTTTTTATAGCCGATATTTTTAATCGCATTTGCCAACTTCTTTCTGTCCTGAAATTTTCTGACGAGATCATCCATGATGTGAACGTCGGACTTCTTCAATTCTTCGAGGACGGCGTCTTCAAACGCGATCTCATCGGCGTACTCGGCCAGTCGTTGTTCGGCGCCGTCGTTGCTTTCGCCGAGCGTAAGATTTTCGCTGAAACCTTTGCGCGTGTGCATCCAGCTCGTTTCGTGCGAAAAATTGAGTTTGGAAATGAGAACTGTAGGCGGAATTTTTCGGTCCATTAGAAGCGGGCGGATGTCCGCATATTTCTTTTCGAACGCTTTGATCGCTTTCACTTGTTCTTTGGAGGCGGGAACGACTTGTTCGAAGGATCGGAACAAGGTGACGAGGATAGGCAGTTTCTTGGTGCCGCCGATTTGGCTTTTGAGTTGTTGTACATCCGCGTTGTAATCAAACGTGAGCGTGAGCGTGCCGTCGGGACCGGCGCGGATGCCGAGCGGCGTCAATGAAAGCGGCTTCATGTGCTTGACGTAGTCACGAATTTGCCGAAGAGCGGTCAGTAATTGATCTTTCGAAAGTTTTTTGTCGAACCCATCAAAACCAAGACCATCGGCGGCGGCCACATTTTGAAATACGCTGAGGCTCGCGTGGTAGGTGTGCGGCTTGACCACAAATCCTTTTTTCGGTTGTCCTTTCACGTTTTTTAAACCGGTGATCTGTTGCCATTCGGCGACGATTTCGGTCAGTAAGATCGTTAGTTGCGGCGCCGTTTCCGAAATTTCGGCGGCCAACGAATAAATATCGGTGTCGAGCGGCTGCCCGTTGTGGGGAAACAACCGCGGCATTTGGGCCAGGCGTTTCTCATCGGTAAACAGCGGCAGCCCTTCTTTCTCCGGCTGAAGGTCGGTCCGCATCTTTCCGTACAAATAACCGGTTTCGGTTCGCGCATCCGACGCATCCAGCGCAAGCTGCGTCGTTTCCTGGGGGCTCAAATAATGTGCGGCGTCGATGTCGGAGCTTTCATTCTTGCCGAAGTCGGTATCTTTTAAGATGAGATCGGCCGGGGTCGGCAAAATAGTTTTCGGTGTCGCGGATTCAACCTCGGCGAGAACGGCATTCAACGCCGCTTCGTGTTCCTCGATGCCGGAAACATCGATTGGAACCGTGAAGCCTTGCGCCGGATATTTGCGAAGCCGATCGATTTCGCCGGACAACAGTTTCGCCACCGAATAAATTTGCGCGTCCGACGTCAGTTTCTTCATGTCGATGCGGAACGGCGCTCGGCTGATAATGGTCGCACCGGCGAGTCCCGCTTGGCGCAACCATGTCGCGTACGCGGACCGCAGTTGAAGCAACGGACTCTGCACAAGCAAGATCGTCTTCCCTTTCGGATCCCATCCGTCGCTTCGCAACCGGCTCGATGTGAATTGCACGTTTTCGCCGGAATCATTTGATTGGTCCTCGACCATAATGGCTGTCATTGCCGCTTGTTCCAGCTTCGGCGCAATTTTTCGAATTTGAGCGAGAAACGCGCTTCTTAAAACAGCCGCTTCAGGTTTGCGATTGTTCACCCACAGCGTCGGTGTGGCGCGTCCGATGCCGCCGGTAAACGCGACGCGCACGTTCGGATTCTTTTCATATGCATTCACAAAATCATACGCGGCGTCTTCGGCCACCAGCGTCGATCCGACGCCGAAGATCACGATCAAATCGGGCGTCTCTTCCGGCTCATGCGCCGGCGTGGTCAGC
>CAYXDS010000285.1:0-3146 GCA_964463805.1 uncultured Elusimicrobia bacterium | reverse complement strand
GTGATGTCGACCGTGATGATCGGGCAACGGTCCGAAAACTTTTTCACGCGATTGTGTTTCAGCGACACGTCGTAATATTCGTTGAAGTTATCGATGCCGATCACATCGTGTCCGGCGGCAAGCAACGCTTCGGCGGTCCAAGATCCGATGAATCCGGCGATGCCGGTCAAAAGAATGCGGCGTTTCATCCGGCCACCTGTTTCATTTTTAAATCTTCAGCCAAAACGACCTCGGCCGTCTTCAACGGTTCCGCTTCAAATAGGATTTGATACGCGAACAACCGCGGACGAATTTTTATCAGCATCATGTTGATTTTTTCCAACCACCGAGAGAGGCCTTTCGGCCAACCGAGCGAAATAAAAGGAAACGGGATGTAATGTTCGCGCGTAACGATGAACCCGGTTTGAATCAACAAATTACGAAACGTATGCGCGGAGAACAGCCGCTTATGCGTAATATCGAGGATTCCCTTGCGCCCGTAATTGAAATGTCCGAACAAAAGCATGAACCGAATCATGACGAACGCGACGTTCGCGGTGCTGCACACGAATTTGGGCGGTTTTTTATAAACGCGCTGCGAGAGCCCGAGCAAGAAAAGTTCGGGCACGGCCAAATGTTCGAGAACATCGAGCAAAAGCACCGCGTCGAACTCGCGATCTTCAAGCAACTTATGAAGATCCTCTTGATCGGTTTCCAAATTCATTTGCTTATAAACGAACGAACGCGCGGACACTTGGCGCTCGGGCAATTGATCAACGCCGGTCACCTCGCAGCTTTTATGTTCGCCTAAATAAGAAGCGACATAGCCGTGCGAACATCCGATATCGAGCACGCGCGATCCGGGTGGAACGACACGATTGTTCAAACAAACGAGCGAGTGCGGACTCGTCG
The DNA here is from genome assembly GCA_964463805.1 of uncultured Elusimicrobia bacterium. Classification (GTDB taxonomy): domain Bacteria; phylum Elusimicrobiota; class Elusimicrobia; order F11; family F11; genus JAJVIP01. Next base: position 2,255 of record CAYXDS010000285.1, on the reverse strand, counting down.
CTTGCATCTTGTCTTCATAAACGGGGCGTTCCTCGGCTTTGCTTAAGTGGGATTCGTTCAACACCTCCGGGTGAAACCGCACGTCGTAGAACAAATGATATTTCTGGAGAAAAAATTTCGTCGTGGCTTTCACGACGTCCTTTGCGTATCGAATTCCGTTCACATGACAAATCTCCTCTCCATAGTGAGTCGGAATATCGACTTGCTTGATCAGCGCGCGCGAATGCAGCATCTGAAGAATGATTTCGGTGTCGAAGTGAAAGTCGTTTGTGTTCAGCGTAAACGCGGTCCGCGCCAACGCCTCGGTGCTGTACGCGCGATAGCCGGTGTGCCACTCGCGAAGATCGGCGCCGGCCAACGCGTTTTGAAACCGCGTCAAAACCCGGTTGCCGATGAATTTATAAAACGGCATTCCCCCGCTTAACGGAGAATAACGGCGCCCAAACCGCACGCCCAACACGCAACCGGTCGACGGATCTTGCTCAAACGGTTTCACCAACTCCGGCAACACGGCCGGCGCATATTGTCCATCGCCGTGCAGCATGACGACCACGTCGAATTTTTTCTTGATTGCGTACCGATAACCGACTTTTTGATTGCCGCCGTATCCTTGATTGATTTGATTCTTCAGGATCCGAATATTCGACAAATGTTGTTCTTTCGCATAAGCGCCGGCGACTTCTACCGTTTTGTCTTTGGACGCGTCATCAATGATGAGGATCTCGGTGTTCGGATGATTTTTATATTCGGTCGGAATATCGCGCAACACGCCGGCGATGTGTTTTTCGGCATTGTAAGAGAGAATGAAGATAAGCAGTTTCAAGGAGTCTTCTTTATTCGTGGTCACGGGTGGTCGGGCATTTATCGATAAAACGTTGAAGCGGGATCAGCGCAAACAGCAACATCAGCGGAAACGTCGCTTCGCGAAAGCGAACGATCATGTAGAACGGAATATGCGCAAGCATTTTGTAAGTCATAAAAGTGTACAGCGCGATCCATCGCGGGTCTTTCCACGGCAAATGAAACAATCCGATCAAGAACAAAATAAAAACCGGCAAATAGGAACCGACGTAAACGATGTTCTCTTTGATCGAGGCGGCTTTCGGCGAAAGCCACGGACGCCAATACGTAAGGAAATTAAACACGCACTTTTTAATCGCCAATCCGGGATTCGCGAGGATATTTTTCTTCGCCTCTTCAACGTAAATTCGCGCGCGCCCCACCTCATTCGGTTCGCTTTTCAGCTTCGCTTCCATCTCAGGCGGCACCGGACAAGACGTCGAGTCGTATTTATAATCCGGACTGAACACCATCCACACATTGATGCCGTAGTGAGTGGTCGCCAATACCGGCGAACCGTGAATCTTGTAATTGCGAATGGCCCAGGGAGCTATCATCGTCGCCCACCCGAGAAAAAGCAATCCAGCGAAAAGGAGCTTTTCATTAAGCTTCTTGAAGAAAAACCAGCTGGCCAGCATCATGAAGAAAACGCCCAATTCATACTCCGGCCGAAAAAAAGTGAGCGCTCCCCATAAACATCCGGTCACAAAGGCCAGCCAGAAACTTTTCTGCTCCCACGCAAAATAAAGCACGAGGAACGCGAGGATCAACGTGTTGGTCCCAAACGAATGCGGATTGAGCCGCGTCATCCAAAACCATTGCGGCGGGTAAAAAATCAACATCAGCGTTCCCAACAAAGCACAACCGCGAGAAAAAAGCTTCGCACACAAAAAATAAAAAAACACGATCGAGACCGAACTGAAAATCAACAGGAAAACACGCTCGGCAAGAACGTAATTAACATCAAACAACGTGATGAACAAAACGTGGATCGCCGCAAGACTCGGTTGGATATAAGAGTAAGTGGGACCGTATTCGGTATCCAAGCGGAAACCGCGGCCGCCCAGATAGTTTTGGGCAATCTTCAGGTGCCAATGATCATCATCTTCGGAACGAGCGCCACCGATGGCGGCGCCGATCAGACGCGTCACCACGGCCAACAAGAACAACAGCCATATCGTCGATTTCTTTTCGGCCCAACGGTCCAGTCCTGAGGTGATGCGAAAACACAAAATTTGTAGGGAGTTTTCCATGTTTTGCAAGATGCGTAGTATAACCACTTGAGTAATTTTCAGCAATCTGAAATTATGCGGTTGGACATGGAAATAACGCGCGCAATCAATGAGTTTTGCAAACGGCATGCTCATCTCATCATTTTCTCGCTGGCCTTCGGCATTCGCATTTGGCACATCGGC
>CAYXDS010000284.1:0-3147 GCA_964463805.1 uncultured Elusimicrobia bacterium | reverse complement strand
TAATGTTCCCATTTAGATGTTGTCGAACAACAAAAGTCCCGAAAGTATATCGATCACGGCCGCCAATTCTAATTTCGAGTGATAGAAGGTGTGAAGGCTGTCTTGCAAAAACAGTTCGAGCGGTTCTTTGACCGATGCGACGGCGGCCGGCAACAAATCGCGCGCGTCGCCGAGCTGCAACATCCAACGACTGCGCAAATAATCCGGAACCAGCCATCCAACCGGACGCGTGCCTGTCGACGTGCGCGTTCCATCTTCGCGAAGCTCGCCCGCTGGATTCGGCAGATCGATCGAAATCAATCGGCCTTGTTGATTGTGTTCCATCGCGAGAAGCGCCATCGAGCTCGACTTTCCTTGCGCAACGCCGGTTTCGATCATGAATTTCGGTTTCAACAACCGAACCACCGTGTAAATCGTTAATGAATGAAAGCGCAGGTCGTCGGCATGCGCGAGATTCGCGGACGACAACTCATCCAGCTTGCGCGCGAATACGATGCGGAAACGTTCGTCCTCTTTAAAATCGTTTAGAACATTCACGATGTCCTCGAACGAAGCGCCGGTCAACTTCGAGACGAACGTCAAATAATCTTGATCGTTCGCGAACACGTTGACCTTCTCCCATTCCTTGTCTTGATCCGGCAGCTTATCGATGAGATCGGCCGTGGTTGAAAACGATCGGATGCCGAAATTCACGATGCGCGAATACACGGGCACCTGTACGTTTCGAAACGAAAGCGTCGTGGTCATAGTTAGTTCCTTTCGGCCTTGCGGGCCCATGCAAATTCAACCCACCCCTTGTAACGCGCGAGTGCGGTCAACAAAAGCCACGGCGCCACGTCGAAGCGGCCCTGGCGTAGACCAATCCCCATGTACCGCATCGTTTGACGCAACGGATGCGTGAGGCTTTTCAATTTTCGCGCCAGCGTCCAATTTTGACGGTAGCGATGATAGAAGAAATAATCGCCGGTGCCGTACCATCGGTAACGTTTCCACGTCATGGACATCGTCCATCCCGGCTGCTCGTGCACAAGCAGCGGAACGACGCCGAGCTTGGCGCCTTTTTGCAGCAACTGTTCGGCCACGTCGGTGTCGTCGCTGGGTCCGAAATCTTTTTCCGAAAATTTTACCGTATCAAACAATTCGCGATCGTACACGCTCGGCGTGCCGACGATGGTTCGAGGCCCCGGCTTGCCCATGATGCACACCCAACGAAAATCCCCGCCGCGATCCCAATAGGTTTGCGGCGACAGCACGCGCGTCTGCGCGGACGCCGCATGAAACCCCCATTGTTGTTTGAGGGAGACAAAATCGTCGATAAAACTCTCGGGCAACACGTTGTCCGGCCCCACGAACAAAACCCAGCGCCCGGACGACTTCTCTACGCCGACGCGTCGCGCATACGCGAGGCCTTTGCCTTCATCGGAAAAAAACGGAACGCCCATCGACCGCACGATCTCGGCGGTACGATCGGTCGAACGGCCGTCGACCACGATCACTTCGCGCGGTTTGTTTTTCAAAACAGATTCCAACGCGGGCCCGATGATGGACTCGCCGTTTTTAACGCAGATGACGACCGAGGTATCTTGAGAAAATTCGTTATTTGCCATCTCGAAGCTCCTTTTCAATTTTCCACGTCAATGCGAGTCCGTCGGCGACCGACCGCGCCGGTGAAGCGCCCAGTGATCTGATTCGTGAAAGATCCGGCCGTCGCCGCTTCGGCGATCCGGCCGACAACGGTCCGTAAGAAACTTTTGCGGCGACACCGGTCGCGGACTGAAGTTTCGACACAAGATCTTTGATCGTCACCTCTTCCTCGCTTCCCATGCTGTACACTTCTCCGGGTTTGCCCTTTTCGGCCACCAATAAAATTTGATCGACCATGTCCTCAACGTAACAAAACGACCGCGTCTCATCCCCGCTGCCTTGAATCTCCAACGGTTCTCCGCGAAAAACTTTTTCCATCAAATCGGCGATCACATGAAATCGATCGGTGGGCCCATACGTATTGTTGGGCCGCACGATCACCGCGTTCAACGACGGATCGGCCAAACGCGCCGCATGAATAAAACTTTCGGAAAAAACTTTTCCGATCGCATACGAAAAACGCGGATTCTTCAGATCGCTCATTAGCACGCGATGATCTTCGGGCGTCGGCACCACGCCGGGTTCCCCATAAATTTCGGGTGTCGAAAAATAAACCCAACGCGCCTTCCGCGATTGAACCCAATGCAGACTTTGCTGAACATGCGTGCCCGCATGCGCGAGAATTTCATGCGCGCGAGTATAAAATTGTTTTGTTCCGTTGATGTAAGCAAGATCGAAAAACGTATCGAACGCGCCGAATTGATCGAGCGCGGCGCCGAACGCCTTTGAGTCCAGCACGTCGAGCCGCTTGACCGCAAAGCCTTTCACCGGAGAGAAATAACGAAGCCGCTGATCGGGCACGTTCGAATAATTATCAACCGACAAAACCTCGACGCCCGTTTCGAGCAAGCGCTTCGTAAGATAACTGCCGATAAATCCGGCTCCGCCGGTGACGATCGCACGTTTCATGTTTATTTCAACCGGAAGTTGCCGAAATTCGCGTACAACACGCTGTCGGGCGCCGGCCGAAAACCGGTGATTTGCCACGCATCGAAAAATACGCCGGTCTTGCGCAGCGAGCCGAGCATCTTTGAGTAATTTAAGCGTCGATAATTTGCGTTATTGTTGAGAATGACGAGGCCGCCCGCGTCGCGGCAAGCTTGCGCGAGATCCGAAACCACTTCTCCGGCCTTCAACGCCTTCAAATCCTGTTTGCTCACGCAGAAATCATGCAGCCGCAATTTAAAACCTTGCCGCTTCAGGCTCTGCACGATCGGAACCGCGGTCGACCCGCGCAAATCCGACGTTTCAGGCTGGCCTTTGAACGCGAGACCGGAAACGGCCAGCGTTTTTGACGAAAACGTTTTCTTATGACGACGGAACCAATTGATCACGTCCGTCACGAGACTTTCGTTGTACTTCCGGGCACCGATCACGTAATCGATCTCTTCGTTCGAACTGGTTTCTTTGTAACTGCTCACCAAAATGTACGGGTCTTTTTCAAGACATGGACCGCCGACGAATCCGGGCATCGGAATATTCGAACGCGCGTATCCGAGATTC
>CAYXDS010000283.1:0-3168 GCA_964463805.1 uncultured Elusimicrobia bacterium | reverse complement strand
CTTCGATGCGGCTTCAAGAACCCGGAATAACTTTTCACGCTGTCCTTCCGGCTCCCGCTTCTCTGGCGCCCGCTGCGTTTCGAGCCGAATTCCGGCGCGATCCGCCAACAACTTGAGCGAATCTGAAAAACTCAACTGCTCCATCTTCGACAAAAATCCAATGACGTCGCCCGACTCGCCGCAACCAAAACACTTAAACAATCCCTTTTCCGGATGCACATGAAACGATGGCGTTCGCTCACTATGAAACGGACACAACCCTTTCACCGACCGCCCCGACGCCTTCAACGAGGGCACGAACTCGCGAATCACTTCAACGATATCAACGGCGGTTCTTACTTGTTCGATTTGTTCTCGGTTGTACATGGCGTCCTACCAACACAAAACCCGCTTTCCGTTGGGTTGACCTCAGGAACGCGGGTTTCGTGTTGTGTTCAGTATGGATTTGAGGTTTTTATCGCCGTTTTTGCCGCATCATGCGACGCTTCAATTTGCGTCGCGCTTCGGCCGCTTTTCTTTTCTTGCGAACGGCGGGCGATTCAAAATATTCCCGGCGTTTGATTTCTTGCATGATTCCATTGCGCTCGCATTCGCGCTTGAAGCGTCGAAGAGCTTCCTCAATGGACTCGTTGTCACGTAACTTAACTAAAACCACGGATGAACATCACCTTCCTTTTGTCTAGCCCGGCGGCCACGCCATCGGCCGGCCTCCGAGCAAATGATAATGCAAATGATCAACGCTTTGTCCCGCATCTTTCCCGTTGTTCGTGACCAGACGAAAACCCGTTTCAGTTAACTCTTCATCTGTCGCGACTTTTTGAGCGGCCCGGTGAAGATCGGCAAAAACCGCGAGGTCCTCTTCGCTTGCCGACATCAGGCGCTCGACATGTTTCTTTGGGATGATCAGTATATGGACGGGAGCTTGGGGATTTAAGTCCCGGAAAGCCAGCACACGTTCGTCTTCAAACACCACTTGAGCCTTAATCTGACCGGCAACGATTTTACAAAAAATACAGCCGCTCAAACCGCCACCTTGTCAACTTCTTTTGAAGTGAACTGGGCCGATTCGACCCGCCTATGTGAAAGACCTGATTTCGTTTCGCTTAATGGAACGTCGACGCGGATGTAATTGTCGGTCCACGCCTCGCCGGTCGGCTCTGGCAACACTTCTCTTTCCGTCCCTTCGAACTTCCGGTAAAACATCTCGCGCAATTTCTTATCGAGCTTGCCGAGTTCCCCTGCCCTGTAGGTAACAACGCGCGGATCCAAAGGTTGCAAATCTGCTGCTTTTGTGGTCTCGCGCGCCGAAAACCGGAAAACGTGCAGCCCCGACAGCTCCATTCGTTCAATGTTGTTGAATGTGTTGCGAAATTGCTCATCCGTCTCAGTCGGATATCCGACCATCACGTCGGCGGTGATACCGCAATCGGGCATTTTCTCCCGAACCGCCTTCACTCGCGCCATATAATAAGGAGCGTCATACCACCGCTGCATCGCCCGAAGAACGTCACTGTCCCCCGATTGCATCGGGATGTGAAAGTGCCGGCAAATTTTCGGCGTCTGAGAGACAAAATCAATGAGCTTGTCCGTCACTTCGGTCACTTCGAGCGACGAAAGACGGATCCGAAACTTCTTCGGGATCGCCGTCAACAACTTCAAAAGTCCCAACAAATCCAACTTCGATCCATCGCTGCGGGTTCCGCGGTACAAGCCAAGCCGAATTCCCGTAAAAACGATTTCCTGATAACCATTCTCAAGCAGCGCATTCGCTTCGGTCAAAACTTGCTCAACGGGCTTGCTCCACATATCGGGCCGCACGGTCGGAATGATGCAGTAGTTGCACGGCGCCTTGCAGCCGTCCTGGATCTTTAAAAATGCTCGCGTACGTCCTGCAAATTGATGAATGCCGAGCGGCTGCTGCGAAACTTCAAATCCCACGCACGAAGGCAGCTCGTCTTTCTCTTGGTTTGAATAAATTTCAACTTTGTCCGAGATCTCGCGGATTTCTTCCGGCGCGCGCGTGGCGTAACACCCGGTCACGATCGTGCGGGCTTGCGGATTGGTGCGCAAAACCTTGCGAATCATTTGCCGGCACTCTTTGTCCGCAAACGCGGTCACGCTGCAAGAGTTGATCAGGCACAAATCCGCCTCTTCAATCTTCTGAACGTGAATATCGCCGGGCCCTGTCAGCCGATGGCGCAGCAACTCCGTTTCGTATTGGTTGACTTTGCAACCGAATGTAAAAGACCAGATCTTCATCCGTCTACGCGTTCCGCTTCGACGTGATTAAATATGGTTTGCATGGGATTAAGGCCGCCTTAAGAAGATGTGAACTTTTGGTAACAATTGAGGCATCTTAACATGCCTAAGCGCTTTTACCCACAATACGGAATATGGCGAACAGCGTTTCGAAGCCGGAGGTGAGCTTGGCGCTCGGCGAGACCAGAATCACGTCTTGCCTCGGATACACGTGATATTTAGGCAATAAATCGAGCTGAATCGTGTGCCCCTGCCCAAAAACATCTTCCGCCGGTTCGATCCGGTACTCGTTCTTGGTGAACCCCTGGTCAAACAGGATTTTGCTTATCGAAGCGATTAAGCTTTTTTTAGCGGTCAAAATCTTTATCGGCGTCGACCGGTCCGCTTGCGAACGAACCATAAACTTCAACAACGCCGGATACGCTTTAAAGGCCGCCACCATATCCGCGTCGGCCAAGATCGCGGCTGACTTGCCCTGCTTGATCTCCCGCTCAAACGAAGTGAATTTGTTATTGAGAAAAACGAGATGAAATGAATTTACCGGCGGGAGCGCAGAATTGTCGGTTTCCGTCGGACGAACCAAAGCCGAATTTTGAAAATGCATTGAAGCACCGGCCAAAGCGAAACACGGCGTCAACCATCCGAAGAAGATTAAGAAAAGACCAAGAATCGGAAAGAAAGAAATAATGGTGGAATCACCACCCGATGCGGGCGAATCCGTACCGCCTTCCGGATCGACGCCATTAGCAAGAATGCGCACGGAAGCGGCGACCGCTTTCACGCGCTCGACTTCAGCGGGCTTAATGCGCCGGCGCTTTTCCATTGAAGGAATAATCGTATTTAAACTGTCGACCGCCCGAATCACCATTTCCTTATCAAACGGATCGCCGTGCTCCTTCATCGCCCTGA
>CAYXDS010000282.1:0-3189 GCA_964463805.1 uncultured Elusimicrobia bacterium | reverse complement strand
CATCAAAGGAATATCGGCGGACATGATTGGATGGCAAGGAAGTTGGCCCATCGACCGCCGGCTGCGCCGCGGAGTCACCGACGCTTTTTTCGGAACTAAATTAATGGAAGCGATCGGAAGGATTCCGGACGTGCATATGAACATCGTTGAATTCGCGAAGTTGATGGACGTCAGTCGAAACGCCATCTACCAAGTGTTCGGTTCTTTACGGGCGATCGGAGGATCCAGCACGACGTGGCCGCGTTCGTTGGCGTCGATGCCGCTGGCGCACAAACCGCCCGTCGATAGTTCGAGCCAATGGTATGTGCATCATATGCTTGCAGATTTTATGGACCCGGTGGCTTTTGATCTGGCGGAAAAGTTTTCCACCGATCCGTCTGCGTTGCTGGTTCTTTACGTACGAAGCATCGATCGTCTCAGCCACGACCGGTGGATGCAATTCGAACCCAATGAAAATGTCGTTTCGACGCCGGAAGTCGTCGCTCGACCGGAATCGTTCGCCGATCCAATCTCAGACGCGCTTCGCATGTTGGATGAACGCTTGGAAAAACTGGCCGATTCGTACGAGAACATCGTCATCTTTTCGGACCATGGAGCGATGCCGCAATCGATCTGGCCGAATAAAATCGTCGATTGGGACCGCGTCATCCAAAAGATTCCGTCGAGTTTGGCCGAGGAGCTCGAGTTCAAATACAACGTTGATGATTCTTTATCGGTGCGAACGGTATCCGAAAAGGCCTATCAACGCGCGTGGGATTTGGCCATAGAGGCCGGATTTTCCGTCGCCTCTATAAGCACGAACTCGTTTCGCGTGTCATTGGAAACCCCTCGAAAAAATATCCCGCGGATCAACGTAAGTTTTACGACTCATGCGCCGGACGGCATCATCATTCTGCATGGCCCGCATGTGAAGAAAGGGGTTTTATTGGACGATGCGCAAATGCTCGACCTCACGCCGACCACGCTCGCTTTGCTCGGGCTCCCGCCTTCGCGCGAAATGCACGGACGCGTGATCAGAGAAGCGTTTGAGCCCGGCAGCGCGCCGGCGATCGAGCGAAAACCGGTGAAATCGTACGGACCCGTCGGATCCGGCTGGTGGCGATTGATTCAGAGTTTAATTGGGTAACGCGAGTTTTGGCTCGACGATTTCTTTAAACCCCTCGATGTTCGCTTGCTCGGCGCGCTTGACCACCGCATGGATGCGAGGTGCCGCGGTTTTTTTCAGGCGTTCGGTTTTTTCAAGGCCGATCCGCGTGAGCGCGTGCAGCGCGCGCGCAGCGACCGTCACGTCTTTGTCGTTCAGCGCGTCGACCAACATTTCGAGCGGGCCGACCGTGGGCGGGTTCATCTCGGACAGATACAAAGCGGCGCGGTAACGCACCGTCGGATTTTTCTGAAGCAAATCAAAACCGAGATCGACCAATTCACGGCGGCGCGGCGATGTTTTCTCGAGCAAACGAGCGAGCCGTGGTTTCGATGCGGCCGGGTCCGTGTAGCTTTCTTTGGCCGATAAAATGTCTTTCTCGAACCGCGATGCCGCTTTCGCGGGCAACGCGTCGATTGCGACCAACGCTTCGGCCGCTTCGAGTCGCATGGAAGCGTCGTTCGACGCCAACAATGTGAGTATCGCCGGTTCCGCCGGCTTGGCCGGCTTACCGATTTTCTTCAGCGCGTGCAGCGCGATCAATTGAACTTCCGCTTTCTCGGACAGCAACGCGATCATGCCGGGAACCGCCTTTTCGCCCGACTTTTCCATAACTTTAAGCGCTTCGGGAACGGCAGGGTCGCGCGGATTTTTTAAAACTTCAAACAAGCTGGGCAGAGCGGCCGCGCCGTAACCATTTAAGCTCATCATGGCTTCTTCGCGAACCGGCGCGTTCGTATCCGACAAGGCGCCCACCATCACCTTCATCACATCGACGCGCGTTCCGCCCACTTTGCGCAGCGCGTAAATCGCGAAACGGCGCGAGCGCGGGTCCGGCGTCGAAGCGGAGGCGATTAACGCGGTGACGACCTCGGCTTTTTTCTGGTCATCGAGCTTCGCGAGTTCGTCGATCGCCATGTTCCGCTTGCTGTCATCGACTGAAATCAATCGAACCGCCAGCGGTTCCCGACGCATATAAAAACGATATCCAACGGCCGTCATTAGAATGATCAACAAAAAAATCCGAACCATCCATGCTTTCGATTTCATTTTTACCTCCGTTGGTCCAACGCGCGGACAAGAAACTCGGTTAAATGCAACGCTTCGATCGGCGCGTTGCGCTTACGCAAACCGAATCGCAGTTGGATTAAACAAGATGCGCTCGATGTAACCACGATTTTGCAGCCGCTGTTGATGATGTTCGTAATTTTCGCGTCGAGCACCTGCTGCGACATTTCAGGCCGCACCACACTGTAAGTGCCGGCGCCGCCGCAACATTGATCCGAATCGGCAATGGATACGAGTTTGAGCGCGGGGATCGCGGCCAATAATTCACGCGGCGGGTTCGTCAGCCGTTGACCGTATTGCGCTTTGCACGGATCGTGATAGGCGACCGGCCCGCCGCCCCACGACGTCGCTTTCAACTGTTCCTTCAACCCGCGCTGAACCAAGAACGAAGACAACTCCCGGACTTTTTGCGTGAGCTCGTGGCTGCGTTTCAGCCACTCCGGTTCTTCACTGAAATACGACGGTAAATCTTTTACATGCGAACCGCAGGAGGAATCGTCGAACACGATCATCTCGTAACGACCGCGCTCGAGCCGTTCAATGTTTTGGCGGCCCATCGAACGCACTTGGTCGTTGACGCCATAACTGGCGGCCGGCAATCCGCAACAAATGACGTCCGGAATATAGAAATCCAGCTTGAGCCGTTCGAACAACGCGACCGTCGCCGCGCCGATCTCTGGTCGGATGTACTGACTGCCGCAGACGGGCATGTACGCGATCCGCGCGCGCGGAGTGATGCTCAATGTTGTCGACGCGCCTTTCGGTACGCTCTGTAACTCGGTTTTGAAACGGTCCACCTGACGCACTTCTTGATATTTAAACGTTTGTTTGCGGTCAAGCAGGAATTTTCCGGGCGCTTTATCGAGCAACGCGTCGCCAAACGCGAGCGGCGGCGCGTATTTTTTAAGCAATCCGGTTCTTCGAGCCAATGCGGCCAACCCGAATTTCTTGGCGATGAACCCCGCTTTCAACAACAT
>CAYXDS010000281.1:0-3196 GCA_964463805.1 uncultured Elusimicrobia bacterium | reverse complement strand
TCATGTGTCTGCCCATCACCTTGTTTCCCATCATTGGCGGCGTATTGTTTCCGTTTCCGATCGCGTTGTTTTTAAACGTCGTCGCCGCCACCATCGGCGGCTGGCTTTCTTTTTTGGTGACGCGGTTTTTCGGTCGGACAGCGGTGGAGCCGATTTTAAGAGGGCGTATAAAGTCGTGGGATAAGTTTTCCAACGCGCAGGGATTCAAAGCGGTGTTGATTCTTCGACTAATCGGAATTCCGCCGTACATCATCTCTAACTATGCGCTGGGTTTCTCAAGCGTAAACCACACGGACTTTTATCTTGGAACATTGATCGGTATCTTGCCGTGGATGACGATCGTCACGTATTTGGCCAATTCACTTTGGAAAGCGGTGTTGGTGGGCGGGCAGAAAGGCCTCGCGACCGCGCTTACGCATGCGTTGGGGCCATTGATGATTTTGTCGTTGATGGTTCTTGGGTTGGTGGTTGGTGGACTGTTTTTAAAGAAAAGAAAGAAGCCGCGTCATTCAAATTTGTAGCCGAATCCTTCAATCGTCACCACATGCTTGGCGCCTTCCGGCCCAAGTTTCTGGCGCAGGCGTTTGATCGTGGCATCGACGGTCCGGTCGGTGACCGGGTAATCGGTGCCCCAGACGGTTTCAACCAAATAACTACGGCTTAATACCTGCGGGCTTTTCTTCATCAGCACATACAGCAAATCGAATTCTTTGCGTGTGAGACGGCCTTTTTGCACGCCGTCCACTTCCACCATGATTTGATCCACGAGAATGCGCACGTTGGCGCGTTCAAGAATTTTTTCAGCCGGGTTCTCGTGAAGTGTGCGGCGGAGAATCGCGCGAATTCGCGCCACGAGTTCTTTCGGTTCGAACGGCTTCGGCAGATAATCGTCGGCGCCCAATTCCAACCCTTTCACTTTATCTTGGACGTTCGTTTGAGCCGTCAACATGAGAATCGGGATGTGGCGGATGGCGGGGTCCTGACGCATCACTCGGCAAACTTCCATTCCTGGGATATCCGGCAGGCCGAGGTCGAGAATAATCAAATCGGGTTTTTCATCATGGGCCATCGTGATGCCGGTGCCGCCGCGGGGGGTAGAAACCACTGAAAATCCTTCTTTCGGGAGGATCGTATCGAACAACATTAGGATTGCTTCATCGTCGTCGATCGCCAGTACCTTGGATTTTAGCGCGTCCATTTCATACCTCCGAGCTAGATAGGGTCCCCGTGGGACCACTACAGTATATGGCCTGCCCAATAGCGAAATTCAACGATAATTTTTGTCATTATTTTGCCTTCAATTTGCCACACGTTTGTCACGACTATTGCCAAAGTCCATATTGACGCTGGGAGTCGGCTTTTGTTACCTTGCTTTTGAGACAAAGGCGTCTCGCTTCAGCCTTAATTCTGGGAGCGAGACGCTTTTTTATTGGAGTGAAACGGCCGTGGTAGAAAAACTCAAACAGTTCGTTTTCGGCAAGCCTAAGGACCCACTTGATCCGCATGTGTTTCATAATCTGTCGCTGATCGCGTTTTTCGCGTGGGTGGGGTTGGGAGCCGACGGATTAAGTTCGTCTTGTTATGGTCCTGAAGAAGCGTTTCTTACACTGGGTCATTACACACATTTGGCCATCTTCTTGGCCATCGCCGTGGCCGCCACCGTATTTCTGTTGTCGGCAAGCTATTCCCAGATCATCGAGGTTTTCCCTTCGGGGGGAGGTGGGTACCGTGTTGCCACCGAGCTTATTGGTCCATATTCCGGGCTCATGTCCGGATGCGCGCTGTTGGTCGACTACGTGCTCACGGTCGCGATATCCATTGCTTCGAGTGCGGATGCAATCTTCAGTTTCCTGCCTTCCGTTTTTTGGCCCTATCGATTTGCCGCTGCAATTGTTTTCCTCGTTATTTTATTGACGTTGAATTTGCGCGGCATCAAGGAGTCGGTCGTCGTATTGACGCCTATCTTTGTGACATTCGTGATTACGCATGTGTTCATCGTCATCTACGGTATCGCCGTACACGGTTCGGGTATTCATTCGATGGTGGCGGACACCATCGTCGAGACTCGACAAGGGATCGACAGCATCGGCTTGTTCGCAATGGCGTTTATTTTCATGCGCGCGTTTTGCTTGGGCGGCGGAACGTTTACCGGGATCGAAGCGGTCAGCAACAGCATGCAAATCCTGCGCGAGCCGCGCGTCGCCACCGGCAAGCGAACGATGCGATACATGGCGATTTCATTGGCTTTTACGGCCGGCGGTATTCTCATTAATTATCTGTTAAACAATGTTTCGCATACACACGGACAAACTTTAAACGCAAGTATGATCCACGGATTGGTGGAGTCTTGGCCCGGTGGGCATGTGTTTTTCCTAATCACGATGTTGTCGGAAGGCGCTTTGTTGTTGGTCGCTGCGCAGGCCGGATTCTTGGGCGGGCCCGGCGTTATGGCGAATATGGCCAAAGACAATTGGCTGCCTCATCGGTTTAAGAATCTCAGCGACCGTTTGATCATCAAGGACGGCATCCTTGTCATCGGCATCTCCGCATTGGTCATGTTGATTTACACGCACGCATCGGTGCGCGTGCTCGTCGTCATGTATTCGATCAACGTGTTCTTAACGTTTTCCCTATCGCAATACGGCATGGTGCGTTATTGGCTGCAGAAACGTTCGCCGGGTTGGTGGCGCAAAATAATGGTTTGCGGTCCCGGATTTTTACTGACGCTGGGAATTCTTGTGGTGACCGCTATCATCAAATTTGGCGAAGGTGGTTGGGTCACGTGCGTGATCACCGGCGGTTTCGTCGCTTTTTGTTTGTGGGTTTCCCGACATTACGGCCAGACCGGGGTAGCGCTCAAACATTTGGATGAAGTGTTGATCGGTTTGCCGCTTCCGGAAAAGGCGCCCGCCGTTAAACGCATGGCGAACGATCCAACCGCAATTCTTATGGTGGCCGGTTACAACGGCATGGGCATTCATTCGTTTCTCGCGATTCACAAATCGTTTCCCGGCTATTACAAAAATTTCGTTTTCATCACGGTGGGCGTTATCGACACCGACCGATTTAAAGGCGTGTCCGAAATAAACGAATACAAACAGAGCATGCAGAGGGATTTGGATAAATACGTGGAGCTGGCCAATAAGATGGGATTTTATGCCGAGTCCCATATGACGATGGAAATAGACGTGACCGA
>CAYXDS010000280.1:0-3201 GCA_964463805.1 uncultured Elusimicrobia bacterium | reverse complement strand
GCACAGCAACGGTGGTTTTCTCTTCCGATATTAATTCCGGGCGCGACCGCTGCCGCGGTATCGGCGCTTGCAGGCGTTGGTCCGCATTTGCAGATTATGTTCGCTTTGGCCTTCGGGTTAACCGGTCTCGTTGCAGCGTTTCCTTTTTATGACGCGGTTCACAGAGACACCCATAATGGCCAAGGGCTCTTTTATTCACGAATATTCTTGTCGATTTATGGCGTGCTCGCGATTTATGGTTCGCTCGGCGTCTATTTAACGCTCTCCCTTCTATCGGATTCCTTTGTCGTGCCAGGCCTCATCGGTTTGGGGTTCGGTTATGGCGCTTACCAAATGCTTCATGACTTTCACGATCGTATCGCGGTCTTCTACCCTGCATTGGTTCCGCTTGCTGAGAAGAAAAAGAGTGGAAACGATGATCCGCTGTTAAGTGTGTATCAGGGGTTGTTGACCAAAGCGAGGACGCTCTTCTATGCATATGGCGGCGCCACGATTCCTCAATACCGCGAGACCTATCACGAATGGTTTTTTGCGGAGTGGGGTCATTATCCTCTCGATAAAGAAGAAGTTTTTGGGCGGTTTGCACGAGCGTTTTTCCGTGGACGAAAAAATAAATTTCCTGACTTCCAATGGCGACGGCTTCCGGGCGATCATCGCGTTCATGACTTGTTCGTGGTCTCGTGCCGATATTTGGAATGGTTGTCCCGGCATCCCGTCGATGAGAAAATGGTGTCCGTGCCGTTCATGGTGGAAAATCCGCAGGCGTGGAAAAAAGAGATTGATCGAGAGCTCACACGGAACAATCAGCCTGCGCTGATGGATTTTCCCAGCGAATTTGCGCGTTTCGCGCGTCATTACGGAAAAGATCATTTTTGGCTTCAGCTGTTTTTTGAAAATCCCGATGCGGACGAAATGGCGGCCATAGAGGAAATCGGAAAAAACCATGCGCCGTTCCGTTGGTTGTGGGAATCTCTGCAGAAAAATTCCAATCGAGTGTTGGACGATTTTCCGCAGCAGGTGACGACGATCGGAAAACTGGATCGGTTGTTCAGTGGTTCCACGACGAATCCGTTGAAGCCTGGCGATTTACCCAGCACGTATGACGAGCCCGGTTATAAAAAAACGCCCTCGCCCAAACCCCCAAAAGCGCCAAAGGCAAAGGCTGCGCCGATCGTTTCTGAAGAAGAAGTTGAAGAGGATTTTGACCTCGCGCCTCTTCCTGATCCTGAATGGGAAGAGACGCCGATGACGCCGGAGGAACAGGCAGTAAAAGAGTTGATAGGGTCTGCACATAATCCCGTGACGTTGGAGCGAGAAGGGGAGGGGCCGTGGGCCCAGGCGTGGTATCGCGTCGAATGGAAAGTTTCGGTAAAACAGAAATTCCACTATCGAATCCAAATTTACGTTCATCGTGTGACGCCGGAGCCGAACAACGAATTTTTAAACAAAAGCGAAGCGCCTCCGCTCTTTGTCATCGGTCGTATTTATAAGAGCGGGCCGCACATAAAAAAAGTCGGCGGACGCATGGACGGCGGATTTGCGCTTTATCCGACCGCGGGTCGATACGAAATGCTCCAAGACTTTTATGAAACTGAAAATTCGACTGAGATTAAAAATGCGTTGGAAGCCGTTGCTCCGGATTTAACTGCCATTCTCAATAAACTTTATGCGACTTATAAGCCGCAATTTGAAGTAATAAAGATAAAGGGACTTTATCGGTTAGCGAGAGGCGAAGCGCGCCTTTCGCATGTGTATTTTGCCGATTTGTACGCTCAAGAGAAGCAACGGGTGTTCGAAGCAAACATCGCACAATTTCCATCGCATGCGGACGCGATCCGCAAAGCATTTGCCGGTCAACCGGACCAATTAACGAAATTAAATCTTAAAGAGTGGGTTCGGAAAAACGTTAAACCTGAAAAAGACCGAAAGGAACTGCACAGAAAAATAACCGATTCGTTTTTTTTCGCTCCTAATATATTGGCATTGCTTGACCGAACTATAACTTTCGTTCAAGAACTGAACCCGCACGTGCCGCCGAGTCTTGTCTGCACTCAGGTGGCGCAACAAGGACAAAAATTAACCGTCCCTTCAAAAAAGAAAAAGGCGAAAAAGGGCGACGTTGACTATTTATGGCCTTTCACCAACCAAGGAATACCTCTCACTCCTTACCTTCGGTCCGAACATCGATTTAGAGAACTTAAACTTCCGTTGTTTGAACGCTTTTTTCAGCTCCGAGAAGCCAATAAGAGTTCTTCATTGTTGGCGATTTATTTGTTGTTCGCGGAAGCCCGTGCATGGGCCGCAAAAGTCCAAAGCGCAAATCCATCTCCCGAATTAGAGACAGGCCCTGTTGAGGCAATCCCGGGCAAAAGGCGGACCGACATCGATCCGGTTGATGTCAGATATCAATTTTTTCACTTCCTACTCCATTATCAAGGAATTTTGGGGATGAGCACGCTTCGCGAGTCGATTTCCATCATGAAGCATTTGTTGAAAGAGAAGGTTCATGAACGGATCAATGGGGATATTTTTTCAATTTTGGGTTGGGGAGATTCTCCTGAAAAAATCGCCGCCGTTTTCAATGAATTGGGGTCCGATCTCAGTGTGGCAATGGTAAAAATTCTTTTGTACGCGCTTCATAAGGTACGTTCACCGGCGGCCACGTCTCCGGTTCCGGAAGAGGATCTAACGTTCCTTAGAAAAATTTTTGAGGCGGACAAACCCGACGAAATTAAATTTTTGAAAGACTCCCCTAGGAGTGGCGGAACGTTGATAGAACGTCTCGCGCGTTATGCGGAAACCGGCGATCGAGGACGCATTACCACCACCTATACGGAAGACATAAAGGATTTCCGGACGGCTTGGGAAAGCCCGGTCGGCATTATTTTCCAAACGCGCAAATATTGGCGCACAGATCCGTCGTTTAAAGCTGATGAGCGGCTGTTTCTTGAGAGCTTACTTTTGGGAGAAGGATTATCGACGGCCGGAAGACATTTCGGGACTTCCACTCCTTCGACCGCTATGCGGAGGAGAAACGAACTCGTAAAACGGCTTTTGCCCAAACTTCCCAATGCTCCCGTCGTTACCCCCGCGCCCGTTGCGACTCAACAGCAAACGTCTGGGCCAAAGCGTGGCCGAGGTCGACCTCGCAAATATCCACCGCCGGCCGATTCAGGTGCTGCGTGGTTCGGTTGGCAGTGG
>CAYXDS010000279.1:0-3204 GCA_964463805.1 uncultured Elusimicrobia bacterium | reverse complement strand
GTTATGACCGCCAATGGCGACCTCCTATTAATAAAGACGGAAAAGGGCGTGTTTGAATGGGTTGATCCGGCGCAAGGCGTCAGCAAAGAAACGTGGAAGAAGAAAGGAAAAGCCACGGAAGGTTTCGTCAGCCCGAGCAATATAACGTTGGATAAGGCTTGGAAGATTTGGATATCGGACAGCGGCGACCACATGCTCAAGCAGGTTTCAGAAAAAGGTGATATAGAGAAAACCCTCGGACAAAAGGGAAAAAAAGAAGGTGGGTTGAAAGAGCCGACATTTATTTCGATGCGCGCGGACGGCTCTGCCGTCGTTGCCGATAAAGGCAACTCACGTGTTCAAGTATTGAGCTCGAAAGGGTTGTTTCTTTTTAAAGTCGGATCGTCCGGTAAGAAAGAAGGACAATTCAATTCGTTGGCCGGAGTGGCATCGAACGATGATTTGATCGCGCTGCTGGATCCGGATCGTAAAGCGCTGATTTTCTACGATGCAACCGGAAAGTTCGTTTCGGAAATTGCGAACAAAGAAGGGAAATCGCCGTTTTGGGGCGACGTCGCCGATCTCGCCGTCGATCCGGACGGACGATTTTATGTGCTCGATAACGGTTCCCGCCGCGTTCGGATTTTCAACCGCAAAGGGCAATTCTTGTCCGACTTTACAGCGACCGGACGGCGAATCATTTGCGGCCCCGACAATAAATTGGTGATCGTCGACGCAAAAACGGTTTCGGTTTTTTCGGTGCGTTTTTTACCGCGAGCGCTTCAAAACGTGGCGGCGGCCGATGTTGATGACGATCTGCAGATCAGTTGGGATAAAAATTTTGAAGCGACTCAATATGCGATTTACAAATCCACGCTCGCCGGCGTGTTTTCGCTTGTCTCGAAAGTTGAACAGCCGCCGTTTTCCGATTCCGATACGACGCCCGGCGTCATATATTCGTATGCGGTGGTCGGCGTGAATCCCGCCGGCAGCGAAGGCGCTTGGAGCGTTTCCAAGCCGATAAAGGCGCCGAAACGCAAAGACGTATCATTGATCAGCGTCGAGAAAATAGATTTGCATCCGGTGTTCACGGCCGCAAGCAAATATTACGTGACGAATCCGATCGGCGACATCACGCTTCGCAACAACGACAGCAAAGAATTCCGCAACATTAAGATCTCATTATCGCTGAAAAAATATTCGGACTTTGCGACCGAGATCGTCGTTCCGTCGATGGCCGCCGGCGAAGTAAAACCGGTGCCGGTCACGATGACATTCAATGACAAGATATTCGAACTCACCGAAGACACGCCGGTCCAAATGGAAGTTCATGTTTCCTATTTCGAGGACAATCAAGAAAAAGGTGTGACGCAAAATGCGCCGATCACGCTTTACTCGCGTAACACCACCGCTTGGAATGAAAAGGGGCGCATCTCCTCTTTTATTACTCCGAAGGATCCGCCCGTGGTCGAATTTTCACGCGCGGCGGTTCGCGACAATATGGCTCTTTTGAAAGGAGCGACCGTCACGCGACCGCTTGCGAAAGCAGCGTTGTTTTACGAGGCGCTAAACGCGCTGGGAATTTCGTACGTGCCCGACCCGAAAACGCCGTTCTCGGAAGTTTCCACAAATCCGACTGCGCTCGACTATGTTCAATTTCCGCGCGAAACGTTGCGCCGGAAAACCGGCGATTGCGATGACACGACCGCGCTGTTGGCTGCGTTGCTTGAAAGCGTCGGCGTTTCCGTGGCGCTTGTTGATATGCCCGGACACATTTTGTTGATGGTCGACACCGGCGAAGTTGATATTTCGTCGATCGGCCTCCCAGAGGAGCGGTTCGTAAAATTCCACGGCACGTATTGGGTCCCCGTTGAAACGACGCGGCTCGGACAGGATTTCTTGGCCGCTTGGCAGAGCGCTATTTCGCTGATCAACGGCGCCAAGGAACCGGCGAGCATTCAATTCGTTGAAGTCGCCGACGTTTCCGAAAAATATCCGCCGGTTACGTTGGTGGAAACCGACAAAGAAGCACCGGCCTATCCGTCCGAAAAAGTCCGCGGCGCGTTTCCGCCGATTTTAAAGAAGATGGAAACGGAGCGATACGAGGCGCAATTAAAGGACATTCAGCAGAAAATCAAAGACGCGTCTGACAATCATATGTTGCTTGTGCAATTGGGAATGGTTCAAGTCGAAGGCGGACATGTCGAACAGGGAAAACAACAATTTATCTCGTTGTTGAAAGAAGAGGAGCCGAAAGACGTTCAGGCGGCCGCTCGTAACAATCTTGGAAACTTGGCTTACCTGGATGGCGATTATAAGGAAGCGGCGATTCATTATGAAAAAGCTGCCGCGCTCGCGCCGGACGACGGCGGAATTCTCATCAACCGCGGTCGCATAGCTTGG
This sequence comes from uncultured Elusimicrobia bacterium, assembly GCA_964463805.1. Classification (GTDB taxonomy): domain Bacteria; phylum Elusimicrobiota; class Elusimicrobia; order F11; family F11; genus JAJVIP01. Next base: position 822 of record CAYXDS010000279.1, on the reverse strand, counting down.
CGGCTGGGCGATAAACAAGGGACCACGCAATTTTTACAAGAAGCGAAAGCGGTCATGCCCGACTGGCGTGAATTCACGGCGGACATCCCAGCCGAGTACATTCCGAAATAAGGAGGACGTTATGAAAAAAAAACTGCTGTCTCTGATCCTTGTTTTGTGCGCGATGAGTCCTTTGTCGGCCGCGCATAAGAAAAAAGTTTTGAAAACAACGCCGAACGCACCGGCCCGCACTTCGGCGAAAGTCGACGCGGCCACCGCAGCGACCAAGCCGAAGACGAATAATTCGCTGCAAGCCTGGTTGAAAGGTTTAAAGCAGCGGTTGAACCGTTCGGAAACACAATCGAAGCAATTGGTCGCGGTTGCCGCGGTTCGCGGCGCCGAGCAGCCGGACGCGCCGCCATTGTATTGGAAAGGGAAATCCAACGAAGGAAGAATTTCGGGATCCGAAGCGAAGGATTTCGGCGTTGCGATCGACTCGGCGCTTGGCGGCGATTCCGCTGCGGCCAGAGAAAAGCTGAATTCGTTTATCGCCGCATATCCGCACAGTCCGCTGGTCGGCGAGGCCAGAGAAACGTTGTCGCGCCTCGATTCGGCTTCCGTTCAACCGTAATCTAGTCAGACACCCCACGAACCTGCTACATTCGGTGTTCTATGAACATCGAAGAGTATCGACGCATATTATCTGAACGCATTTTCGTTTTCGACGGTGCGATGGGGACGAATCTGCAAGCGTTCAATCCCACGGTAGACGACTATCAAGGCAAGGAAGGCTGCACCGAAGTGTTGTGTTACAGCCGTCCGGATTGGCTTAAGGAAATTCAC
>CAYXDS010000278.1:0-3269 GCA_964463805.1 uncultured Elusimicrobia bacterium | reverse complement strand
GACGGATCGCCATGCGACCATTCGTTTGTCCGTGACCGACACCGGCATCGGTATTTCTCCCGAACAACAAGCGCGGTTGTTTCAGCCGTTTGTGCAGGCCGATAATTCCACGTCCCGAAAGTTTGGCGGCAGCGGTTTGGGTTTAGCCATTTCCAATCGTCTTGCCGAGTTAATGGGCGGGGAAATCGAGTTGGATAGCGCGTTGGGTAAAGGATCGACATTTTGGTGCACACTGCGATTCGAAAAGGCCTCGGCGGTTCCCGAAAAGACCGTAGCGGATCCGGCGCCTCGAACTCGCGTTTTTCCACCGTTGAGGAAAAATATGCGCATCTTGGTGGCCGAAGACAGCAGTATCAATCAAAAGGTCATTCTTTATCAATTGCGGCAGCTCGGTTATAAAGCCGATGTGGTCGCCAACGGCCGCGAGGCTGTGGATTCCTTTTTCAGAACTCCTTACGACCTGGTTCTTATGGATTGCCAAATGCCAGAGGTGGACGGGTACTCGGCCACCGCTGAGATCCGAAAACGCGAAACCGGTGCACGCAAGATTCCGATCATCGCGATGACCGCCAATGCGCTCGCCGGTGTGCGGGAACGTTGTATGGAGTATGGAATGATGGACTATCTTTCTAAGCCGGTGACGCTCGAAAAACTCGGCGATATGCTGGCGATCTGGACATCGCCGGCGAGCGCGCCGCCGGTGCCGGCCGAAAAGCCGCTTCCGAAAAAATTGGCGAATGAATTGAGGACGATTTATCTGCGGCAGACCAAAAAAAACATCGGTGAAATTAAGTCCGCTCTGAAGAGCAAAGACGCGGTCCGGTTGCGTCGCGCGGCTCACACGATTAAAGGAAGCAGCAGCTACGTTGATGCTGTTGATGTTCGGGCCGTCGCTTCACGAATCGAGCAATTGGCCGAGGCGCAGCAGTTCGCGAAAGTTTGGGATTGGCTGCCCGCGTTGGAAAAGAATTTTTCAGATTTTCGCCAAACGAAACGTAAGGAGAAAGGCCATGAAAACCATACTCGTTGTTGATGACGACGTGGTTTCCCGCAAGCTCATGAAAACCGTCTGCGAGAACCTCGGTTACAACGTTATTGAGACCGACGACGGTGAAAAGGCACTAAATATGCTGAAGAAGCGCCATGTCGAATTCGTCGTCAGCGATTGGCTCATGCCGAAAATGAGCGGGATTGAGCTGTGCGAAAAAATCCGCCGCGACACCGAATGCAAACAGCCGTTTATTTTTCTCGTCACCGGAAAAAAGAAAGGCCTTCACAATTTTGACGATGCGTATCGCGCCGGCGTCGATGACCTTGTTTATAAGCCGGTCGACTTCTTTGTGTTCCGCAATCAGCTTCACGCGGCTGAAAAGTCGCAGGCCGCCGCTTAATCGATCGCGAGGAGGACGTTATGCCGAACCGCCCGAAAGTTGTCGTTATCGACGACGATGTGTTGACGCTGAAGATTCTTACTTCGGTTTTGAACGGTCAAGGGTTTCAAGTGCGCGTGGCCAGCGATTCGATCACGGGACTTAACCTCGTCGAAAACGAACATCCGGACCTCATCGTGCTAGATATTGATATGCCTGAGAAGAACGGGTTCCAGTTGTTGACGGAACTGCGCCATAATTCGGCCACCGAACAAATTCCCATCTTAATGCTGACCGCCGAAATGAAAACGCAAAGCGTCGGATTGGCGATTGATCTCGGCGCCAACGCGTATTTCAAAAAACCGTTCAATCATGTGGAGCTCAGTGAGAAAATGAGGGAGTTGATCGGCGCGCGTTCTAGGCGGCCATCTTCAGGTTTCTGAGGATTTTTGTCTTGAACGCGGACCAGGTGTCCGCGCTTTCAGGCATGAGGACCGTTAGTTCCACCGGGTCCGTTTTCTTGGCTTCGGCCACTTGTTGACGTTGCGGCCGCCTGCAAATTGAGAACAACGAGCATTCAGATAGGCAGATCTTTTCGGCTTTTGCTTTGAACCTGTCGTTGCAACCGAGGATGTCGTCGGCGAGCTTTTCGATCCCCTCAATCATTTCGGGGGAAGGATTTAGAAATTCAAAGCCGTGTAGAAAATCGCCGTTATCCCCTTCCCGCAGCACATGCTTCACCTTTACGACCGACTCGATGAGAAACCCGGTCGGCAGCACCAGCTTTAATTTTAGAAATACGTTTCGCGGCAGAATATCCGGCATGATAATCGCCATGCCGCCGGCTGACAAATCGATGAGGATGCCGGAAGCGGGTTCTCCATACAGAGGCGGACACGGCGTAATCTTGATTTGAACTCCGGCCAACGACCGATCGGTAAACCGTCGGTACTTCCTTCGTTCATCCGATGGAACTTCCTCCATTTCTTCCATAGGAAATTATGCCGGTTATCGATGATAAATCGATGACAATTTTGTGTGAGTTCGATGACTGGCTGGGACTGCGGATGTTACAACCGTGGGGTTCGTAGTCTTAATTCTTCAAGATCCAACTCATACGATAATGTGTGAAATACTTCATCGTGGATTTTACCGTGCAGTCGCAGGTCTTTTAGCGCGTTGCGCTCCCAATCGATCACATTTTGCAGCAGTCGGCGTTGGCGTTGGTCGTCGAGGTTGATCGATGAGTATGCGTTTTCGGTGAGATTGGGCTCGATCGTTTTCAGCCGGCGTTCGTAGCGTTTACGCAAACCGTCCACGTGCGCTTCGGTGAGGACTGCGTCGCTCTTCAATGTGGTGAATTGTTCGAGCACCGCTTTTGTGGCCGTGTAGCGCGCCAACGCTTCTTCGCGGCTGTGTTCGTTTCCGTCTTTGAGCTTCAACCATCTCATGAGGGTCGGTAATGTCAGCGGCGGCACGATCAACGTCACGAGTATGACCGTGTACGTCAAAAACACCAGTAGATCTCGGTGCGAGAAATCATCTGGCAGGGCGAGCGCGGCGGCCAGCGACACGATCCCGCGCATTCCCATCCATCCGAGAACCACAACCGCTTGCCACGGCGGAGCCGGATCCTTTTTAGCAATGGATGGGAAAATCCAGCGGACCGCATAGGTTGCCGGAAATACCCAAACAAAACGCACGGCGATTACGGTTACGTTTAGAGCGACGGCGTAGACGAACAACTGCCGCCACGAATACTCGATTAATTGACTCATGATCATCGGCAGCTGCAGCCCGATAATCATAAATATGAATCCGTTGATCACGAACAGCAACAAATCCCAATAGGCCTTCGCTTCGATGCGCGTTTGCGCGGAGCCGAAAAGCGGCAGGCGG
>CAYXDS010000277.1:0-3279 GCA_964463805.1 uncultured Elusimicrobia bacterium | reverse complement strand
AGCGTTTTAAACGTGTAGGAAGGACCGTGGCGTTCCAATTCCCACTCGCCGACAAACAATCCTTTCTTGCCGGCCACCGACAACTTCAACATCGCCAACCGCTCTTCAATGGGTGCGAAATTGCGGTCCAATTTGAAAGGAGAGAGCGGAGAGAGCACAAGATAGACGCGGTCCAATTTCAATTGCTTCAGCGCCGCTTGCGCCAAAGCAATGTGCCCGACATGAACCGGATCGAATGAACCGCCCAACAACCCTATTTTCATTTGTCGTTGCGAGCCCAGCATCCATAAATTTCATAATTAGAGCTGGTCGTGGCAATCTCATAAATCAACATTCAATTCTTCCCACCGCGGATTCATTGAGCGGATCAAATCATTCTTCTTCTTTCGTGACCACGACTTTATTTGCTTTTCTCGAGTAATTGCGGCCAATACGTCGTTAGTGGTCTCAAAATAAATCAGCTTATTCACATTGTATTGAGCTGTAAATCCTTTCACCGACTTGGTTTTGTGTTCATATACACGACGCGTTAGATTATTCGTCACGCCGACATATAAGACAGAATTATGCTGATTCGTTAGAAAATAAACGTAGTAAGTCTTGTAGATACCCCCTCCTTAGTTGGAGGGGGTTAATTTGTCATTGCGAGGTCCGTCTTTGCCTTATGGACCGTGGCAATCTCATAGACGCCGTTTCCATTGAAGAGAAATTCATGAGATTGCCGCGCTTAGCTTCTATTTATGAAATTTATTGATGCTAAGCTCGCAATGACAGAACTACTCGCGAATTTGTCCCGTACCTTCGACGATGTATTTCGTGCTGGTCAGCTCCCGCAAACCCATCGTGCCGCGCGCGTGGAGTTTTTGCGTGGAGATGCCGATTTCGGAACCGAAACCGAACACGCCGCCGTCGTGCAGACGCGTCGACGCGTTGACCATCACGCAGGAGGAATCAATGGCCTTCTCGAACTTCGCGGCCGCCTGTTTGTCTTCGGTGATGATGCTGTCGGTGTGACCGGAACCATATTTGTTGATGTGCTCGATCGCTTCATCAAGACTGTCCACGACTTTGATCGACACGATTTTATCGTGATACTCGGTGCCCCAATCACGATCGGATGCCGTGTGCGCCTGCGGAATCAAACCGACCACGCGCTCATCGCCGCGCATCTCAACACCGGCCTTAATGTACTTGCCGGTAATCTTCGGCAAAATATCCCACATCATATGCTCGTGAATCAGCAACGACTCCATCGCGTTGCACACGCCGGGCCGTTGCACCTTCGCGTTGAACGCAATGTTGACGGCCTTGTCCATATCGGCCGCTTTGTCGATGTACACATGGCACACGCCCCGGCCATGGCCAAGCACGGGCACGGTCGCGTGCGCGGAAATATCGTTGATCATCTCCTCGCTGCCGCGCGCGATGATCAGATCGACCAACCCTTTCAGCTGCGACATGACACGCGTGCTGCGACGATCTTGCGGCGGCAACATTTGAATCGCGTCCGCGGGAATTCCCGCTTTCGACGCCGCCGCAGAAATAAGCTCGATCAAAATTTTATTCGAATGAAACGCCTCGGATCCGCCACGCAGGATCACCGCGTTGCCGGATTTCAAACAAAGTCCGGCGGCTTCCGCGGTCACATTCGGCCGCGCTTCGTAAATCATTCCGATCACGCCGAGCGGAACGCGAATCTGGCGGATGCGAATACCGTTCGGGCGCGTCCATTCACGCAACACGTCGCCGATGGGATCCTCCAGATGAGCCATCTCCTGCAAACCTTTGGCGATTCCTTCGACGCGCTCGTCATTCAACGTTAACCGATCGATCAACGCTTTGCTCTGACCGGCCGCCGTCGCCGCCTCCACGTCTTTCGCGTTCACCTTCACGATCTCTGTCTTCGCGCCCAACACCGCATGCGCCATCGCATGCAACGCGCGATTCTTCGTCTCTGCATCCACCATTGCCAACGCGCGCGAAGCGGCGCGCGCGCTCTCCGCGAGAGCGGTCACTTCACGCGTGAGCGTGTCGATGTCGTTGGTGTGTGTCGTCATAAATTTTTTGTCGTCTCCTCCGCGAAGGCGGGGGTCCAGGCACCCCAAATGTGTCTGGGTTCCCGCCTTCGCGGGAATGACGGCTTGGATTACTTTCCCATAATCTGCCGAATCACATACGGCAAAATGCCGCCGTGCTGGAAGTACTCGATTTCCTTCGGCGTGTCGATGCGCGCAACCGCATTAAATTCCTTGTCTCCGGCTTTCACTTTCAACACCTTCAGCGGTGTTAAGTTCGACGCCACGCCGGTGATCTCGAAAACTTCTTCGCCGGTCAAACCGAAGAACGCCGCGTTTTTCCCATCGGGAAACTGCAGCGGCAGCACGCCCATCATCACGAGATTGCTGCGATGAATCCGTTCGTAACTCTCGGCGATGACGGCTTTTACGCCGAGCATCATCGTTCCTTTCGCGGCCCAATCGCGCGACGAGCCCGACCCATATTCTTTTCCGGCAATCACGATCAACGGCGTTTTCTCGTTCGCGTACGCCATCGCCGCATCATAAATCGGCATCGTCATTCCCTCAGGCAACTTTTTCGTGACACCGCCCTCGACACCCGGAACGAGCGCGTTCTTTATTCGGCCGTTCGCGAACGTGCCGCGAATCATCACTTCATGATTGCCGCGACGCGCACCGTAGGAATTGAAATCGGCTTTCGTAAGGCCGTGTGCGATCAAATATTTGCCCGCCGGACTATCGACGGCGATCGAACCGGCCGGCGAAATGTGATCGGTCGTCACCGAATCACCAAGAAGCGCCAGCACGCGCGCGCCTTTAATATCGGTCACGGCCGCCGGCTTGGTCGGCAAATTCTCGAGGAACGCCGCGCGACGCACGTACGTGGACTTATCATTCCAAGCGAACCGGTTGCCCTGCGGCGCCGGCACCGCTTTCCACAGCTCATCGCCGTCAAACACGTGCGCATATTCCTTCTCGAACAATTCCTGCTTGACCGATGAACGGATCGCTTGCTGAACCTCGGCCTGTGTTGGCCAAATGTCTTTCAAGAAAACCGGTTTACCGTCTTTACCTTGACCCAACGGCTCGCTCGTAATGTCGACCTTCATGCTGCCGGCCAACGCATAGGCGACCACCAGCGGCGGGCTCATCAAATAATTCGCGCGCACGTTTGGATGAATGCGTCCTTCGAAATTGCGGTTGCTCGACAAAAACGAAGACACGACCAGTTCGTTCTCTTTAATGGACTACTCGATCTCTT
>CAYXDS010000276.1:0-3301 GCA_964463805.1 uncultured Elusimicrobia bacterium | reverse complement strand
GGCGTCAGCATGCTCGGCGTGTTCGAAGTCGGCACGTCGTTGATTCAACTGGGCGATGCGCGTCCGGACCGAGCGTTGAGCGGCGAAACGGGCGGCTTGGCCGAATTCAGCGGGTCGTTCTTCAGCGGTGTATTAGCGACAGTCGTTGCGACGCCGTGCACAGCGCCGTTCATGGGATCCGCGCTGGGCTTCGCACTGGCTCAGCCCGCGTATGTTTCGCTGTTGATCTTTACAGCGCTCGGACTCGGAATGGCGAGCCCTTACATAATTCTCGCGTCCTCACCGACGCTGCTCAAATATGTGCCTAAACCCGGCGCGTGGATGGAAACGTTCAAACAAGTAATGGGTTTCTTGTTAATCGCCACCGTGATCTGGCTCCTGTGGGTACTCGGCCATCAAACGGGCGTCGATGCGGTACTCGCCGTTTTAGGCGGATTGTTGCTGCAAGCGGTCGGCGGCTGGGTGCTGGGCCGATGGGGAACGCCGGTGCAACCAAAACAAATTCAAAACCGCGCGCTTTTGGCCGGAGCGGTGTTATTGATCGGTGGCCTCGGCCTCGCGCTGAAAGGCGTGAACACATTGGCCGAAACGCCGTCGATGAACGGGAACGCCGCAAAAGAAAACGGACTCACATGGGAACCTTTTTCCAACGAACGCGTAAAAGAGTTGCGACAACAAGGTCGCATCGTGTTTGTGGACTTCGGCGCCGCTTGGTGCCTCACATGTCAGGTGAACGAAAGGGTCGCGTTGCGGTCGAAAGACGTGGCCGACGGATTCAGAAAGAAAAACGTGGCGTTGTTGAAAGCCGATTGGACCTCGCGCGATGAAAAAATCACGGCGGCGCTCCAATCTTTCAATAGAAGCGGCGTCCCTTTTTACGTGATTTATCCGTCGAATCCGAATGCTGAGCCCGTCCCGCTGCCGGAACTCATCACGCCGGCGATCGTGTTGGATGCTCTCGATAAAATCAACTGACAGGAGAAAATCATGAAAAGAAGCATTTCAAAACTTGCGTTCGGTTTATTGATCGGATCAATGACGACCTTTGTATACGCCGACAGCCCGGCCATCGGATCTAAAGCTCCGGATTTTTCGCTGACCGACATAAACGGGAAACCGGTCGCACTGGCCGACTTCAAAGGCAAGACGGTCGTACTCGAATGGACGAATCCCGGCTGTCCGTTCGTGCGCAAACATTACGACAGCGGCAACATGCAACAACTTCAAAAAAAATGGGCCGACAAAGGAGTGACGTGGCTCTCCATTTGTTCTTCGGCCGCCGGCAAAGAAGGCAGTCTTTCCGCCGCCGAATGGTCGAAACAAATCGCCGATGATAAATCGAGCGCCGCAGCAACGCTTCTCGATGGCGACGGAAAAGTTGGCAAAGCCTACGGCGCCAAAACCACGCCGCACATGTTCGTAATCAACGGCGAAGGAAATTTGGTGTACAAAGGCGCGATCGACGACAAACCGACCTACAAAAGCTCCGACATCAAAGGCTCGAAGAATTATGTAGACGCGGCGCTCGCAGAAACGATGGCCGGAAAGAAAGTAACCGTCGCTTCAACCGAAGCTTACGGCTGCTCCGTTAAATACGCAAAATAAAACCCGCCTCCTCTCATTAATAAGTTTCTGTCTCAGTTTGGGGCCGTTCGCAATCGCGGGCGGCCCCAAACTTGTTGCGGTCGTCGTGGTCGATCAAATGCGCGCCGACTACCTGCAGCGCTACGCGAACGACTATAAATTTGGACTCAAGCGTTTGACCGACGGAACCGTCTATACGAACGCGCACTTGAATCATGTTCCCACCGAAACAGGCCCAGGTCACGCGACAATCGCAACGGGTGAACCGCCGGGCAAACACGGCATCATCGCGAACCACTGGTACGACCGGGACGCGAAAAAAATTGTGAACTGCATCGACGATCCCGATGCCGGCGTGGGCCCCGCGCAACTAACGGCTCCAACGCTCGGTGACGTAATGAAATCGACGTCGCCGCTGTCGCATGCGGTGTCCGTTTCCTACAAAGATCGCGCAGCAGTGCTTCTGGCCGGGAAAAAAGCGGATCTCGTGTTGTGGTACAACGAAAAGTCGAAGAGTTTCACCTCCTCGAGCGCGTATCCGACCCCGGGACCTTGGCTCGACGCGTTTAATACAACGAAAGAAGTACGCGCGATCAGCACGACCACGGCCACATTGGATCGCGCGACATTGAATCTCGTGAAAGAAGCCATGAAAGAAGCGCATCTAGGCGAAGATGATATTTGCGATCTTCTCAATGTGAGTTTTTCGGCCACAGATTTGGTCGGCCATAAATACGGACCCGATTCGCCGCAGATGAAACAACAATTGCTGGTGCTCGATGCGGTGCTCGGCGATCTCATCGACTATTTGTCGGCAAAGACCGCCGGCAACTTTCTAATTGCTTTCACGTCCGACCATGGCGTGAATCCGATTCCAGAAAAGACGAGTCCGCCGAACAAACGCTTAATGGGCGACGTGCTCGATAAAAGAATCGAAGACGCCTGCCAACGGGTTTTCTCGGTGCCGAAATCGTCATGGACCACCATCGCTTTCATTCCCGACGTTTACTTGAACCGCGAGCTTGTAAAGCAGAAAGGGCTCGACTGGGGATCGTTTCTTATTCGACTGTCGCTCGAATGGAGGAAAATTCCGGATGTGGCGGCCGTCTATTTGAACAATCCGCTGATCTCGCAGGATAAATTCGGCGATATGTATCAGAGAAGTTACGTCCCGGGTCGATCCGGCGATTTATTCATCCGTATGAAACAAGGAATACTGCTGACGGACCGTAAAGACGGAACCACGCACGGAACGCCGTACGAAGACGACACGCACGTGCCGCTGATTTTTTATGGCGTCGGATTTTCGAAACGAACTGACGACAAGCCCACCACGAATGAAATTATCGCGCCGACGCTGGCGCGATTCATCGGAATCGACTTCTATTGATGCGTTCGCGCTTGCTGCGCGAAGCGTTTGGTTTTATCCCACTTGCGCTCTTCTTTCTTGATGTACTCGAGATAGAACGCTTTGGCCACCACAAACGGCCACAACTGCGAATAGGTGAAATACGTTGCCATCGTAAATAAGATATTGGAAATCGAATCCTCGCCGGGCTCGCGCGACAACATCAACATGATTTCGGTAACGAACAGCGAATAGGCGAGCAACCACACTTCGAGATAAGGACCCGGCACCGGAATGAAGACGAGCCCGGCCACGCACAAGAAAAACAGCAACGCCGAAATCGTAATCGCGCCGACGAACACATAATAG
>CAYXDS010000275.1:0-3309 GCA_964463805.1 uncultured Elusimicrobia bacterium | reverse complement strand
CAAATCCTGGAAGAACAAAGCGCCGCGCTGTTCGAGGGCCGCATAAACCGTTTGGGTTTCCGATCGCAGTTTCGGCGGCTGCGGATTCTTTTCATTCGGCAACAGCCACGCCAAATCCTCTCGGAACGTCAGTGCGATCGGAACAACGCGCGTCAGGCCCGAACCGCTTGGCTCTTCGTCTTCCGGTTTTGACGGCGGCCGTAATCTTCCCCACGTGAGTTCGCCCGAATACGACAACGCATCGAGCCATTCGGATTGATATTTCTCGACGCGGTTCATCAATACGTCTTGTTCCCACGCGCCGGCCGCCGCTTCGAATCCTTGCAATTGGCCGATCGCCTCACGCAAACCGAGTGGTCCTTCGCGGCGCATGCCGGCTGGTAGATGATGATGATCGGCCAAATAAAGCCAAAACGTTTCGGCCGACACCGGTTGAATGCGTTTGCGCGCGCCGTCGAGCGTGAGCCGATGGATGCGCGCGAGCAACCGACGTTCGCACCATTCGATTGTCGCCGACTTTTGCTCGGTGTAATGTCCTTGCAACGCGAAACCTTCCATTTCCAATCGCGCAAGCGCGATGTCCACTTTTGTCGGCGGTAACGCCAAATCGGACGCAATTTTTTCCGGCGTCACCGGACCAACGATTTCAAGACGGCCGCGAACAATGGAAGCGATCGCGTCTTCTTCGGGCACCGGTTTTTCGAGTTCGGACGGAAGTGTAAACGGTGACTCCGTTTCAGCGTTCGGGTATGCGGCTTGCGCGGCGCTCCAACGTTCGGCGGCGATCCACATAGCGGGTTGTTTCATTCGCGTCGCGCGGCCTGACGCAGCCAATTGATCGAAGAACGGTTGCCACTCTTTCGATTCGTCGGCCGGACAAACAACCATCGACAACAACGCGTCGTGCAATTCGTCGGCGTCGCGGACGACCGGTCTTGCTTCTTGGCGCACCAATTCGATCGCTTCAGGATCGAGTTTCGCGAGATCCTGCATATCTTCGACTGACAGCGTGCGCCGCAACGTGACCGCACGCGCGCGGCGTTCTTCGAGCGGAGCGTCGTCGAGGAACGAATACGGGTTCGCATTTAAAATGGAATGGCTGAACGGCGACGGCTCGCGCGTGTCTTTTGCGACCAGCTTGATCGCGCCGTTTTCGATTTTCGTCAAAACGTTTTTCCAGCCGTCCACGTCCATCGCTTCGTGCAGGCAGTCGTACACGGTTTGATTGATCAACGGATGGTTGGGCACTTCCATGTCCGGCGGACGATGTTCGAAGCACGCGGTTTGCATCGGAAACACGGCCGTCATTAGATCTTCGGCTTTGAACCGTTGCAGCGGCGGCGGCGTTTTTTTGCCGCCGCGAAACCGCAGTACGCCGAGCGCGCGCGTGACGTTCCAGCGCCAGCGCACGCCGAACATCGGCGCGGCCAGCAGCGCTTGGATCAATGTGTGTTCGGCGCGATCCGATTTCAGCAGCGTAAACATTTGGTCGAGCGGAAAACTGTGTTGCGGTCCCAACGAAAGCGTGATGCCGTTGTCGTCGGCGCTTGCCTGTAGTTCGAAATCGAACGTGCGGCAGAAGCTTTTGCGCATCGCGAGTCCCCAGGCGCGGTTGATGCGCACACCGAAGGGCGCGTGGATCACCAATTGCATGCCGCCCGATTCGTCGAAGAAGCGTTCGAATAAAATTTGTTGTTGCGTCGGCACCATGCCGACCGACGCTTTTTGCGCGGCCGTGTACGCGGCCGCCTGTTGCGCGGGCCACTCGGCCACACCGCACGTTTCGCGAATCCATGCGGTCGCTTCGGCCTCACCGCCGTTCAGCTTCGCCGCGATGTCTTCGCGCAACATTGAAATTTCCTCCGACAATTCAATCGTTCGGCCGGGCGCTTCGCCAAGCCAAAACGGGATGCTGGCCGGCGCGCCTTCGGCGTCGCGCACGACCACTTGGCCGTTGCGCACATGACGCACGCGCCACGATGTGTTGCCGAGAATGAACACGTCGCCGGCCAAACTTTCGATCGCAAAATCTTCATTTACGGTGCCGACCATCGCGCCTTCATCTTCGGTGACCACGCGATAATCGCCGCTCTCGGGAATCGAACCGCCCGACATAATCGCCGTGAGCCGCGCCGATCGCCGAGCTTTCAATCGGTGATGCACCACATCGCGATGCACGTACGCGCCTTCCTTGCGTCCGCGCGCGATGCCCTCGCTTGCAAGCTCGACGATGCGGTCAAAATCCACGCGCGCCAAATTCCGGTACGGCCACGCGCCGCAAAACAGTTCGAACAATTCGTTCTCATTCCATTCCTGCGCGCTCACTTCGGCCACGATTTGTTGCTCGAGAATATCGAGCGGCGCGACCGGAATCTCGACGCGGTCGAGCCGACCTTCGCGCACCGCGCGCAAGATCGCCAGGCCTTCCATCAGTTCGTCCCGCGTGAGCGTGAACAACCGTCCTTTTGGAATCACGCCGAGCCTGTGGCCCGATCGCCCGACACGCTGCAAGAATGTGGCGATCGATCGCGGTGACCCCAGTTGGCACACCAGATCGATAAATCCAATGTCGATGCCGAGTTCGAGCGACGCAGTGGCCACGATCGCTTTCAATTCCCCCTTCTTCAGCCGTTCCTCGGCCGATAATCGAATGTGTCGCGCGAGGCTTCCGTGATGGCTCGCCACTGCCGATTCCCCCAACAGTTCGCGCAAACGGTAGCTCACGCGCTCGGCCATGCGGCGCGTGTTCACGAACACGACCGTGCTGCGGTGCGCCAAGATCATCTCAGACAAATTCTTATAAATCTCGTCCCATTGCTCATTCGAGCAAACCGCGGCCAATTCGGACGGCGGCACTTCGACCGCGAGGTCGAGCGCGCGTTTGTGACCCACGTCGACGATTCGGCAGCGCGGTCCTTTCGCCGTCACTTGTTTGGAGCCGACAAGGAAACTCGCGATCTCATCGATCGGTTTTTGCGTGGCGGACAGCCCGATTCTCACCGGCCGACGTTCGCACAGCGCGGACAGCCGTTCGAGTGTAAGCGCCAAATGCGATCCGCGCTTGTCGCGCGCGAGCGCGTGGATTTCATCGACGATGATCGTTCGAACCGTGCGCAACCGTTCGCGGCTTTTTTCGGCGGTCAATAATAGATACAGCGACTCGGGCGTGGTCACGAGAATGTGCGGCGGTTTTTTCAACATCGACGCGCGTTCATGCGCGGGCGTGTCGCCCGTGCGAACCAATGCGCGTAAAGGTGGAAATTTGTGCCCGTCCGCCAGCGCGGCCGCCGTGATTTCTTCAAGCGGGCT
>CAYXDS010000274.1:0-3320 GCA_964463805.1 uncultured Elusimicrobia bacterium | reverse complement strand
ATGTTTAATTTTTGGCCAATTCGACCGGCGCCGTCGTTTCCCACTTGTTGCCTTGAGCCATGAGACGCGGATCGGAAACGATGCCGTGCCACACCACGCCTTGAAACGCTTCCGAATGCGGCGTCACGTTTTGCGGGTTGACCGTCGGCACGATCACGACGATGTCGCCTTTCTGCTTCGTGTATCCGCCGTCGCGACCCACGATGCCGAGCACGGTCATGCCGCGCGACTTCGCTTCGTCGATGGCCGCCACGAGATTCGGGCTGATGTTCTTCTCGCGGTTTCCCCCGCCGACCGAAAAAATCAGAACCGCATCTTTCGGCCCGCCTTTGCTCACTTTAATCCAGGCCGAAAAAACGGTGTCCCATCCTTCGTCGTTCGTGCGCGCGGTCAATTCGGAAACGTTGTCGGTCGGCGCGTACGCTTCAATGCCGGCCAACTTACGAAAATCATTTACCGCGTGACCGCAATTACCGGCGCTGCCGCCGACACCGAGAAGGAAAAGCCGGCCGCCGTCCGCGCGAAGTTTCACCAGGCGTTCGACCATTTTGTCGATCGCGACTTTGTCGATCGTGCGCGCCACTTCCTGCACTTCGGAATAATAACTGTCGATAAAACTCACTTTTTCCTCCCTACGATGCGGGCGAACGAACTCATCCCCGCCTTCTGCAAAAACGATTGAAACGCCTGCTTCACATCCGGATCCGACATCATCACGTCGCGCTCCAGCGACGAAAGCGCGAGATTCGGTTTCTGATTCAAATGCGCTTGCACGATCTCGACGTCCAACACGCCGGGCGTGCTCACTTCGATCAATTGGAAACCGCCGTCCGATAAAAACCGCTCGAGACCTTTCAGCGTGAAACAATTGGTGCGGTCCGGTGGGCAAAGATACAGATTTTCAAAACCAAGCAGCGCCATGTCGAAACCGGACGCCACGAGCGACGTCACAAACAAAAGACCGTTCGGCGCGAGCCGTTCGCGCACCGCTTTCAACAACTGGGCCGGATCGTTTACGTGATCAAGCGACTCCAGCATCACCCCCGCTTGCGCAGGGGCCGAGGACGGCGCTTTTCCGAGAATCAAATCCATTTCGTTCAACGGCTGCACCTCGCGAAACGACCCGCTCGATTTCAGCAACGACGTGAATCGGCTCGAAGGTCCCGACACTTCGATCAACGTCGGATTTTCGGCGCCTTGGATCTGCACCGTGCTTTGAATCCAATCGAGTTTCGGCATATAAACGTTTTCGGTGCGGGACCCGGCCACGCCTGCGTGAAAACCATCGGGCGACTGCCGGCGTTTGCTCACGTCACTCAACACACTCGCCCAGACAGAGGCCTCGGGCAGAGTATTCAAAAATAGACTGCCGGTTTCAGGGCAGCGCCCATAGCCGAGACCTTCAATCGAGCCCGCGGTAACGAGAGGAAGTCCGCTGACCGGAGATTTCTCGCGCGCGATCGCTCCATTTGCCAGTGCCTTCTTCGTGGTTTCAATACAGAATTGACGGTACGCGCGCAGCCCGTCCAACGGTTTTACCGATGAAAGAGGAAATGCGACGTTTGTTTCGGTCAAAATCACGGTCAGCTCCTTTCTGCGGAAACCACGTCGCGCTTCGCATACACGTCGCGAATGATTTCCATCACTTGCCGCGCCTCATCCAAGGTGCCGTGCGTGGCCGCGCGTTTTTCTTTGATCGCCGCGATGAATTCGTTCACTTCATTGTCCCACGACTCATCGCGATCGAAATGAATGATCTCTTCGCGCGGGTTCCCCAACGCGAACGCCTCGTCTTCAAATTGCCGTTTGCCGATGACCAGTTGCTCGCGGCCGTAACTACCGGTCCGCGAAAGCAAACCCGACGCGATCAAATAACCGTTCTCGCAACCGATTTCAAAACGGAACGTGTGCTTCCACAGCGTGGCCGACGAGTGCAAAAACGCTGGGATTCCGCTCTCGGATTTCAACACGAGGAACGCGTTGTCCTCGACGCCGCACTTCCAAAACGAATCATTCAACACCGCATCGATGACCTGGCACGGCCCCAAAAAGTTCAAAAAGATATCGAGCATGTGAATGCCTTGATCGAGCAAAATTCCTCCGCCCGACACCTGCTTGTCGTTGCGCCAACTCTGCCGATAATGCACGCCGCCCGATTTGCCGTACGTGCCCTTCATATAAAGGATCCGCCCCAGGCTTCCGCCTTTGAGCAGCGACTTCGCGGTAACGACCGACGGATGCAGACGATGATTGAATCCAAACACGACGGTATGATCCGGCACCGAAGCGGCCGCTTCGGCGATACGCGCAAAATCATCCCAATTCCGTCCCGGCGGTTTCTCGCAGAACACATGGCGGCAATTCTTAATCGCTTCCACGCATAAATCGGCGGTTACGTTATTCGGCGTGCAGATGAACGCCGCGTCGAACTGATCCCACGGAATTCTCTCGCTCGGCGACAAAACCGAGCCGATGATGTCCGGCGACTTCGGATCCAGCGCCGGATCGTAAATTTTGATGTCGCGCACATCCGGATGCTGTTTGAGCACCTTCGCGCGAATGCGGCCCATATAGCCGTAGCCGAAAATTATGCAATTCATGGTCACTTCATACCTTTTTCTTGCGGGCCACCGCGAGAATCGACAGACCGAAACTCGGCTCCCAATTTTTTTCCAAGGACAGGAATGGAATCAAAAAATCGAAAAATCGAAATTGGCGACTCGGCACGAGTTTTCGGCCGAGTATTTTCCCGTTGATGAACCATCCGATCGCGCCGAGAAAATTCACGTGTTTAAGCTTCTCCACTTCAAACCCGGCCGATTCCAACGCCGCGCGCAACGTGGATTTATCATAGCGACGCAAATAACCGAGATTTTCATCCATCTTCGAGAATAACGACGCGTGCGCGGGCACGAGCAGCACGACGCGGCCCTCAACGCGGAGCGTGGCGTTGATCGCTTTGAGCGCGGCGACATCGTCTTTGACCGCTCCGAGATCATTGACCGACAACACCGTATCAACGTTGTGTTCCTCTCCGAGCATTTTCGCGCTCTTTTCATCGGTAATATCGAGCTTTCGAACGACGATGTTTTCATGGTTTTGAAATTTCCGTTCGAGCGCTTGCACATAGGAAGGAACGATGTCGGTCGCCAACACGACTTCACGGCCCGTCAAAAACTTCGTGATATGGCCGACGCCGGCGCCCACCTCGAGCACGCCCTTGCCGACAAACGGTTCGCATTGACCGAACCACCACTTAATGTATTCGCCGGCGCCTGGCATGATGCCGAGATTGATCTCGGTCTGCCCGAAGGAGGCAT
>CAYXDS010000273.1:0-3324 GCA_964463805.1 uncultured Elusimicrobia bacterium | reverse complement strand
CCGTGCCTCGACGTGACGAAAGGGCGCGTGGTCAAAGGAACGAAGTTTTTAAATCTGCGCGACGCCGGCGATCCGGTGGAGATTTCGAAGCGGTACGACAAAGAAGGCGCCGATGAAGTGGTGTTTCTCGACATCACGGCGAGCTCGGACAACCGCAACATTTTGTTGGACGTGGTGCGGCGAACCGCCGAACAAGTTTTTATCCCGCTGACGGTCGGCGGCGGCGTTCGCACCGTGGAAGATTTTCGCACGTTGTTGTCGGCGGGCGCGGACAAAGTGTCGATCAACACGTCGGCCGTGAAAACGCCGAATTTGATCAACGATGCGGCAAAGCGGTTCGGCAATCAATGCGTGGTGGTCGCGATCGACGCGAAGCGCAAAGGAAAGAGCTGGGAAGTTTTTATTCACGGCGGTCGCACGCCGACCGGCAAAGACGTCGTGAAATGGGCAAAAGAAGCCGAACGGCGCGGCGCCGGTGAGATTTTGTTGACGAGCATGGACGCGGACGGAACGAAAGCCGGGTACGACGTCGCATTGACGCGGGCTGTCGCGAAAGAGGTACGAATTCCGGTGATCGCATCGGGGGGGGCGGGCCACAAGAAACATTTTGCCGATGCGTTTCGCGCGGGTGCGAGCGCCGCGTTGGCGGCGTCGCTGTTCCACTTTAAGCAGCTCGAGATTGCGGATTTAAAGAAGTACTTAAAGAAACAAAAAATAAACGTGAGAAATTAAGGTCGTCTCCCCCGCGAAGGCGGGGGCCCAGACACTTCAGGTGTCTGGATTCCCGCCTTCGCGGGAAAGACGGCATAAAGAAGGGGAACTAAGACAATGACTCAAACAAAAGAAATCGACCTGTCGGATATCAAATTTGATTCGAACGGGCTTGTGCCTGCCATTGCGCAGGATCATAAAGACGGAACGATTCTCATGCTCGCCTATATGAATCTTGAATCGCTGAAAATGACGCTGCAAACCGGCACCGCCGTTTATTGGAGCCGTTCGCGTCAGAAATTTTGGAAGAAAGGCGAAGAGTCCGGTAACGTTCAGAAAGTAACGGGGCTCTACAAGGACTGCGATTCGGACGCGATCTTGATTAAGGTGGAACAGATCGGCGGCGCCGCTTGCCACACCGGTCAGCGCAGCTGTTTCTATCGTCAAGCTGACGGAACCAATTGGAAGGAAATTTCGAAACCGTTGTTCGATCCGAAGGCCGTTTATAAAAAGTGATTTGTCATTGCGAGGAGCGTTTTGTGCGACGTGGCAATCTCATGAATTACCGGTTCGGTTGGAAACGGCATTAATGAGATTGCCACGGCCAAACACCGGCCTCGCAATGACAGCAAAGAAAGAATGAAAAACAAAACAGAACTGCATCCATCGTTCGATGAGTTTAAGAAGCTCGCGAAGCAGGGAAACCTGGTGCCGGTGTTCGCCGATGTTTTGGCGGACACGGTGACGCCGGTTTCTTTGCTCGCGTCCAAGTGGGATTCGAGCCGGTATTGTTTCTTGCTTGAAAGCGTCGAGGGCGGCGAGAAGATCGGCCGCTACTCGATCGTGTCGTTCGAACCGGAAGCGGTGCTGGAAGAGCGCCACGGCGAATCGACGTTTGCGACGCCCGATGGAAAACCATTCATGCATTTCCGCCAGCCGGCGCTCGACGCGCTTGCGCGTCATATGCGTTGCGTGAAATCGGTGCAGGTGCCCGGCGTTCCGCGATTTTACGGCGGCGCGGTTGGTTATATGTCGTACGAAACCGTGCATAATATCGAGCGCTTGCCGCGCACGAAGCCGGACGTGCTTGGCTGGGCCGAATCGACGTTTCTCATTACTGGCGACATGTTCGTGTTCGACAACACCCAACAGTTGTTGAAGATCGTTACAAACGTGCGTATCGATAAGAAAACGAATTTGAAGGCCGCCTACGCGGCCGCCTCGAAACGCATCGCAGCGAATTTGAAATGGATTCGTACGCAAGCAGGCAAATCGAAATTGTCAGCCGGCGGTCGCGCGTCGAAAAAAATCGCGCCGTTCACCTCGAACATGTCGCGCGCCGAATACATGAACGCCGTTCATCGCGCGAAAGAACATATCGGCAAGGGGGATATCATCCAAGTCGTGATCGCGCGTCGCCAGGACAAACGCACGGCCGTGTCGCCCCTCGATATTTATCGATCGCTGCGCGTGGTCAATCCGTCGCCATACATGTACGCGATTAAAATGAAAGACCGCGCGATCATCGGTTCGAGTCCCGAGCAATTGGTACGTTTGGAAAACGGCATCGCGACCACGCGACCGATCGCCGGTACGCGCAAGCGCGGCGCCAGTGTCGATGAGGATGACAAGCTCGAGCTTGATTTACTGCGTGATCCGAAAGAACGCGCCGAGCATTTGATGCTCGTTGATTTGGGCCGAAACGATTTGGGTCGCGTTTGTCGCTATGGCACCGTCAAGGTTCCGAAGCTGATGGACGTCGAACGTTATTCGCACGTGATGCACATCGTGTCTGAGGTGAGCGGCCGCATGAAACCGGGCAAAGACGGTTTTGATTTGTTGAAAGCGACGTTTCCGGCTGGGACCGTCTCTGGTGCGCCGAAGATTCGCGCGATGGAAATCATCGATGATCTCGAAACGGAACAGCGCGGTCCGTATGCGGGCGCGCTCGGTTATTTCTCGTACTCGGGCAATATGGATATGGCGATCACGATCCGCACGATTTTGTGGGACAACGGCAAAGTTTCGATTCAGACCGGCGCAGGCTTGGTCGCCGATTCGGATCCGTCGGCGGAATACACGGAAACCGAAAATAAAGCGGCCGGCGTGAAGCGAGCGATCGAACTCGCCGAGAGCGGTCGGTTGTTTGGGAGCGCGTCATGATTTTGATGATCGACAACTACGATTCCTTCACGTACAACCTGGTCCAATATTTGGGCGAGCTCGGCCAAGATTTAAAAGTGGCGCGCAACGACGAGATCGATTTGAAAACGATCGCGAAGATGAAGCCGTCGCACATCGTGCTGTCGCCCGGTCCAGGTCGTCCGGAGGACGCGGGTATCATGATCGACGTGATCAAAGAGTTCGCGGGTAAAACGCCGATCTTGGGCGTGTGCCTCGGTCATCAAGCGATTTGTTACGCGTTCGGCGGTAATATCATTCGCGCGAAACGGCTTATGCACGGCAAAACGTCCGCGATCAAACACGACAACAAAGGAGTGTTCGCCGGAATGCCTCAAAATTTTTCAGCCACGCGTTACCATTCTCTGCTTGCCGAACCGTCATCGATCAAAAAACAGTTCGTCGTCAGCGCGAAAACCGACAAAGGCGAAG
>CAYXDS010000272.1:0-3327 GCA_964463805.1 uncultured Elusimicrobia bacterium | reverse complement strand
TCGGACTCCTGTTAAGCCCCATGATCGCCGCGGCGGCCATGACCTTCAGCTCGGTCTCGGTCATCGCGAACGCGCTTCGTTTGCGGCGAGGCACTTTTTCTTGACCCCATCCGGACCGGAATTAAATTAGCTCTAACACGAATGTCATGTCGGCCGTGGCATTGACGTCGGCCGGTTTTTCGCGCCAGAGTTTGATTGTAGCGCGCGCTGGCGTGAGCGGGATTGCGATGTTTAACTCAGGTTGCAGCGGGCTCATGTTGTTGCAGCCGTCGGGATGGCCGCAGCTGGAACCGGCATGGATCATTTGTCTGATTGACGCGGCGCCCGGTTGTGTGTTGTTCCAGATAACATTTTCCGAACGAACCTGATCAATGGCCAGGTAATTGTAGCCCAGGTCACGCGCATTGTAGGCAACGAGGTTCAGCTCGCGCTTGTGGCCATCCGCGTAATTGTTTTGGACCAGGTACGAGAAGTGATCACTCACGTTGTATCGCACCGATGCTTCTGAACGTGACTTGTAGATCAGCGATAACGGCGTGGGATAAAACGACACGTTGTAATCGGGCGCGTTCATGCCGGTCCAAGCGTGCGTTTCGCATAGACCCACCAGCATATAGGGGTTGGCCAAAAACCGTGATTCATCCGACGGGCCTTCAATACTGACGATGCCGGTTCCCAATCCGTAGATTCCCGACAGTCCCCACCAGGGTTTGCCGTCGCCGATCGATTGAAAAACTGCGTCGGCGGGCTCGTAATTGTTCGGTCTGAGTTTCGTTTCGCTGTTGATCCACTGCTTGCGGAGCGTGTAGATCTGTTGTTTGGACATGAAATCCAATTCAACGGGCGCGCGCAGCGCGATATTGAGCGGTTCCAACAGGTCCAACGTTGGCTCGACCGGTTGATGGGAGATTGGAGTAATTGTCTCCGCGGGTTTTGATGGAGCCAACGACGCTTGACGAAACCAGAGCCAAATTGTGAGGCCCGTGATCAAAATTAAAATCGTACCCGTGGTTCGGTTCCCCATCATTGCGCTCCTTCCAATTTTCTCAACAACCGCTCGCTTTCGCTGCGCATATACTTCGACCGATGATTGTTTTTTACCCAGGCGATTTTCTCTGCGTTGACGGCGCGCTTGTCCAATGTTTGCGCCAAAAGCATCTCAGCGATCGATTGCAACGTGTACGACCATGAAGCGGAAAGTTTCTCAAGCGCCTGCTGGGTTTCGATGGACACGACCCAACGCTGAAGTGTCCGATAGGCTTGGTCGCTGACCTCCTCCTCGGAATCTTCTAATGCCTTGATTACCGGCGCGATCGCCGATTTCGGCGGCACATTAATTTTTCCAAGACTCACCAATCCTTCGAGCCGGAATCGTGGCGCCTCCTTGTTGTTGACCGCTCCGATCAGCGTATCGACGACCACTGTATCCGGCAGCCGCACGCGATGCGCGGTGTAGCACGCCGCGCAGTAACGCACGTATAGACTGGAATCCGTCAACGCGGCTTTCATGATGATGCGTGCATTGTCGGCGGGTGTCGTGATTCGTGAGAGCGCCCATGCGATCCGATAGCGCGCGATGTCATTCGCTCCATTGAACCGTTCGACCAGATCGTCCACAATCGCGTCGCCCTGTTCAGCGACCGCCATGGCGGCCTCGTCCATTTGGTCGTCTTTTGCTTCAAGCAATGTTGCGATGAGTTCCGCATGATTGGCCGACCGCGGTTCTTCGAGCATCGCCGGTACAACGGCCGAGTTAAATTTCTTTGCGGCGCATCCGGCCAGCATGGTCACGGTCATAATAAGAACGATCGGGTTTCCCATCGCATTTAGTTTGATAGCGCGGGCCTCAAATTGCAAGATCGGCGCGTGTCGGAAAATGGCTCGAAAATCCGGACGACCTTCCGAAGCACGAGCAGCGGCCGATTAAAAAGTAATTAAATCTTTTCACTCACTGCTAGAATCCTTCCCATGTTTATCGGATATTTCGCAGTTGCATTTGCTTCGAAACGCGCCGCGCCACGCACATCTCTAGGGACACTGTTGCTCGCGGCCGCTTGGTGCGATGGGCTCGCGTATAATCAGCTGAATGTCCTCTTCGAACTTTATCAGCCACGTTCTTGAATTGATGCGTCCACTCGGCGGCGTAACTGCGCGGGCGATGTTTGGCGGACATGGGATTTATAAGAATGGGAAGATGTTTGCGATTTTGGTCGATGATGAGCTGTATTTCAAAGTGACGGACGGCAATCGCGCGGATTTCGTAGAACGCGGATTAAAACCATTTCGGTACAAACGGAAAAATAAAGAGGTTGAGATGTCTTATTACGCGGCGCCGTCAGAATGTTTAGATGATTCAAGATGTATGGTCGAGTGGTCAGCGCGTGCCGTAGTTCGTAGTAGAATTCCTTCCACTAAAATCCCATGAACACAACTGCACTTTTTGTATCGCTCTGCCGGATCGGATTGTTCCCTGTTCCGTCATCATCAAAAAAATTAATTAATGAACCATGCCGGGTTTAATCCCCTTCGTTAGGATTCCCGACGCCATCTGGTATCGCCTTCTCAATCACGGGCCGGTAACTTTGATTACGAGCGGGCATGGGAAAAACGTGAACGTGCCGGACCGCACGCTGCACGCGGCGACCAAACGTGCGGGGGTGATGTCCGGCCGCGACCAAAATAAATTTTCGACGTTGCATTTAAAAACCGCTGCGGGCCTCGACTTGCGCACGCCGCATTTAAAGGACGTCGTGGGCTTCGTCGAGTGCCGCGTGGTCAAGACCGTGTCTATCGCCGGCGTTCACGTGGTGATGGGCCGCGTGTTGGGCAGTTCCGATAGCTGGCGACTTTTAAAAACAAAAGGGGGGATAATCAAATGAACATGAACGGCGCTCATTGGCATCTTATTGTTAATCACATCTCGGCGATTTTAATTCCGGTCGGACTGGTGGTGTTGGCGGTTGCGATGAAGCGGCGATCGGTGGAGCTTCGCATGTTTGCTGCCGTGTTGTTTGTGGTGTCCGGTGTATTCGGTTGGGTTGCTGATGAAACGGGAGGGAAAGCGGCTCAAGAAATAGCAGCGACCGACGAAAGTTTGCATCCTTACATTCACGAACATGCGGAGGCCGCCGAATTTGCCGAAGCCTCGGGTCTGCTGATCGCCGCGCTCGCGATCGCTATGGAAGTGGCGGTCCGCGCAAAACCGAAATGGGCGCTGCTGATTCAGTGGATCCTTTTGATCGCAGCGATTCACGGCACCACCGTCTACGCACGGACCGCGTATCTCGGCGGATTAATTCGTCATCCGGAAATCCGTCCGGTTTAAAA
>CAYXDS010000271.1:0-3354 GCA_964463805.1 uncultured Elusimicrobia bacterium | reverse complement strand
GGTCGAATGGCCGTTCAACCGCGACGTCGTCACACTTTTGGTTTGACGAGTGGCAGTTTACCGCTCCACGGGACCAGCGTCGGGACTCCCGACTGACAGGGATTTCTACCCCTGCGGGCGCCCTCCGCATGAAAGGAAACAACCGGAGCGACAAGAATTTACCATTTTTTCTTTAACGGTGCCTTTGAGCTAAGTCACGATATGCAATCGGTACAACTCTCTGATGGCAAACCGCCCTTCGATATCATTCATTGCCAAAGAATTTCACAGGACGATATTTGCCATCACTTTTGCCATACAAACTGGGCCTCGATGGGTGATTTTGATGGCAACTTTCGAATCGTTGCCGTACGTTCTGCCATACACGGGAGCAACATATCGCCACACATCGCAACAAATCGCCACATTCGGGAAGAAAGCAATATCGTTCAGATGAAGCCCGTTTTTTCCGATGATTTAGTGAAAATTTCCTTTTGCGAACAGGCAAACCGATTGCGTTTTTTCGACGACAGTTGCCGTTTCCGTCGATGGAATTGGACTTTTAATGGGAGATTGAAGCTGGGCTTGATTCGGGGAGTTTTTGAGCGGGAAAACTTTTAGGCCGTTGGTCGCGGTATCATTGTTATGGCATCCCACGGACAAATCTTCATACACAACGTGCACCCGGTGCAGACATTCGGATCGACTTTCACGTGGGAAGTGAGCGGGAGTTCGCTCATGCGGACCAAACAATTATCCCACGGCGCGACCGCGATGCAGGCTTCGCAGCCGGTGCATTGGTCGTAGTTGACGTTCGCTATACGGGGTGACTTTTTCCGTTGAGCGGCGGGAGCTGGAGTGGTTGGTTCGGCCATGCGTCGAGGATAACAGAGCTGGTGGGCACCGTCAATAAGCGCGGCCGTTAGACCGCGGTGCCGAACAATGCGCCGAGAGCGGCCGTCAGGCCCATTGCGAGCGCGCCCCAAAATGTGACGCGCGCCGCGCCTTTCCACGCGCTCGCTCCGCCCGCGCGCGCGGCCAACGCTCCGAGCAACGCCAGAAAGAAAAGAGACGCGCCGGCCGTGGCCGGAATTAAAATCGTCACCGGAAACAAAACGGTGGTGAGCAACGGCAGCGCGGCGCCGACCGCGAACGTCGCGGCCGAGGCCAATGCGGCTTGCACCGGTTTCGCCGCGACGATGTCCGAAATTCCGAGCTCGTCGCGCGCGTGCGCGCCCAGCGCGTCGTGCGCCATCAGTTGCTCGGCCACTTGGCGCGCGAGCGTCGGATCCAATCCTCGCTCGATGTAAATGTCGGTTAATTCCGTTTTTTCGGCTTCGGGATCGGTCGCGAGTTCGGTGCGCTCGCGTTCGAGATCCGATTGTTCGGTGTCCGCTTGCGAGCTGACCGACACGTACTCACCGGCGGCCATCGACATCGCGCCGGCGACGAGGCCGGCCAATCCGGCGATCCATATGTCTTTGCGCGCCGCGTGCGCGGCGGCCACGCCCAACACCAAACTCGCGGTCGAAACGATGCCGTCGTTAGCGCCCAACACCGCCGCGCGCAGCCAAGAAACGCGGTGGGTTCGGTGGCGTTCGCGATGTGTCGCTCGAGGGGACATGCCGACAGAATACATCAAAATTGCAACCGATGTTTTTTAGTACACTCGCGCCTCTTATGAATCTCCTTATTATAGGCGCCGGGCCCGCCGGAGAAGCGGCCGCGAAAGCGGCGCGACGGCTAAGCGCCGATCATCCCGAACCGGTCAACATCACGATCATCGAGAAAGAAGAAGCGGGAGGTCTTTGTTTAAACAAAGGCTGTATTCCGTCGAAAACGTTGCTCGAAGAAGTGCGCAAACGCACGCAGGTCGGATTGCCGCTTGATTGGAAGGAAATTCAATCGTTTAAAAACCAAGTAGTGACCACGATTCGCTCACAACTCGAATCGTCGTTTAAGACGCTAAAAATTAATCTCGTACGCGGAACCGCGCAGTTTAATTGGCCGTCGACGCTGCAAGTCACGACGGCCGGCGGCTCGCAGACGATGCCCTTCGACAAAGCGATCATCGCCACCGGGACTTCTTCCTATTTTCCCCCGCCGCTCGATCAATTCCGCGATCAATTTCTCGACAGCGACCGCATTCTCAACATCGAACGCACGCCGGATAGCTTGATCGTGGTTGGCGGCGGCGCCGTGGGCTGCGAGTTCGCTTGTCTGATGCAGGCCGCCGGCGCGAAAGTGACGATTATCGAATTAAAAGAAACGCTGCTGCCCGGCGAAGATGCGGCCGTCGCCGGCGCGCTGCAACGATCGTTCGAACAGCGCGGCATCGTCGTCAAAACCGGCAACAAAGTGGTCGCCGCCGAACGGACGTCGACCGGATGGCGGTTCGCGCTGTCCCAAGGCGACATCATTGAAGCCGAGCAAGTGCTGGTATGCGTCGGGCGCACCGCGAAATTCGACCAACTGAACCTCGAATCGGCATCGGTGCGCGTCGAGAAGAACGCGGTCGTCATCAATGAGAAACTTCAAACATCGAACTCGAACATTTTTATAGCGGGGGATGCCGCCACCACGCGACTCGCGCATGCGGCGGCCGAACAAGGCGCCGTTGCGGCCGCGAACGCGCTCGGCGGAACCGAAACGTACGATGATCGCTTCGTGCCGCGCTGCTTGTACAGCTGGCCCGAAGTGGCCAGCGTCGGCCAATGGAAATATCAACTGGAAGAAGCGGGCAAACCGGTGAAAACGAGTCGCGCATTTTTTAAAGGGTCTGCGAAAGCGCTGGCCGCGAAAGAAGCGGAGGGATTCGTGCAAATCGTCACCGAACCGGTTTCCGAAAAAATTCTCGGCGCGCAGATCATCGGTCCGCACGCGACCGAGTTGATTCATGTTTTCTCGGTGGCGCTCCAAGCGCAGATGAAAATCTCCGATTTGGCCGGCGTGATGTTCGCGCATCCTACGCTCGGCGAGGTCATCAAAGACGCATGCAAACGGTAACGAAACCTTTCCGCCCGCGGCTGCCCGATTATTTGAAGCAAACCGTTCCGCACGGCGCGCCGTTCGCGGCCGTCACGAACGCGATCAACGAATTTAAGCTGAACACCGTTTGCGAAGAAGCGAAATGCCCGAACCGTACGCACTGCTACGGCCGCGGCACGCTCACTTTTCAGATTCTCGGCGACACGTGCACGCGCTCGTGCGGATTTTGCGCCGAGAAATTCGGCAAGGCCGGCAACGTGGTCGATGCGAGCGAACCGATGCGCGTGGTTGAGGCCACGCGTAAACTCGGACTCAAACATGTGGTGATCACGTCCCCAGCGCGCGATGACATGAAAGACGACGGCGCCGGACAATTCGCGGCGGTCG
>CAYXDS010000270.1:0-3410 GCA_964463805.1 uncultured Elusimicrobia bacterium | reverse complement strand
CTGTACAGTTTGCAGATGAACGATCCGGACACGCTCGCGCGCATCGAGTCGCAGCTCGCGAACTACGAACAAGACGACCGGTTCCTCGCATCGGGATGGATCTTCGCGGGCGGCAACGAGAAGGACTCGGTCGAAGAGCATTTCAGCGAGCATCTCGGAAAAGAGTTGTATGACAAGGCGTCGAGCAGGTACGGCAAAGCGCTCGCCGACGTGAAGAAAGTTAAAGTAAAACCGGTCGTCGTGCTCGACTTCCGCCGTACGTTCGGCGGTCTTCAGAACGAAAACGAATTCTTGCATCTGAACGAGCCGGGCCGGCGCGCGTACATCGAAGCGCATAAGAACGATCCGTACACGCTGGTTCGGTTGCTCGACATCTGCGGCCGCTCGTCGGACCCGCGTTACCGCGCGCACCACAAAGAATTGGCCGACAAGCTTCGCGAGGGGGACGAGCGCGCGCGCTGGCTGTTGAGTCGTTTGTTGATCGATTCGCCGGACAAAAATCTCGCGCATTATCTTTTCATCGAAAAGAATTTCGGCCACACGCAATCCGAGGACGCGATTCGCTGGATGGAGCGCGCGCATAAAGCGCACGGCGAACTGTCCGGCGAATTGATCATCATGCAAATGGCTTTGGCGCGACAGATCGGGTTCTATTCGACCAACGCGCACAAAGACCGCAAATATTTCGCAGCGCGCGCGTTCCTGAACGGTCTGCCCGATTTCCAATTGCGATGGGTGCTGCGCGAAATGGAAGAAGACGAAGTCACGCCAAGATTTTTCCTTGGACAAGCGAATCTCAGCGCAAAAGAAATTGCGGCGTTGACGATGGAGATGATCGACCGGCGGGCCACGATGTTCGCGCTGCTCGTGGTGTTGCCGTGGAGCGAAGTGACGATCTTTCAAAAAATTACGGTGGAAGCCGGTTCGCCGCTCGATGAATTGGCGAAAGCGCTGATGATTCACGGCTACAACGCGGCCGCGAAGAAACTCGCGTGGGAACATGCATTGGAATTGCCGGAAGGCGAACGGCTCTTGGCGGTAACCGAAATCCGCAAACAGCAATTGCTCGAATCCGAGCGCACCCACGTGCATCACACGCAAGTCGGACGCTGGGGCGCGATTTACCGGTTGGGACTTTTCTTCTTCGCAATCGGGGTCGGCGTGTTCGCCTTCCGCAAATACGGACCGAACAACGACGCGCGGCCGGGAGAGAAAGGGTGGAAGCGGTTTTTGCCGAAATTTTTGAGCCGACTGTTTGGGGTGTTGATCACCGCAGCCGCGTTGTCGGTGTTTTCGCCGTCGGCGCGCGCGAACGGGCTGCACAATGGCAACGGGTATGCCGCTCTCGCTCAACGGCCTCTCGACACGTCGTTGACGTCATCGCCGTTTGCGTTACGTCCGGTGTTGTTGCGACCGTCGAATTTGGAACCGTCTTCGTTCTTCACGGCGTTCGACAAAATTCCATCGGACAAAACGCTGATCGTGTGGGATCTCTCCAATGAATCGCTGGGCGACTTGAAGAAAATGATGGGCAAGGCGGCGATGCGCGCGAATCGCGCGAACCGTCTCGCGTTCGTCCTGGTCGGTGAAACGCCGGCGCTTGAAAAACAGGCGCGAAAGTTACGCGACGCGTTTTTCACTAAAGCGAAAACCCATCCAATTTCAATTACCGTGTTGTCGAAAGACGATACGATCGCCGAAGGTTCTCAACAGCCGAATCTTAGTTTTGCGTTGAAAAACGCATTGGCCGACGAATCTACGCCGCGGCTCGCGCAGTTCGTTGACGCGCTCGCGAACCGCAACGGCGAACTGCGGTTTTATTCGCACCGCGAAGAAGATTGGACCATTCCGACGACATTGCAATGGAACGAATCCAAACCCGCCTTGAACGGATCAAAGAACGGTACAAATGGAATCCATCGCAAACCGGCGCCGGTCGATTCGATTTCAAGTTGGCTCAACGAAGAACGTGGATTCAGCGAAGAGTTGTCGCCGGCCGAAAAAATGATCATCGAAGGCGGATTGAAAAAAGGTCTCACCCCTGAACAAATCCGCCGGTTGTTGAAACCGGTGAACGTAATTGAGAAAGAACTCGAAGTCACGTTCGCGGACGGCCGCACCGAAAGATTCCAAGCGTACCGCGTTCAACACAACAATTATCGCGGACCGTTCAAAGGCGGGATTCGTTTCGCTGCCGATGTCGACCTTCCAATGGTTTACATGCTCTCTCTCGAAATGACGTTGAAAACGGCGTTGATGGGATTGCCGGTGGGCGGTGGCAAAGGAGGCGTGCGAATCGATCCGTCGAAATACACGAAGGAAGAAAAAATCGTGGTCGCGCGCGCGTTCGCGCGCATGATGCTCGAGAAAGACGCGCTGGGGCCCTATACGGACGTGCCGGCGCCCGACGTCGGCACCGACGCCGACCTCATGGCCGCCATCGACGAAGAATATCGAAGCGCGAAGCAACCGGGCGCCACCGACGTCCAATCGACGGTGACCGGTAAACCGGTGATGAAAGGCGGCTTGAAGTCGCGCGAGAAAGCGACGGGACTCGGCGTGAATTTCGCTTTGCGCGCGGCGTTGCTTTACTTATTCAATAAGACGAATTTCGAAGGCGTGACCGCCGCGTTCCAAGGGTTCGGTAACGTTGGGTCGAATTCGGCGCTGCTGTTCCAAAAAATGGGCGGAACAACGATGGCGATCTCGGATTGGGTGTGGAACGGACGGCTCGAAGCGAGAGACGAGAACGGAATCGATGTGGCCGCGCTGCAACAAATGCTGATCGACCTGCGCAAAGAAAACGACGGCAAAGGCCGCAAACCAACGGCCGCCGATTTCGAAAAATTCGGCCGGTTCATCCCGGTCCAAATTCCGGAGGGCGCTTCGAAAGAACTCGAAGATCATCTAAAGAAGGAATTTCAAAAGGAAGTTCTGTACGCGAACGTGCAAGTGGTGGTACCGGCCGCGCTTGAAAAACAGATCACGGCGGAAAACGCGCACAAAGTTCAAGCCTCGATCATCTTGGAAGCGGCGAACGGGCCGACCACGGTCGAAGGCGAAGAGATTTTGATCGGCAAAGGGAAACATGTAATTCCGGACGCGTTCACAAACTCAGGCGGCGTGATCGTGTCGTATCTCGAGATGTTGCACAACCGCAGCCAATTGCCCGATTCGAGCGAGTCGGCGGTCGACGCGTTGCTCGACCGATGGATGACGAACGTCGCCGCCGAATTGTTCCCGATGGCGGTGAAGAAAAAAATTTCGCTGCGCCAAGCGGCGATTCAAGAAATGGCGATCGATCGATTGACGATCGAAAAACCGGTTCCGCCGTCCGAGCCGGTGTTGCCGAAGGCGGTTTCAACGCCCACGCCGGCCGATCAAATAAACGCCATTCTTTCCGGCGCGTG
>CAYXDS010000269.1:0-3412 GCA_964463805.1 uncultured Elusimicrobia bacterium | reverse complement strand
TTGAGCCAAGCGCCGAGTGTGATCGCGTTCTCCGTATCCGATACCGGTATCGGTATTCCAAAAGAGAAACAAAAAATCATCTTCGAAGCGTTCCAACAAGCGGACGGAACCACCAGCCGCCGGTTCGGCGGCACGGGTCTCGGTCTTACGATCAGCCGCGAAATCGCGCGGTTGCTCGGCGGCGTGCTCGAAGTCGAAAGCTTGCCAGGAAGCGGCAGCACGTTCACGTTGTACTTGCCTGAATCCTACACAGGAACCGGCGAATCCGCGGCGCCCAGCACGCCGGCCTCGATTCCATCGCTGCCGCCGTTGCCGAAAGACGCGAAGTTCGACGGCCGTCTCGTGCTCGTGATTGACGACGACAACCGCAACATCTTCGCGGTGAAAACGGCGCTTGAAGATCGCGGCATGAACGTATTGTCGGCAGAGAACGCAAAGGACGGCATCAAACGTCTGCAGGAAAATCCGAACGTGGATCTCGTGCTAATGGATATCATGATGCCGGGAATGGACGGTCTGGAAGCGACGAGAATCATCCGCAAAGACGAACGCTTCCGTTCCACGCCGGTGCTCGCGTTGACGGCCAAAGCGATGAAGGAAGATCAGGAACGCTGTCTGCAGGCAGGATTGTCCGATTACATCACGAAACCGGTGGATACCGATAAATTGCTCTCGCTGATTCACTTGTGGCTCTCGAAAGTGTCGAAACAATGAGTACCGAATCCGAAAAGATAAACATCCTACTCGTTGACGACCGCCCGGAGGGCCGTTTGGCCCTCCAGGCCGTGCTCGACAATCCGCAATACAATTGCCTGCAGGCCGCCTCCGGCCCCGAGGCGTTGCAGATTGTTTCGAACGTCGATGTGGCAATCATCTTGCTCGACGTGCAAATGCCGGGCATGGATGGCTTCGAAACGGCAAGCCGCGTGCATCAAATTGAAAATGCGAAGAACGCGTCGATCATTTTCATCACGGCGATCAACAAAGAGGAAGTGCACGTTTACCACGGCTATGACTGCGGCGCGGTCGACTACATTTTCAAACCGTTCGATCCGCAATTGTTGCGGCTGAAAGTCGGCGTGCTCGTGAATTTATTCCGGAAGAACCGCAAAATCAGCGAACAAGCGGCGTTGTTGCTCGAAGCCGAGCAACAAAACCGTGCGCGCGAGTACCGCGATCTCTCCGATGCGGTCCCCCACATCATTTTTAAAACGAAAGCGGACGGCGAAGCCTATTACTTCAACAAAGTGTGGAACACGTACACGGGCATGTCGTCGGAGCAAAGTGGCGGCACGAACTGGCAAATGACATTTCACCCCGAAGATTTGATCCGACTGCTCGACGCTTGGCAGGACGCGCGCGAACAAAGCACCGACTTCGAAGTAGAAGCGCGCATCGGCAAGCCGTCCGCGGACAAAGGACGCTGGCATATCGTTCGCGGCGTGCCCGAGAAAAACGAGAGGGGCGCAATCGGTTGGATTCTCACCTGCACCGACATCCAATATCACAAAGAAGCCGAACAAAAACTGGCCCGGCAAGCGATTGAATTAACGCGTTCGAACAAGGAACTCGAACAGTTCGCGATCTCGGCATCGCACGATCTACAAGAACCGCTTCGCAAAATCATGAATTTCGGCGACTTATTGAAAATGTCCGCAACAAATCTCGACGAAAAATCAATGGACTATCTGGCGCGGATTCAAAACGGCGCGCGCCGCATGAGCGCGCTGATTGAAAATCTGCTGCGCTACTCGCGCATTTCGCCGAGCGAGAAAATGCTTGAGCAAGTGGATTTAAACGAAGTCGTCCACGATGCGTGCCTCAACGTCGAATTGGAATTGAAACACGCGGGAGGACGCATCGAAAGCGAACCGATGCCGACGGTGGCCGCAAGCTACGTGTCGATGCAGCAGCTTTTTCAAAATCTGCTCAGCAACGCGCTGAAATTCCGCAGCAAAGTTCCGCCGGTGATTGAAATCGGCGTGAACCAGAAGGCAGGCGAATGGTTGTTTTCGGTCAAAGACAACGGCATCGGCATCGATCCGCGCCATTCCGAGAAAATATTCGGCATCTTTCAACGGTTGCACACGTGGCATGCGTATCCGGGCACCGGCGTCGGTCTCGCGATCGTGAAGAAAATCATAGAAGGCCACGGCGGCCGCGTCTGGGTGGAATCCGAGCTCGGCAAAGGCTCGACGTTTTACTTCACGCTGCCGGTGGTCGCCTCTCAGTCCGCCGATAACAAACGTTCATTGACGACCGCACACGCGGTGTAACCACGCGTCGACGCCGCGCGTCTAACCTCACATACCCTTCTTAGGAGAAAACGTATGTGCGGAATTGTCGGCTATATCGGCCATCAGAATGCGACGGATGTATTGGTGAAAGGTCTTCACAGTTTGGAGTATCGCGGTTACGACTCAGCGGGCGTCGCGATCTTAAACGGCGGCGACGTCGAACTGCGGCGCAGCATTGGCAAACTCTCGGTTCTCGAAGAACTGCTGAAGAAAAAACCGGCGCACGGAACGCTGGGGCTCGGCCACACGCGCTGGGCCACGCACGGCCGCCCCTCCGAAGCAAACGCACATCCGCATGCATGCTGCGAAAACAAAATTTTTGTGGTGCACAACGGCATCATCGAAAACCATGACGAGCTGAAGCGCGATCTGCGCGCGAAAGGGCACATTTTCAAATCCGAAACCGACACCGAAACGATTGCTCACGCAATCGAAGAATTCTACGAAGGCGATATTTTGGCGGCCGTTAAAAGCGCATTAACGTTGATGAAAGGCTCGTATGCGATCGGCGTGGTGTCGGCCGACGACCGC
This sequence comes from uncultured Elusimicrobia bacterium, assembly GCA_964463805.1. Taxonomy (GTDB): domain Bacteria; phylum Elusimicrobiota; class Elusimicrobia; order F11; family F11; genus JAJVIP01. The sequence continues at coordinate 584 of CAYXDS010000269.1, read as the reverse complement.
GAACGATTCATAGCCGTTCGCAAAGATTCGCCGCTGGTGATTGGCGTCGGCAACGGCGAAATGTTCGTGGCCTCTGATATTCCGGCGATTCTCCACCACACGCGCAAAGTCATTTTCCTCGAGGACGGCGACATCGCCGAACTCACGAAAGTGGGCATAAAAATTCAAAATGACAAAGGCGAACCGGTCACCCGCGAACCGCAAACGATCAAATGGGATGCGGCGATGGCTCAGAAAAACGGCCACAAGCACTTCATGCTGAAAGAAATCCACGAGCAGGGGCAAACCGTACAAAACACGTTCCGCGGCCGCATCAACGTTGAGAGTGGACGCGTACTGCTGGAAGACTGTTTGTCGCCGAACGTGGCGCGGGCGATGCCGAAAGTATGTTTCGTCGGCTGCGGCACGTCGTATCACGCAGGACTGGTCGGCCGATTCTGGATGGAAGAACTCGCACAGTTGCCGTGCGATGTTGAAATCGCCAGCGAGTTTCGTTACATGAAGTCGAATAAAACGGCGGGCACTCTGATTGTGCCGATCACGCAATCGGGCGAAACAGCCGACACGCTTGCCGCGCTGCGCGA
>CAYXDS010000268.1:0-3414 GCA_964463805.1 uncultured Elusimicrobia bacterium | reverse complement strand
GAAACGTATCGCCCGGATGCGGCCAAAGAATTTGAACGCGAGGGGCGAGACCGTCCCAACCAGCGGTCGCTTGATAAATGCGCAATTTTCCCACCGGGTTCGTTTTCGTCGGAGAACCGCCCACGGCGATGAGAGCCTGATTCGCGTTCGTGCCATTGCGATACGCGTAGGTGATAAACGAAGTGTTCGAGCCGAACGTCAATCCCTGTCCCGCATTGGAAACGGGCATCGCTGAATAGGGACTGATCATCAAATCAACTTGGCCGTTGTTACCATTGCTGCCGTTGACGGCCACATATTCCAGGCCTTGCTCACCGCAAACGTCGATAGCGGAGAGACCGCCGTCAGCGCCGTAAATCGACATGCTGGCATTAGTCGGCTGGTTTACCCATCCCTCATAGTTGTAAAAAACCCGTGCACTATCCGCGCCATAAAAATCACGACCGGTGGTGATAATGTCTTTGTAAGTGTCGCCGTTCATGTCAGCGGCGATAACGGAACCTTTATCCAACCCATTCGGCACGTTTTGAATGATTCTTTCTTCTTGGCCATATTCAAACAGAGCACCGGCGCTGGTGGTGGGTGTACCGATGGAACCGGCCGAATAACTGAATTGGGCGCCGTTATTGGCGAGATCCGCCGTTGTGACGTTCGCTGGGAAAGGACCGTTGGGATGCGTGACGGTGCGGGTATAACCGCCCGAAGCGTTATGAATGAAATGAGCTTGCGCGGTGATGATATCCAAGTCGCCGCCGAAATCCATATCGGCAAGCGCCATTCCATCGCCGTCCCGGAAAGCACCGGCAATAATGGGAGCAGCGGTAAATTGACCGGTGCCGTTGTTCAAAAAGATGCGAATCGAAGGCGCAATACCACTCACGATATCAAGCGAACCATCGTTGTTCATGTCGCCGATGGCCAAGGCGCTCGAGGTCGTTTCACCAATGGCTGTGCCGATTTCGACCGGCGCCGCAAACGTGCCGTTTCCATTTCCCATGTAAACGTAGGTGCGCGTGTTCTTCTGAGCGTCCATTCCGTTCATCGCCAAATCGATTTTTCCGTCTCCATTGAGATCGCCGCTCGCGGTCATACCTTTGTACAAACCGTTCAACTCCTGCGTCATCGAAAATCTTGGCGCGCTGCAGGTGCCGGTAATAAGCCCACCACCGCTTCCTCCGCCGGAACCGCCACTACCGCCTCCGCTTCCGTCTCCGGCTGGACCGCCCTTTCCTCCACCATCACCCAACACCGGGCCGTCGGCCATCACCGGTTTAACCGGCAACGTGCTGCCGATCATCGCTGCAATAAGAAGGAGTCGAATCGCTCGTTTCATATTATTCACCTGAAGTTCATCGAGAAGCTGAATTGTTGTGTGTTGCCGAGTTGTTGGTGCGGCGTCATCGCATAGTCGATTTGATAACGGCCGATTTGCATTCCGATGCCGCCCGCAAAACCGGCGAAGCCGGCCAATTGCGACGAGGTGGACTTGTCCGCCAAGCGCGATTCGCCGGTCGTTAAATACCCGGCGCGCAACGACAACATCGAAACGGGCCTGAATTCGGTACCGAGCGCGTACCAATTCTTGCCGCCGTGGGCCGGAACGCCCACGTCCGAAAGTACATTAAAGAGTCCGATCGAATAGCCGACGCCGAAACGAGCCGTCGTCGGCAACGAATATTTCTCGGAAATAAATTTCATGGAAGGGCCAACGTTCAACAACGACAGCCCGAGATGTAATCCGCGCAGCGGCGTGTTCCATTGGGTGCCAAGATCGGCGGCCACACCGGACGCCGAATCACCGGCGATCTTTTCCTGGATGGCTTTTACGCTGAGGCCGGCCGTGAGCGGACCGACGATACGCGCGTAAGAGAGCGTCGCCGCCAAATCCGACGGGCGGAACGATCCGACCGTTTGGCGGTTCGCATCGCGCGCTTCGATCGCGCCATAATTAAGGTAAGTGACGCCAAGCCCGATCGTCTGTCCTTTCGATTCCAATCCAAACGGATAACCGAACGCAAATGAATTCATCGAACTGTCTTCAAATAATTCCGTGTGCGTGGCCCACAGTTGGGTCGAGTTCATCGAAGAGAGACCCGCTGGGTTTATATATAAGGAAGAAACATCGGCGATCATCGCCGATCCGGCGCCACCGAGAGCGGCGGTTGCCGGCGACTGGTTAATCTTTATAAAAGAAGCCCCAAACGGAGGCGAGGCCCAGATTGAACCGACGGAGACTGTGTACAGCGCGACTGCAAAAATTATGTTTTTCATAGCTGTAACAAGTATGTAAATCGATCATTAAGAACGCTTTAAGGGGAGGTTAAAAAAGAAAGAAGATGCAAAAACGACGCTGGATCCAGCGTCGAAAAAGTCAATAAATACGGTGGGACTTGGTGAGATGTTTTTGAACGTAATCGGCCACCGACTGCTCAAGCGTCATAAACGGCCGTCGGTATCCGGCCGCGTGTAACTTCGATAAATCGGCTTCCGTAAAATACTGATATTGCCCTCGGAGCCGGTCCGGCATAGGAATATATGTGATTTTCGGCTCGATTTTTAGAGCTGAAAATACTGCCAACATCAGCTCTTTAAATGAACGCGCTTTTCCGGACCCCACATTGAAAATACCGGTTTTATCCGGATGCTCGAGGAAATAAGACATGACTTCATTTACGTCCTTCGCGTACACAAAATCCCGTTCTTCCGAGCCGTCGTCGTAACCGGGCCGCGTGGTGGCAAACAGCTTTACCGATCCATCCTTATTAATCTGATCGACCGCCTTGCAGACCATGCTGCGCATATCGCCTTTGTGATATTCGTTCGGGCCGAAGACGTTGAAATAGCGAAATCCCACTACTTTATTCGTGAGCTTTTTCGAGATCAGCCATGTATCGAACGCATGCTTCGATTCCGCATAAGGATTCAACGGTTTAAATTTCGCGAGTTCGGCATCCGCGTCGCTGTAGCCCGATTTTCCGTCGCCGTAAACGGAAGCGCTCGACGCGTATTGAAAATGCTTACCGTTCGCGAACGCCCATTCGGCCAATGTTTGGCTGTAACCGCTGTTGTTCCGTCGGAGAAACTCACGGTCCATTTCGGTCGTATCCGAGCAGGCGCCCAAATGCACGATCCCGTCGATTTCTTTGAGTCTGCCTTTTGCCAGAGAATCGAGCAGCGCTTCGCGCGAAAGATAGTCGGTGAACTTCTTGTTCGAAAGATTCTCGATGCCGTCGGCCGATGAAGCGGTATCGACCACCCAAACGTCGGTGATTCCGAGATCGTTCAATTTACGAAGGTAACAACTTCCGATGAAACCGGCGCCGCCGGTCAATATGATTTTCATACGAGCGGCGATCATACAATTCCAGCGCGGTTACAGATATTTCTGCAGCATCAACCCCAACGAAAACGTGC
>CAYXDS010000267.1:0-3449 GCA_964463805.1 uncultured Elusimicrobia bacterium | reverse complement strand
TCCCGCCCATTCAACGGTTACACCTTGAAACAAATGACGGTCGCCGTGGTGTCGGTGCGGCGGAACAGCCCGCAATCGTTGCCGCCGTCGATCAAATCGACGAGCTGCATGAACAATATCCTCGCGAAGATCGAAGCGAACCGCGCGAAAGCGGATGAGGCGATATTGCTTTCGGCCGAAGGCGACATCGCCGAAGGCACGATTTGCAACGTGTTCGTGGTGAAACAGGGCCGGTTGTCGACGCCGGCATTGAACGGCCGTCAATTAGCGGGGGTTACGCGCGAGCTCGTGTGCGCGCTGGCGCGCGATGCGGGGCTGCGCGTCAGTGAAACGCAACTCTCCGTGCGCGATTTGACCGGCGCCGACGAAGCATTTTTGACCAGTTCGTTGATGGAAATCATGCCGATTTCAAAAGTTTTGGTCGGTTCCGACGCATCGCGAATGGCCACCGGCCCAGTTACGGCCCGGTTGGCCGCCGCCTACCGCCGTTTCAAAATGGTACACTGCGCGCCGTCAGAAAAATCCCATTTGTAAGTTGTCATTGCGAGGCCGTTGTGTGGCCGTGGCCCTACGTCCGATCAATTAATCAGGTCGTAGGGCCACGTCGGCCTTCGGCCTCCTCGCAATGACAATCTTTAAGAGAGAAAAATGAAATCCGAACAACAGAAGAAACGCGTGCTCAAATTGGGCATGCCGAAAGGCAGTCTGCAGGAATCCACCACCGAACTTTTTAAGAAAGCGGGCATCCGCATCAGCACCGGCGATCGTTCGTACTTTCCGTATTGCGACGATGACGAAATCGAAATTATGTTGGTTCGCTCGCAGGAAATGGGCAAATACGTTGAAGACGGCCTGTTTGACGCAGGATTGACCGGCCAAGACTGGATCCTTGAAACCGGTGCGAAAGTGAAGGAAGTCTGCGAATTAATCTACGGAAAATCCGGTTTCCGCCCCGTGCGTTGGGTGCTGGCCGTTCCGAACGATTCTCCGATTCAGACCGTAAAAGACTTGAACGGCAAGACGATTGCCACCGAACTCGTCAGCTACACGAAAAAATATTTGGCCGACCGCAAAGTGAAAGCGACGGTCGAGTTTTCGTGGGGTGCTACCGAAGCGAAAGCGGGCATGCTCGTGGATGCGATCGTCGAACTCACCGAAACCGGCCGCTCGTTGAAAGCGAACAAGCTGCGTATCGTCGAAGATTTCTTGTCGTCGACGACGCGCTTCATCGCAAACCAAGAAGCGTGGAAAGATCCATGGAAGCGCCAAAAGATCGAGAACATCGCGATTCTTTTGAAAGGCGCGCTGGCCGCGGAGGGCATGGTCGGCCTCAAAATGAATCTCAAAGAAGACGCGCTCGATCGAATCATGGAAATTTTGCCTTCCCTAAAGCGCCCGACGGTAAGTAAACTGACGCTGCCCGGTTGGATCGCAATCGAAGTCGTGGTCGAAGAGAGCGTTGTGAAACGGATTTTGCCCGAGCTTAAACGCGCGGGCGCCGAAGGCATCATCGAGTATCCGCTGAATAAGTTGATCGCTTAACGCCACAAAACGGAGGGACGCGATGAACATTTGCAAAGAAACCAAATGGTTGTGCGAGAACGCGCGCGCTCTCGAGAAATTCGCGGGCCAGCTCGTCGCGTTTTCAGCCACGCGAGGCATCATCGGTCGCGGCAAGTCGTTCGAAAGCATTTTTAAAACATCGCTCCCCAAAAAATCCGCGCCGTTCGTTTTTCACGTGCCGTCGAAGAAAGACTTAGCGTCGCCCATCATCCACGTTGCCAAAGAGAAATAACCGCGTTCCGTCGTTCCAGCATTACCAATTCCCGTACGTGAAATTCCACGGGAAACACTACCCTCTGATCCCACTGACGTTGCGCCGTGGCGAGCATTTCGTGAGTACGTTCGCGTTGATCGATTCGGGCGCGTCGATCTCGGTGTTCCGTCCTGAAATCGCGCGCGCGTTGCACCTGCCGAAAAACCGTCGCGCCGGCGTGCGGCTCGATACGGCCAGCGGCAAAGTCGACATCGGCGTTGCCACCGTCGGCGTTGAGGTGGAGCAGACGTCGTTCAAGGCGAAGATCGGATTTTCCGATACGCATGCGGCCAGCTTTAATATTTTGGGTCGCGAAAGCTTTTTTAATCGTTTCAGTATTTGTTTCAACGAAATTATGAGAACGGTGCTGATGGTGCCGTTAAAGGATTTACGTTCATGACCATTCGCGTCCGTTTCGCGCCGTCGCCGACCGGCTTTTTGCACGTGGGCGGCGCGCGCACCGCGCTCTACAATTGGCTGTACGCGCGTCACCACAAAGGCACATACATTCTGCGCATCGAAGATACCGACGAAGCGCGTTCGACCGACGAGTCGATGCGCGCGATCATCGACGGTTTGCACTGGCTCGGTCTCGATTGGGACGAAGGCCCGGGCGTGAAGGACGCGAAAGCGTCGGTCGGAAACGTCGGCCCCTATTTCCAAATGGAGCGTCTCTCCACCTATCACAAACTTTTAGCCGAGCTGGTGGCGAAAGGAAAAGCCTATCCGTGTTTCTGCACGAAAGAAGATCTCGAACAGATGCGCGCGCGCGCGATGCTGGCGAAGCGCCCGCCGAAGTATGATGAGCGCTGCCGGAAGCTTTCGCCGGACGATGCGAAAGCGCGCGTGTCCAAAGGGGAACTGCACGTGATTCGTTTCGCACGCCCTCACGGTGGGTCCGTTGAATTTAATGACGTGGTGAAAGGTCAGCTGAAATTTGAGAGCGAGTTGCTTGATGATTTTGTGTTGCTGAAATCATCGGGCGTTCCTACGTTCATGTACGCGGGCGCCGTCGACGATCATTTGATGGGCATCACGCACGTGATTCGCGGCGACGATCACTTATCGAACACGCCGCGCCAAATCCAAATTTTTGAAGCGTTCGGTTGGACGCCATTGCCGGTGTTCGCGCACATTTCGATGATCCACGGCCCCGACGGATCGCGGTTGTCGAAACGTCACGGAGCGACGTCGATCGAGGAATTCCAAAAGACCGGTTTCCTGCCGGAAGTGATGTTGAATTATTTGGCGCTTCTCGGTTGGTCGACCAGCGATTCGCAGCAATTATTCAACCCAGAGAATAAATTCGCGGAGCTCGTGCAGAAATTCGAACTCGAGCGCTGCCAAAAAAGTCCGGCCGTTTTCGACACCGAAAAATTAAAGTGGATGAACGGCGTGTACATCCGCAACCTCACAAAAGATCAGCTGCTTGAACGCACGTGGCCGTTCTTGGTGAGCGCGGGTCTCGTCACGAATGAATCGAACGAAGAATTGCGGTCCTATGTTCACAACGCGCTGATGCTCGAGCAAGAAAAACTTGTCGTTTTGTCGGAGGCTCCGGGCCTCATCGATTTCTTTTTGCACAAACAAGTGCAGTTCGATCCGGAATCGGTCGAAAAAGTGCTGAAAAAAG
>CAYXDS010000266.1:0-3450 GCA_964463805.1 uncultured Elusimicrobia bacterium | reverse complement strand
ACGAAAGCGACTCGTAAACTCAAACCGATCATCGAGCAAAACATTCTGAAAGAACTCCAGATCGAAAAAGAAAAGATCATCGACGATCCAAGGGTTTCCACCAAACGATACAATTACAGTTACATTGGCTCGCTTCTCGAAAAGAAGTATCACCAACGCGCTTCTGTATCGACCATTATTGATCGAGCACGCGAACATGGGTACTGGAAATCGAAACCCCCGAAGAAGGTTCACGATCGCGAAGTCATCACCAACTACCCGGGGGAATTAATTCAGCACGATTCATCCCATCACTTGTGGGCTCCTGACGGGAATGAGAAATGGTTCCTGATCACGAGTATTGACGACTATTCGCGAACGATCCTGTACGCGGATTTTGTTCTTCGAGAAACAACGTGGACTCATATTGTTGCGACAGAATCCCTATGTTTACGGTATGGTTTTTCGTTTTCCTACTACGCCGATCAGCACCGAATTTTCCGGTACGTGAAGGATCGGGATACACACAGCCCGTGGAGGACATACGTAAAATTCACCGACGATGTCGATCCGCAATGGAAACAGGTGTTGAAGGATTGCGGCGTTCAGACGATTTACGCTCTGTCTCCACAAGCAAAAGGAAAAGTCGAACGTCCGTACGAGTGGCTCCAAGACCATATTCTCAGGACGTGCGTGCGGGAAGGAATCAAGAGTATTATCGATGGCAGGAAGATCCTTCAAGAGGAGGTTCGCCGATACAACGAGAAGCGGATCCATTCGACCACCAAAGAAATCCCTCTTATCAGGTTTCGGAGAGCAATCAACGAGAAGAAGACGTTGTTCCGCCCATTCTCGATTCCGTCGCCGTTTCAATCAGTGAAAGATTTGTTTTGTTTGAGGATCGCCAGACGAGTTGACGCGTACCGTAAGGTATCCTTGCAGGGACTCGAATTGTCGGTTCCCAACGTTCTCCCAAAAGAAGAAGTTGAATTAAGGCTGTATCCCGATCTGAAATCGGGGTTTACAGAAGTGAGATTCTGGCATCGACGACAATTGAAAGGGTTCCAACGGATCAAAAACGAAGAAATGCCGATAGTCCAATTTTAAATCGTAAAGTGTCCAGTTTTAAAAACTAGGTGACAGTCCAAAATGCCATTCGGGCGCTGGAAGTTGGAAGCTTCGCCTCCATTAAATCACCAGCGGAAAGCGCCCGATGGTTATTTCGGAAAAGTGAATTTATTAAAATGAGTGCGTGAGTTATGCCCGTGCAGTTTTCTCTTAAAAAACTAAACGCCATTGTCTGGCTTGTGAATGGAGTTTTCGCCGCCACGTTTCTCTCCGCCGCCGAGCGCGATGCGCAAGTCACGCAGACGAGCGAGCGACAAGTGACTATCGCTTATCGCCTTGCCGATTTCAAGCTGGACACCGTGCAGATCAACGGCGCGAGCGCAGTTCGGCTTGATTTTGAAAATGCGATCTCACTGCACACGCCAGGCGCGCCTCAATTGCCCACGCGCGTGTTTGTGGTTGGCGTTCCATCTGGCGCGCGCGCCGAAGTTTCGGTCATTCCAGGCGCGAGCGAGGAATTGCCGGAAATCTTTGTAGCGCCGGTTCCAGTGCAAGCGCGTGCCGATGACCAAATCAACTGGCGCTACACACTCGATCCGCAAATTTACGCGCGCGACGCGTTTTATCCGGCAGAGTTGGCGCGTGTCGATCCGCCCGCGCAATTCCGCCAGCAAACCATCGCGCGCGTGCAAGTGATGCCGGTGCAATATAATCCGGCCAAAAAGCTGTTGCGAATTTATCGCGAGCTGCAAATCGTGGTGCGCTTTGTCGGCGGAGCCTCACAACAGACGCAAACATTTTCAACCCCGCTCTCTGCTCCTGCCGAAGAAGAGTTTTATCAAAACCTGCTGGTGAATTACGAGCAGGCAAAAACCTTTCGCGAAGCGCGACCGGCGCAATTGCTGCGAAGCGCGAGCCCGCAAATCGAAGGCCCGCTCTATAAATTCGCGCTGCGGCAGGAAGGCATTTATAAGCTTGATGGACAGACCTTGACCAGAAACGGCATCAATCTCGCCGACGTGAATCCGAGCACGATTCATCTTTACAACAACGGCGGTCGCGAGCTGCCGCGCAGCCTCAACGCGCCGCGTCCGCAAGGTTTGGTTGAAAACGCGATCTATGTTTCCGATGGCGGCGATGGCCGCTTTGACGATAACGATTTCATTCTCTTTTATGGTCGCGGCGTCGAAGGCTTTGCGTTTGATTCGACAAGTGGTTTGGCGAATCATTATATCAATCATTTCGGCTACGACAATTATTATTGGCTGAGCTTCGGCGGCACCAATGGCAAGCGGATGGCGGAGCGCGCGCCTTTGCCTGTTTCCGGTTTGACACCAGCGACGAATTTCAAAGATTATCTTTTTGTTGAAGAAGAGTTGAATCCGTTGTTCGAGTCCGACCAAACCTGGTTCGGCTGGCTCTTTACCAGCACCGAGGCGGAGCAAACGCGCCGTTATCGCGTCAAGCTCATCGATCCCATCGCCGACAGCCGCGCGAAAATGAAATTCGTTTTTTATGCGCCCTTTGGCCCTGGCAATAACACCAGCCAATTAACGGTGACGTTTGAGAAACAGGATTTGGCGGAGTGGCAGATCTTCGGCAGTGGCCGTCCGCAAATTTATAACTTGGAAAAGGCCGGCGGCTTGAACAACGGCGACAATGAAATCGTGCTCACGTTTCGCGGCAGCAACGACGCCGCGCAATTGTATATCGATTACTTTGAATTGGACTACGACCGGCAATTGCGTTTGAGCGACAACATGCTCATCTTCAACGGTCGTGTTGGCGCGGGACCGCTTGCTTACACGTTCAGCAATTCCGATCCCGCCTCGGCGGGACTCTGGCTTTTTGAGATTTCGGATTTCAGCAACGTCGCGCGCCTGCCGAATCGAAATTGGCAAGTCAATGCGGCGCAAGTGACGTTTGCGGATGTTGGCAGCGTAAAGAATGCGCCGCGACGATACATTGCTGCGACGCCTGCGGCATTCAAAAGTGTGGGAACCATCACGCGCGACGAAGTTTCCAATTGGCGCTCGCCGAATAATGCCGCCGATATGATTGTCATCACGCACGAGGATTTTCTCAGTCTCAATCCCGCGACCGGAAAAGACGAAGGGCCAATCGCGCGGTTTGTGAGCCTGCGCGAAAACGCCAAGCCGAATGATCGTCTCGACGTTGAAGTCGTCAAAATTCAGGATGTATTCGATGAGTTCTCGGCAGGCATGTACGATCCGACAGCGATTCGCGATTTTCTCAAATATGCCTATGAGAGCTGGCAGCGCCGTCCGGTTTTCGTTTTGCTGGTGGGCGACGGCGATTATGATCCGAAGAACATCATCAACAAGACCGACAAAAACTGGATTCCGATTTATCACACCAACGAGCTGGATGAAATCAGCAACC
>CAYXDS010000265.1:0-3457 GCA_964463805.1 uncultured Elusimicrobia bacterium | reverse complement strand
TTACACCAGCGGAAGCTTTCCGTGCATGTGGTGCATTAGCAACGTAAATTCACCTGACGGCAGTTACACAAGATTTACAACTTCTTCATGAGAAATTAATTCGGGTTCAATAACCTAGGTGTAAGTAAAAAAAAGCAAAGGCGGAATTATGATGAAAAGAGCGATAGCGACTCTTTTAAGTTTGGCGATGATCAATCAAACGGTGTTCGGAGCGTTGCCCGAAAAAACGTTATGGGAACAGCGTCGCCAAAGCGCGAATAAAAACAACGAATTGCTCGCGCAACTTCCGCTCTCGCACGGATTTCCTGCTCTCTCCCACGCCGAACCGAAAAATTTCTCCGCCGTTTTGCCGGTGATCGCCGGTGGGGACGATCGCTTGTCGAAAATTGCGGCCTCTGCCTCCGCTGATGGCGTCGTTCAAGACGTGCACGTTTCGAACGACGTTCGTCACAATCCGGTCGTCGTGCTCGTTCAAGACGTGCACGGCCAAACGGCCGCCCAGAAGAGCATCGCGTCGATCATCGACGACGTGCTCGCCTATGATCCGCACGCGGTGGTCGGCCTCGAAGGCGCGGCCGGTCGCATCGATCTCACGCCGTTCCGCGGCAATGACGTGAACATCAACCGTGAAGCGGCGGCCGTGTTGTTCAACGGCGGCTTGATCGCGGGACCTGAAGTGGCGCTGTTGTCGGCGCCGCAAATGCCTGAAGCGGTCGGTCTCGAAAATAAAGATTTGTATTTGAGCAACGTCGCCGCTGTGCGCGCGTCGTTGCGTGAACAAGCGTCCGCGAAAACCTCGGTTGCTCGCCTCGCTGAGAAAGCGTCGGCCGAAAAGCGTGCCGCCTACTCGCCGAACTTGTTGAACCTCGATGCGAAATTGGCCGCATGGACCAACGGCTCCGCACCGATGGGCGAATCGTTGGCGTTCGCGGCGTCGCAGCCGTCGTCTCCGTCGGTTACTTCATATCCGCAGTTCAAACTTTTTCTCGAAGTTTGGAACATCGAAAAAAATCTGAATTTTAAGGCCACCGAAAAAGAACGCGCCGACTTCGTGGCCGAGCTCACGCAGAAACTCTCGCCGGCCGACGCGAAGATGTTGATGGCGCAAACGTTGGCGCTGAAGTCCGACGAAATCTCCACCGGCGAGTATCACCAATATTTAAGAAACGTGGCCTCGCGCCACGGCGTGCGTTGGACGCGTTACCCGAACTTCGACACATACATCGGTTACGTGCTGAAAGCCGACTCGATCAAAGCCGAGAAATTATTGGTTGAAGTGGATTCCTATCTCGACGCGGTGTGGAACGCATCGCTGCAGACGCCGGCGCAACGCGCCGCCTATGAAGCGGGCCAGCGCGCCGACTTGATCGGTAAACTCGTTTCATTGAGTCTGACCACGCAAGAGTGGGCCAAATACAAACAATTGTCCGCAAACGTCGGTGAAGGCGAATATGCCTCGTTCGAGAATTTCTATATCGCCGCTGAATCACGCAACACGGCGCTCGCCGAAAATATCCTTTCGAACATCGGCTCGACAAAACTTTCCATCGTAGTCGCCGGCGGTTTCCACGCCGAAGGCTTGCGCAGTTTGTTGGCGTCGAAGAACGCGACGGTCGTTACCGTTGCTCCGAAACTCGTCTCCATCGACGAAACCACCGATCCGTACTTGACCATCTTCACGCGCGATCCGCTGCCGCTCGATCGGATCTACGAGTCGCAAAAAATTTCTCTGGTCAAAGGTGTCGGCGTCGACAGCCCGGATAATCCAGGCCGAACAAATTTATTGAAGTCGATTGTGTTGCCGATCTCACTGGCGTTGGGTTCGTTGCTCGGCGGAAATGCAAGAGCTGAAAGACCTGTGGACGGTTATCAGAAACCGACGATCGTGAGAACCGCAGATGGAGTAAACGCCACTATGAAGCCGGCGACCAACGGCGAACTGCCGGAAATCGACGTGCAAGCGGTTCCCGCTGGGAGCGAAGCACCTGCGGGCGATTGGAAAGGCACCGGCGACAAAGCGACCGTCGTCGTGAAAGCCAAACAACCGTCAACTTTATCGAAGGTAGTCAAATGGTTAACGAGCACCCAAGGTTTGTTGCTCATTCTCGCGGCCGGGGTGGTCATCATCGCGCGCTCCGGCCTGTTGCCGACCGGCGTCGGTGAATCCATCCAAATGGCCGCGCTTCTTCCGGCCGTGCCCGCATTCGGCAAAAAGCGCAAAAAAGGCACAACTGACGCTGAAGCCGTCGACTTAGCATTGAAGGATGAACTAAACGGAACATATCCGGGCGTAAGTTTGCGTGGTCCTGATTTGGATCGGAATTTCTGGAATATTGAAGAATTCAAAGATTTGGCCGACTATCGGGAGAAGGCGGCTGGTCACAAACGCGCGCATAAAATCATTGAGATCTTCAGGAACATTAAAAAAAGGCGCGCGGAATTCTATACGAAGTCCCCGTCGTTGCCGACGATGCCGACCGCTTCTCGCCTGATTTTACGATTGGCGATGATCTATAAAGGCGGCGTCCCTGCCGGCGGCGACAAGTTCTTCAATGTTGCCGATGTTTTCAAACAAGATCCTTCCGACTCCGATTTGCAGGACTTTTCCAAAGATAACCTTTTCTATAAATCACAAGACTTAAGCGTGCGACGACCGGCGCTGTTGAAATTTTTGCAAGCGCGCGTCGATAAAGCGTGGAAGGACGATAAGGATATCCGAAAGAAGCTTTTGTATTACGTCGCTTATCAGCTCGCTCCGAAAACGGGCGCCGATATCAGCCACAACCCGATTAAGGCGCTCGAAGAAACAATTGTCGCCGAAAGCCGCAACTGGGCGCCGAAAGCGCAACCAAAAGCAACCGCTGTCGAACCAAAAGTGAACCCCGCCGACGTAAAACCGTTAACGGATGAAGAGTTGGGGAAAACGTTGAGAGGTAGCGACGAGGCCTTGCGTGAGCAAATCACCCGTTTGAGAAGTTTTATTCCCGTTGCTTCGCACGAAAACGAGCATGCGGAATACGTGCGAGTGATTTCGCGATTGGAAGGCGTTGCCAAAATACCGCTGTTGGCAGAGGATGTTGAACTTCTATCTTTTACCGATGCTGAATTAGGCAAGGCGGCGCAGGATAAAGAACAAGCCAAGTTGGTTGTTGCGCATCTGAAAACGCGTATTGCCCGTGAGACCGAACTTAAGGAAAAACTTACCGCCCAGCTAACGATACTGGAGAAATTTTCCAACCCAGATGGCGGCTCCGTTTTTCAATTCCGTGCGTGGCGTCTGTTTTGGTCATTGATCGTTGAATTGCCGGTAGCGCTCGGAATTGGTTACGCATCGATGATTGGATTGGATCAACCTTATTATTTAGCCGCGCTGATCTCTGGCTTTTCATTCTTGCTCGCCCACATTCTCTCATGGGGGTTCAAGCCGGCCATCACAAACCGCAACGTTCTCGAACTG
>CAYXDS010000264.1:0-3465 GCA_964463805.1 uncultured Elusimicrobia bacterium | reverse complement strand
TCACGAACAACACTTGGAGGAACACGAGCAAAATCAACTTCCACGCGATTGCGTTTGTGAGAAGATTTCCAAATCCTTCATATGGAAGCGCTGGTGAGGCCGGTTGCAACTGGCCGTCGATGATCGTTTGCGGCGTGAGTGTGACGGCGCCGGTGACCGGGTTCTTCTGTGAGATCGCCGTGACCACGTTGGTGCCGGCCGCCGCTTGCATCGCTTTGTATATGGGGATGTAGAACAACGCCGCGAGCAAGCAGCCGGTCATCATGATTTTTTTGCGGCCGATGCGGTCGGACAGCGCGCCGAAGAACACGAAAAACGGCATCGCAAAAATCAACGCGATCGCAATGATGTAGTTCGCAGACGTGCCGTTGACCTTTAGAATCGTCTGTAGATAGAACAACGCGAAGAATTGGCCCGTGTACCACACCACACCTTGCCCCGCCGTCGCGCCGAACAACGAAATCAAAACCGTTTTCAGATTCGGCCAATGCAAGAACGCATCTTTCAACGGTTGTATCGACGTCATGCCGGAGCCCTTTAAGTGTTGGAAGATCGGCGACTCTTTCATTTTCATCCGCATGTACAAAGAAACGGCAACAAGAAAAATTGAAATCAGAAACGGCACGCGCCAGCCCCACTCGGCGAACGTTTCCTTCGACATCAGGTTCTGGACCGTTAAGATGACCGCCAGTGAAACGAACAGTCCCGCCGTCGCCGTGATTTGAATGAAGCTCGTATAGAATCCGCGAGAACCGTCGGGAACGTGTTCGGCGACGTAGACCGCCGCGCCGCCGTATTCGCCGCCGAGAGCGAGTCCTTGCAGCACGCGGATCAAAAGAAGAATCACCGGTGCCGCGAGGCCAATCGTCGCGTAGGTGGGCAGAATGCCGATGACCGCGGTTGCGCCTCCCATGATCAACAATGTCACAAGAAACGCGTACTTGCGGCCCACCAAATCGCCGATGCGGCCGAAGAACAGAGCCCCAAACGGTCGCACCACAAATCCGACCG
This sequence comes from uncultured Elusimicrobia bacterium, assembly GCA_964463805.1. Taxonomy (GTDB): domain Bacteria; phylum Elusimicrobiota; class Elusimicrobia; order F11; family F11; genus JAJVIP01. Next base: position 2,454 of record CAYXDS010000264.1, on the reverse strand, counting down.
CAAATGTCGATAAGTAGGCGATGAGCGCGAGCGTGTCGTTGCCTTTCGGATAAAACAAGGGAGAGATCACCGTCGCGAGACTTCCGAAAATATAGAAGTCGTACCATTCGATCATTGTGCCGACCGCCGAGGCCGCGATCACTTGCGGGATTTTATAAGTGGGTGTGACTTTTTCCATTCGTTGCCTCTCTGATTATTCCGACGAACTGACCAATCCTGCGCGGTTGGGGATTTCGTTGCGGGTCAAACGCCGTGTCGGAATTTTCGACGGATTCGCCAATTGTTCGTTTGCGATTTGGTCGAGCGCCACGAATTCAACGCCGGCCGTTTTCCACGCTTGCAGTTGTTTCCGAAACAAATCGAGATGAGCGGTCGCTTCGACTTCGGTGTGGATTGAGTGCACTTCGGTGTTTTTGATGGCGTCCGTGTAGGTTTTGATCATCATGTTCGGATCTTTGAGCGCCGGATCGCACAACGCCTCATCCCACGTTGGAATCGTGCTCGGAATTTCCAATGTTTTGAACGTGCGTTCGCCCGATTGAAGGAAGCAAGGAGAACCCCCACGCGTGTTGGAAGCGTACAGCAGATTGTAATCGTCTTGCACGGCCAATGATGTTGCGCAGGCATGCCAACCGGGCGCCGCCGACGAATGCGCTTTCTTTGCGAAGATTTTTTCGAACGCGGCATGCGCGCGGCCGTAATCGCGTTCGACCGCTTCGCGGCTCATTCGGTCCACTTTATCGTGCCAGCGGATATGATCCCACGCGTGCACGCCGATGTCGTGGCCGGCGTTGCCGACTGAGCGGATTTCACTCGCGAGTTTCTCGGCGATCATTGGAGAGGGAAGCAGCGTGCCGTACATCATTGTTTTCGGTCCGTACAGCGCCGCCGCGTTCGAACGCAGCATTTTTTTGATGAAGCCTTTTTGCGTGAACACGCGAAAAACTGCGCGCCCCGAGGTGTCGGGGCCTAAGGTGAAAAAGAAACTGGCACGGATGTGGAATTCGTCGAACAGCCGGAGAAGATTAGGAAGGCCTTTTTGCGTGCCTTCGTACGTGTCACAATCGACTTTTAGCGCGACTCGCTTCAGACCGGCACCGCGGGGCGTTTGCGGCCTTTCAAATAAAAGTCGAGCGTGTTTTTGATGGCTTGGTCGAACGAAACCTTCGGTTCCCATCCGAGCGTTTCTTTCGCGCGTTTGATCGACGGCGTACGCGTCATGATGTCTTGATAGCCTTTTCCATAATAATTGCCCGACGTGACCGCCACGATTTTCGCTTTCTGACCGATATCGCGATAACCCGGATACGATTTCACCGCGGCCACGAGCTTCTCGGCAAGTTCACTGATCGACAAATCGCTTTTCGGATTGCCGATGTTGAAAATTTGTCCGTCCGCGGCGCCGCCTTTGTTCTCGATGATTTTCATCAGCGCGTCGATGCCGTCCGATAAATAGGTGAAGCAACGACGTTGTTTACCGCCGTCGACCAGTTTGATCGGTTCGCCGTACAGAATGTTGTGAAGGAATTGTGTGAGCACGCGTGAAGAACCTTCTTTGGGCGAGTCGATGTTGTCCAGGTTCGGGCCGATCCAGTTAAACGGTCGAAACAATGTAAATTGAAGATTCTCCGCTTGACCGAACGCGTAGATCACGCGATCCAGCAATTGTTTGCTGCACGAATAAATCCAACGCTGTTTGTGGATCGGGCCGTACACGAGAGGCGATGACTCCTCATCGAATTCGTCATCGGGGCACATGCCGTACACTTCGGAGGTGGAGGGGAAAATGATTCGTTTTTTGTACCGCACGCATTGTTTAACCACGCGCAGATTTTCTTCGAAATCGAGTTCGAACACGCCGAGCGGATTCTGGACGTAAGCGGCCGGCGTAGCGATCGCCACCAGCGGCATCACCACGTCGCACTTCTTGATGTGGTACTCGATCCATTCTTTATTGATCGCAATGTCGCCTTCGAGGAAGCGGAACCGCGGATTGTCGAGCAATTGGTCAATTTTGTTCGACGACATGTCGAGACCGTACACATCCCAGTCCGTGTCTTTCAAGATTCGGCTGACGAGCGCGTGCCCGATAAAGCCGTTTACTCCGAGTATCAAAACTTTCATGTGGTTCCTCGCGTATCCAATTCGATGATTTCCAACTCTTCTCCGTCGCCGCAGGTGATGAGAATGCGGCCTTCTTCCTGCCGCAACACGCCGACGTCGCCGGATGTTACTTTTTTGCCGGTTCGGCGTGTCTTCCAAATTATGGTTCGGATTCCTTCGATCAACGTGGTCGCTCCCGGATAGGGTTTGGAGACCGCGCGCACCAAGTCGTGAATTTTTTTCGCGGGCCAGCTCCATTCAAACTGTCCGTCTTCGGCGGTCCGGCGGCCGAAGTACGTGGCTTGCGAGGCGTCTTGCGGCGTATGCGGCGCGTTGTTCGATTTTAAGTTT
>CAYXDS010000263.1:0-3473 GCA_964463805.1 uncultured Elusimicrobia bacterium | reverse complement strand
AAAAAAAGTTCTTGAGGGAATTACGGCTAAGTTTGAGGCGCTTCCAAAACTTACGGCCGAGAACACCGAAAAAGCGTGCCGCGATCACGCTCAGGAAAACGCGTTGAAAAACGGACAGGTTTTTCATCCGGTTCGCGTGGCGGTTTCGGGCCGCACGAAAGGACCGAGCTTGTTTCACATGCTGGAAGTGATGGGAAAAGAAATGGTTCTTGCGCGCGTGAAAGCCGCGTTTTCCGTCGCAATTTGATTTCTTTTACTATACTGCTGTCCGCGAAATGGACAACAAAGAGTTCTTCAGAAAAATAGATTTCAATAAGACCTGGGACGAAGCGGACTGGGAAAAATTTTTCCAGGCGCAAGACGATTACAGGGTCTCTCACCAAAATAAAGAAGTGCGCAAAAAGCCGATGTCGAAAATCAAGTTCGTCGGCCCCGATGAAGTGAAAGCATTCGAGCCTATCATCCGCGAATACGGCGTGGCCGCCGGTCCGTCCGTGGTTCAGCAGTTGAACGGCCAACCTTTTTATGGCGATGCGAATCCCGAACAAGATTATCACCCCGCCACAAACGAAGATCCGCACTATTGGGGTGAAGGCGCGCCGTTGGCGACCGTTTTGATTTATCGCGATTGTTGCCGGTTTGCAATCTGCACGTCGCAGGAAATCGACCGCTATCTGAAGCTGAAAGATTTAACCTACCGCAAAAAATTCAGCGCCGAATTCGAGTCTCTGCGTTTCCACGCCAATTGGATCGCAATCAACGTCGGACAAGGCCACACAATCGGCTATTCCGAAGAACGCATCCGCGGCAACATCGCAAAAGTCCAACGCGCGTTGAACCACGCAGACGTGTGCATGGGATTGCTGAGCCGAATCTCTCTGCGCACGAAATCGCTACGCCTGCGCCGCGAGCTGTTCTCGTTCGCAGTCCAACTGCGCAACGGCCTCTTCCACTGGATCGACGAGCTCCGCGCGCGGCATAGCTGATTGCGCCCACTAAAAAAATCTCCGCACTCACCCATATCTAATCCATCTCAAGCAGTAGACAGCCTGCATCGGGTGAAATTTGGAATAGCAGTTTTCATATTAATTGTGAGTTGTTTACTTGTATACCTTCCATCATTAAAAGTGCCTTTTCTTCTGGATGATTACGGTAAAATAATTCGGAATCCGGATATCAAAAGTCTTTCCAACATCACTTCGCGTCTCATTTATCCGTATGGAAGTACACCTGAGTTTCATCGAAATGATCCGTCCCGCCCGCTGACCTATTTAACGCTTACACTCAATTATCACTTCAATCAGCTTGACCCGGCCGGATACCATATCGTTAATATCGCATTGCACGTAATAGTGGTTTCCTTGGTTTTTGTATTGGCTTCGTCCCTTTTACCGATGATTGGTATCCCTGGTGTTGCGTTTCCCTTTTTATCCGCACTTTTATTTGGCGTTCATCCAATAAATGTAAATGCGGTTACCTATGTAATGGGGGGGAGGCCATCCGAGTTATCCGCTCTTTGCTATTTGTTGGCGGTCATTCTCTTCATTTATGCACGGCAAGCGGGTCTATGGAGAATGATCGCTTCTGCGTTTTGTTTTTTTCTTGCGCTGGCATCAAATCAGTTGGCGATCACTTTACCCGCGATCATTTTCATCGTTGATTTGTGTTTCTTTAGTGAAGGAAATCTGCAACGCGTATTGCATAACTGGAAACAACATGTCCTCTATTGGGGAATTCTGGGTTTATATATTGGCTGGCGCATCGCATATTTTGGTCAACTAGGAGACGTTGAGGCCACCGCTCAGTTTTTCAGCAGATCTCAGTATTTTCTGACCGAATGGGTTGTTATTTGGAAATACATTGGTCTGGTGTTATGGCCTAAAGGATTGTCGTTTGAGCATTTATTTGGACCAATCAATCAATTCACGGATATTAGTGTAATTGCCACATTGGTCCTCTATGTAATTTTAATTGCTGTTCTAATTAAAGGATCGAAGTTATGGTGGCAACAGACGCGCTTTGTTCTATTCGGTTTTCTTTGGTTCATCATTACGCTCGCGCCGACGTCAAGTTTCTTTCCTACGACAGCAACGATGGCGGAGAATCGAATGTATATTCCAGCCATTGGACTTTGCTTGATAATTCCATTCATTGGATATAGGCAGAAGGCGATCTTTTCAACATTGGCTGGTGTTTTCGCGCTGGGGTTAGCAAGCATCACATATCAACGAAACATTCTTTATCAAGACCCATCTCGCATTTGGCTAGACATCATTCGCAAATACCCAAACCATGAACGTGCCCATAAGAACCTCGCCCTCGAGTATTACAAGCAAGGGCGCACGAAAGAAATGGTCGAGGAGACTCGGGAGGCATTAAGGATAGCTCCAACAGATCTCGATGCGCGTACGAATCTTGCTCAGGGGTACTATATCCTTGGACAATACGAAGATGCCTTAAACGAATATCGAATAATCGTTAAAGAAAATCCTAAGTACGCAGTTGCTTACTCGAATATGGGACTGATTTATGAAGCGCTTCATGATGCTCGATCAGCAATTGTCGCCTATCAGAAGTCCATCGAGTTGGATCCGAGATTAATAGAGCCTTTAAATAATTTGGGGGGAATTTATTACCAAAATGGCCAGCGTGAAGAGGCGGCAAGGTGGTTTAAAAAAGCGTTGGAAATTGATCCGCATAATCCGCAGATACTAAAAAATCTAAGTCTTGCAACACAGTAATCTTAGTAAAGTTTATTTTGACCGGGCGCGATATTCCCGTTTTTTAGCAACTCGTTCCATGAGTGGGAATCGATGAGGGGCTTCAAGAACTTCAATTCCAAGATCAATATCCAGATCTGGCCAATATAGATGGTCAGAGTGAAGAAGTTGCAGATTCAAAACTGCGGAAACCTTCGCCCCTTTAAACCAAGGATATTGTGTGAAAGGCAACATATATTCTTTTCCTTTCACGAAAACCCAAACACCGTTTGGAGTGATACCTTGGACCTCGGCATCCGAAGTGCTTTTTTCGAAAGCAGATGACTGCATTTCGAAATTGTACTTTTTAGAAGTTTTCTGTTTTTGATTTTCTTAGGCGGGAAATCGGGATGCGGATCAACTGGGCGGGATTTTCGGTGGCCACCCACATTTGTTTGTCGATCATCGCGAAGCCGGTCGGCGTGGCGGTTTTCACGAACGGATCCAAATCGAACGAACCCAGTTGCAACAATGGTTTCTGCAATCGATAGACGTTTGTGAGCCGTGACTTGCCGTCGAGAATCCACAGTCGGCTGTTGTAGAACGCAAAACCGGTCACGTTGATTTCGGGCAGCGGGAATGAATCGCGGATTTCTTCGATGTCGTTGCCGCGGTGGCGATAGAGCGTTCGCGTGTCTTGGTCGGCCGACCACAAATCGGTTCCGTCATAAAACAACCCGACCGGTCGTGTTCCCGGCTTTTTCACCGATGCGG
>CAYXDS010000262.1:0-3486 GCA_964463805.1 uncultured Elusimicrobia bacterium | reverse complement strand
CTAAATTGTATGATCGAAAACCGCGAAGAACACAGGAGGTTTTTTGCTCAACGTCGAAAATGTAACGCGCCGTTACGGTTCATGGACCGCTCTTGAAAACGCAAGCTTCGATGTCAATAAAGGCGAAATCGTCGGACTCCTTGGGCCCAATGGCTCCGGCAAAACCACGCTGCTTCGCATCATATCGACCTATTTGTTGCCGAACGAAGGCTCGGTGCGCGTCAACGGCGTCGACGTCGCCAAAAATCCGCTGGCCGTAAAAAAAATTCTCGGATACCTGCCCGAAGCGAATATTCTTTACGAACAAATGCGCGTGGACAAATTCCTGCTTTTCGTGGCGCGCGCGAAAGGTCTCTCCGGCGAAAAACTTAAGCGGCGGCTCGAATGGTGCATCGAGCGTTGCGAGTTGAAACCCCTGCTCATGAAAAAATGCGGCGAATGTTCGCGCGGCATGAAACAACGCGTGTCGTTCGCGGCTGCGATCGTAAACGACCCGCAACTGATTCTGCTCGACGAACCAACGGCCGGCCTCGATCCGGTGCAAAGCCTCACGCTGAGAAACCTGATAAAAGAACTGGCGGCGGATCGCGTGATTATTTTCAGTTCTCATATTTTCAGCGAAGTGGCCGCGATAACGGGCCGCGTGGTGATTTTTCACAACGGAAAAATCATGGCCAATCTTTCCGACATTTCCGAAAAAAACCGCACCGAAACGCTCGAAAAAACGTTTATGGAAGCGGTGAACGCCACTTCGCGCGCATGAGATCGATCTGGACCATTTTTCGCCGGGAAACCGCGGCGACGTTCGACACTCCGATCGCCTATATCTTCGCGTGCGTTTTCCTGATGCTCACCTGCGGCATCTTCATGAACGACTTCTTCCTGATCTCGCTGACCGAAATGGACGGCTATTTCGATCTGCTGCCGTACATATTGGCGGTGTTCGTGCCGAGCCTGTCGATGCGATTATGGGCCGAAGACCGCAAGTTCAACACCTACGAATTGCTCGTCACCTTGCCGCTTCGGGACGGCGAAATTGTTCTCGGAAAATATTTGGCCTCTCTGTTCATTTATTCGTTGGTGCTCGCCGGAAGTTTGCCAATCGTATGGATGCTGTACAGGCTGGGACATCCGGACGGAGGCCGAATCCTCGCAAGCTATCTCGGCGCGCTGATGATGGGCGGTTTCATTCTCGCGTTCGGCACGTTCGTATCGGCATTGACCAAAGACCAAATCGTCGCGTACCTGGTCACGTTGCTGTTTTCGGCGATCTTCGTGTTGTCCGGAAACGAAAAATTCTCTTCGGTGACGGACGGACTGTGGCCGAAACTCCAAATCGGCTCGCTCATCCGAGACAATGTGTCGGCATTGCCCCATTACGAAACGTTGACGCAGGGCGTGATTGACATAAAAGACGCGCTATATTTCCTCTCGTTGTCGGCGATTTTCCTGTTCATGAACCTTATCTTCATCCGCAGAGATCGCCGCTGAAAACCCGCTACACACTCATCGCCGCTCTCGTCTCCACCGCGCTTTTATCGGGCGCCGTCGCGCTGAATCATCGGCTCGCGAATCGCGAAACATGGCGCAAGGACCTCGGACGACAAGCGTTATGGACGCTGAAACCCGAAACGATTTCGGCGCTGCGACGACATCAAGATCCAATAACGCTTACGTATTATGTGACGCCGCGCAAACGAATGCCGTCCGCGCTGAAAAGTCTCGAGAAAAACGTGGTCTCGGTCCTCAAGGAAATGAGGCAACAGTCGAACGGACATCTTTTATTCAACGTGCTTGACCCGACCGACGACAGAGAACTCATCCTGAATTTATCGAGAAAAAGGATCCGGCCCAACAACGTAAAAAAAGTCGACAAAGACGAAATTGCAATCAACGCGGTCTGGTCGGGATTGCTGATTGAGACGAAAAAAGAAACGCGCTCGATCGCCTATATTGGACCCGGCCAATTGCCGGTCCTTGAACGCCGGATCATGGATCTCATCAAAAACATTGATGAGAAAAGAACAATCGAAGTTGCGTTCGCCGGCAATCAAACCATCGCGCCCACTTTCAAACAAATCTGCGGAACGCAATCGCATGTTTTTGATCTCGACCTCGACAAACAGCCGATCCCGCCGGCAACGGACATGCTCATTATGATTCAGCCGACGTTCACAAAAGAAAGCGCGGCGCGCGTCCGCCGGTTCCTGGAAAGCGGCAAAAACGTTTTCCTGTTCGCGAATGCGGCGCAGCCGCGGATCCGCATCAAAAACGGTACCGTCGAAAGCGTAAAGATCGTCGAAGAACCGTCGCATGCGGATTTATTGCTGGAGCCCATGGGCATCGAAATCAAAAAAGAATTGGTTATGGGCGACGAACATCGCGGAGAAGAGCCTTATTTATTAATGCTACGAGCGGCTTGGTTTAATTTTGAACATTTCCGGCTCAAAAATGCGGGGGCCACTCTTACGCCGGTTTGTTCACCGATCATTCTCAACGATGAAAAAATGAAAGAAGCCGGATTCAGCGCCGACATTTTCTCCCACTCCAGCCGGGCGAGCTGGCTGCTTCCGGTGAGCGACCGAAATTTCGCCGCGAAAGAATTTTTAACGCCGGCTCCTTTGGAAAAACGGCGCGAATTAAATCTCGGCGTCATTATCCAGAGCGACAAGCTCTGGTATGGACGCCTGATCATTTACAGTAGCCCGTATCTGTTTTCAGACTCGGCATTATCCATCAACCCGGCCAATGGCGTTTTAATGAAAAATTTCCTACTGACATTTTTTGACTTGAGCCAACTGACGGCCACAGACACCGACTACGAGACAGCCTCTCCGCTACCACCGTTAACGCAACGCCAAAAAATTCAATGGCGAATCATCGTTGTCTTCATGATTCCGGCGGCGCTGCTGCTGACGATGATTCTGCGGTTCGCCTGGCCCGAACGTCGTCGCCTGTCGGGCTTCGCGCACCAACAACTTTCCGCCATTCCGGCCTGGATGCTGCCGGCGCTGATATTGATGGCGCTCTATTTTTTGCCAAACAGCCGGCATCCGTGGGACGTTTCCGAAGGAAAATCCCATACGCCGCCCGTTTCGTTAAAGCGACTCGTGGATCGTCTTCAATCTAAATTCTCCGTTTCGTATGTAACGTCTCCGGCGGATGAAATGTCCGAACCAGGAAAAAAATTAATTCAGTCGATGACAGCCGCGATCAAAAGCTTGAAGACGCTGGCGGGATCAAAAATGTCCGCCACGACGGCGACGATCGATCGGGAACAATTGAAAGATCGGCAAACATTGGATCAATTGAAAAAGAAAAACATCGAGCCGTTTCCACTGAAGATTCTCGAAGCGGACTCTTATCGTCAGGCGCCGGCCGTATCGGCCGTTTCCGTCTCCATGGACGGCGACGAGCGGACGATTTCCCCTTTATTACCTGAAAACGCGGCAAAGTCCAATTTTCTTCTCACCTCAACGCTGCAAC
>CAYXDS010000261.1:0-3492 GCA_964463805.1 uncultured Elusimicrobia bacterium | reverse complement strand
GAAGTTTTGCGAGATTGTGTAATCGCCGGACAACGTGCCGCTGTACGTGTCGAGATAATTCGTGCCTGGGTTGATCGCCGAGCGTTTCTTGTCCCACTTAACCGTTGAGTTCAAAATCACGCGGTTCGCGAGTCCGATTTCTTTACGGCCGAACCGAATACCCAACGGCTTCGAAATATCTCCGTAGATCTGCAGCGAGTAAATATCGTTGACCAAATCGTTGGTCTGTTGAATCGAGTCGTTGGCCGTGTTCTTGTTCTTTTCATAGCGCGGCGTGAACGCCCATACGCGCCAAGGAATACGCGTTTGAATCGAATAGTTGACGGTGTCCGACTTGGACGTGAGTTGATTCGTGACAAGATTATCGTCGCGCGACGACGCGCGGTTGTACGTGGTCGAGAAGTCGAACTTCTTCAGGAATTGAAACTGATAGTCGGTTCCCCAACTGTTTTGCTGACTTTTGCTCACGTTTCGCGTCTCGCTCAATCGTTTGTTCGTTTTCAAAACCAAACGGGAAGCGCTGATCACGCGTCGAACATTGAAAAAGTTTTCGGTGTCATTGATGGTAACGATTAAATCGGGCCAGGTTCGCGTTTCAATATGGCGTTTGGTTCCGGTGGTTTCGCCGTCTTCGATCGACTTCAAATAATTACTGGTCAGCGATAACGAGTTCAACGGTTTCACGCGGCGCGAACTGAATTTATACGCGCTCCACGGCTGCCAGGCGAGATTTGTGCGCAACGTACGACGGTCCGTGGCGTCGGTGCGGCGCGCGACGTCCACGGTGCCCGTACTAGAATTTACGACCAGCGGCTTGCCGACCCATAATTGGTTTCGCCAATTGAAATCCTGCGGCATCGCATCGTACGTGTCGCCGTTTTCCAATTTGTAACTGCTGTTCACATTCATCGAATTGACCGGACGGAAACTCGGAAGGATCTGATTGATCTGTACGGCAGCGGACACTTCCCCCTGACTGTTCCGCGTGATTGTCTTTAACGAATAAGCGGTGGTGTTCGATTGCGTCGGCAATCCGTTCGTTTCGGTTCCGGTCATCGAATAGTTGTACCGAGGATCCAACCATTTAAAGATCCGCAAATTGCCGGCCGCCGATACGTTTTGAGAGATCGAACGCGGCGTTTCTTTTTCGTTGATCGCGGAAACGGTGGGCAACGATGCGATTTCGTCGTCGCGGAAATTACGTTTCTCGGTGTCGGTTTTTAATTTGTACGTCGGATTGAACGAGAACCCATCCCACGGTTTAAACGCGAGCCGCGCCTCATTCTCATTGCTGTACTGGGTCAAATTGGTCGAATCGAACGGAGCCGTTGAGATATTGAAGTCATGCAACTTTTGAAATCCGGGGAACCGCAATTTCGTGACGCGGGACGTGTGAAGAAACGTAATCGACGTCGGCAAGGGCCGCAACGTTAGTTTTGATGTCGGCAAAATGTCGGGTTTAATCGGCGGCGCATAGGTCGCCCCCGCCGAAACGATGTCGTTGAACTCACGGCGTTGAGTGATGGTATTTTCAGAATGGTCGGATAAATAGGAGAAGTCGACGACCGGCAATTTCGGAAAGATCAACTTTGCGGTCGACGCGTTGCTGATTTTTTCGACGCGGCCTTCATCAAAGAACGAAACGAGAGCGTTTTGGTTTGACCGAAACGCCGACGGCGTCACGCTGACGTCGCGACTCGTTTTAAACGACATCGGCAAGAATGAAATACGGTTGAAGTTCACGAATGCGTTGCTTTGCGTGCTGTCTTGGTTCGTGACGGCCGTGGTCGGCGTCTGCCAATTGCGGTCGACGTCGCGATACGAACCGCCGAAATCCATCCAGTTGGTCCATTGACTGTCGAACGAATAACGTTTCGCATGACCGGTGCGACTGTGTGGCTCAGCTTCATGTATTTCGTTGATCCAAACTTGATGCGCGGTCGTCGTGCCGGTATCGTTCGCAAAACCGATTTTTATTTGGGCAACCTGAGTGAGGTTCGGCACACCGCCCGTGCGCGTTATCACGACCGTTGGATCATTTGAAACCCAGGTGTCGGGCGTTCCATCGGTATTCAAGTCTTGCTGTTCAATATTGACCAATTTCCAAATCGGCGGCGATGGAATGTTGGCCATGTCGATGGTTGCCTGTTGATACTCGGTTTCGGATCCAACCTGCAGAAAAACTTTTCCGCCGCAGTTCCCGTTCGGACTTTGACAACCGCTTGGTTTGCTCAAGAAAAATCGAAATTGGTCATGTTTTGCAAAATCCCGTGGAACGCTGAATGTGTTGCGTGTGGTGCCGGACGAATCAGGCTGTAAGCTGAAGACGAGCGCCAGCGCCTGTTCTTTCGCGTCCGACGACGGCGTCGCGCTTTTGTAAAGATCGTTGTAAGCGGGGTTCCCGACCAACGACTGATAGATGGCGCCGTCGTCTTTGTTATTGATCGCGCGAACCGTCATTGTGCTAAGCGTGTTACCGTAAATTGTGGCGGGTTCGTACGTGTTACCGACCATCGCTAGACGCACAATGCGAATCTTACCGTCCCTTTCCGTCGCCGGAGAAGCGTTGCGCAACGTGATGCGGACCTGCCGCACCGAAGAGAAACGCGCTTTTTCTTCTTCCGACAATTTACTGATGTTCAAAGGGATTTGGAAAAGACGACGGTTCGAAAAGCTTAGATCCTGCGTAAAATTTCCTTGGCTGTCGTATTCCCCTTTCTGCGAAGAGAGCAAGAAAAGCGGTGTGAATGTGACGGCTGAATCGGCGGTGCTCAACACGCGATCGCCGTTCAGGTCTTCGCTGTCGAGGCGCGCGTTGTTCGCCCCCACTCCAGTGGAAGTATCGTCGCCGTCTCCTTTAATGAGATTCGCGCCCGGGCCATTGAATTGATAGCCGACGTCTTCCCCGAGATTCAGAATACCGTCGAAAGGAATTTTATCTTCGGTGTCCAGCAATCCGTCGCCATCCGCGTCTTCGTTGAAATTTCCATATTCGATTTGCAGTTCAACATTTTGTCCGTTGGAAGTTCCGGGTTGGGTTCCTGCGCCTGCCCCTTCGACTTCAACTTCCAGCGTTGTTTTTTTGGAAAAATCTCGGCCACTTAACGAAATGATGTTGATGATGGAAACTTGCTCCGGAATCGATTTACTTCCTCCGTTATCGGGATTCAGCGTGTAATTGATCTCAAGCGCTTTTTGCTGAGTGCTGCCATCGTTTGGATCGCTGGTATCGACGTCCGTGTCGCCCCATCGAATATGACTTTCCGGATTGTCGCGTTTGCGGAAATCCATAACAAGATTGGCGGTTCCGGAACTCGGATTGGCTGCCGGCAACCAGGAGTCGGCCAACATCGACGACGCGTCTTCCTGTTTGATGCCTTCCATCGAATCGATGATCGCCTTCCCGAACAAGTTCGGATTTTCATCGGAACGCGCGGCTTCAACAGACAAATTCGTTCGGACCGGAATCTTGCCGAATTTAAGCCCTTTCAA
>CAYXDS010000260.1:0-3501 GCA_964463805.1 uncultured Elusimicrobia bacterium | reverse complement strand
GATAGTCGATAACGGAAGCAGCGATCCGGCCACCCGCAAGATGCTGCAGCAATTCTCGGGTCACGACCGCGAGGACGTGCTCGAGGATCCGCGGCCGTATAACTTCTCGGCGATAAAAAACGACGCCAACGCTCGTACAGAGATCCTTCAAACTTGGCAAAAAATGAAAATCCCTGTTCGATGCCGGAAATAACGAGCTCGATAAATTTATTGCTGCTTTCAGTCGAGATCGGAAGCTTCAACATCCGCTTGAGGAACGCGATTCCTTTCGAGCCATTTTTTGAAGCTTGGAGAAAATAGTGAATCAAATCCCAAGCGCCGACCAACGCGCCCTGTTCCAACAAATTCTTTAAATAACGGGGCAAGTTCACATACAATTCTCCGTCCATGCCGGAACCCACAAGCCAAATAGATGTTTTCACGCCACGGTTTTCCAACGCCTTCGCGAAATAGATCGATGCCAGATCTGAAACACCGGACGCGATCCAACATTCTGAATGTTCGACTTCTTCTTTCTCTTGGGATAACGGCGACTTTTGAACGCGGTGCAAAGATCCGTGCACGCCGAGGATATCACCGCCGACGTCCCCCATAATAGCCGCCATATCCGGCGTCAGCTGATGCAAATCGGCGGCCAATTGTTCAGCGGTGGCCTCCGAATCCATAATCAACACTTTAAATTTCGCGCCGGTCAAATTTTTACCTTCTCCGTCTTTATTTCGAATCTCGTTCAGCGCATTACTGATCGTCCACGTGAATTCAAAATTCAAATCATTCAACGGCTGTTTATTTTCATCGGCTACGCCGTAGCGAACGACCATATCCGGTTGCGCGACAAAAAAGTATTTGGATTCTTGTTTTCCGACTTTATAGGGCTTACGCTCCAAACGTTTGTATTTGTTCCCTTCTCGATAAAAGAGATTTCGGATAGGCACCGGTCCGCCATAGGTGTGTTCGAGTTTGTGCTTAATGGTCGAATCAACAAGCACGATCTCCGGTTCGCGAAAATTCTTACCGGCCTCAGTCGATTTGTAGCGATTAAAAACTTCGCGCAACAAAAATGCGATCACAGTCACGCTCTTAATGTCGCCGCCACCGCCGCCGGACAACAGATAGAGAACCTTCGGAGGGCTCTTCAGCAACCATTGCATTTCTTCCATTGCATGAAGAGATCCAAAAGTGGCTTCAATCGGCTGATCGGCGCCTTCATCGAACAATCGTTTTACTTTGGAAACAAAATCCGCCATTTTCGAAACCGGCATGGGTGGCTCAACAATCGGTGAATCGTGCGGCTCGCCGAGCCCGACCCGAAGCACGCCGGGCACTCCGTTCGATTGCAATTTCAATGAAATCGTCCGGTCGGAATCGGACGTATCGACAAAATGAGCGCGCTCGCGGTGGGACACAACCAAATCGCTGGCACGTACATCGAAAGGCACGTCCGGCTTCGAAAAAGAAGTGAAATAAAGCACGCCGGGCTCACTCGCCAACGCAATTTTGTCGTTTAGGTCGGCAATAAAATCTTGGCCGGCGATTTTTTTGCCTCGCATATTGATCAGCAACGTATCGTGCCCGCTCGCCTGAACTTGATATTTTTGACCATGCCGAGTTAAATAGGATTCTAAGGATGCCGCATAATCGGACAAGGAGTAAACGGAATCAATCGGAAGCGCCAATTTGCATTTAACGCAATAGGGAGTCGAGGTCACCGCAACTTTCATGTCGGGTCCTTTTCTACTTTTCCGCCAAGCTTCAATCTGTCCTGAAATATTGGCACTTCGACTTGGACCGAGTTTTGATTCGTCTTTTATTTGAAACTGTCCGATGCTTTTTTCAAAGCGAAGTTTGACGGCCCCTCCTTCGGCGTACACCCAAACGCGATCCAACACGTGCTGACGATCCTGCCCCGCTCGTTCGATCAATGGTTGGATGAACTGTTCGTAGATCGACGGCCCCTTGCCGTTCAATCCTGCCGACGAAATCACAGCAAACGTGTTCGTCTTATCGATCAATAGATAATGAAGAATCGCATCCAACAATCGATCATCCACTTTCTCGGAAGATGTGGCCAAGCTTTCATTGAGCTCGCTGACGATCGCATGGGGTGGATTGGATCCGAAGGTAGTGATAAGTTTGGCGCGCAATGATTGGTCGGTTAAAGTATCCAATGATTGAGGCCACAAAGAATCGGGCTCGCCGTTCGAATTGAGCGAGAGGGTTTCGTGTGCGCGCGTTACTGCATCCAAAAGGAAACGGGCGGAATCGAAGAACGGACGATCCGTCGTCCGCCGCAACTTAACGTGTTGAGACTCACGAACTTTTTCCTTCAACGGCCCGGTCAAATATCGCTTAACGGGTCGAGAAATCGTCCCCACTTCCTTCAGAGTCCCCCCGTCAATGACAACCACCTCTCCAGCGGATCCATTTAACTTTTCATTTACGAAATCTGAAAACCATTTCAGGGGGACGCGGTCTTGCGCCGGACGCACCACAATAACGCCGGGCCGTTCAAACGATACGACGCCTTCACGTTCATGAGTGGACAACCATTTACTCAAATGGTTTACGATTTTTTCCGACTGTTCCGCCGTCAGCGAAAAATAGCCAGGCAAATGAATTTCGAATGAATTGAAGTCGTACGATATTTCACGGTCGAGAAATAATCCCATTGCTTTCACTTCTTCGCGCAGATCGTCGTAAACGCGCTTCGGGTTCACGAAGTCCTGTTTATGGTTCTTGTTGCGCCGCAACGAGAACCGCCCCATGCTTTCAGGACGAACGGGAGGATTTTCAGCGATTCGAAATTCAGCGGTATTGCCCGCGTACAAACGCAAATTCGAGAGCCATGCATCGGCATTTTCCGATTCCGACTCAAGGTCTTTCGTAAACGGCTTTACAAAAAACGAAAGAAGCCCCATGTTTTTGTCGTCGTCGGTGGTCCAATCATCGGGACCGCGCGTGATGATGCCTACGGGACAACCGGCCTTCAAATAGCGGCGAATCAAATCGCGCGTTTCTTTGGAAACGACTTGCTGAGACTCCCCGTTCGGCCCCAATTCCGTCTCCATCGGCAACGATTCAAGTTCCAACAGCAACCCGTGTGGAGTTGTTCCTCTAGCGGTGAACGGCGAAACCAAAAACATTCCGGGCATTACAACGCTCACCAGAAGTCCAAGCAACGCCGTCAGCGGTTTGCCCGAGAAAAAAGAACGAAAGCGTATCGCGGCAAAATCCAACAAAACGTGCAAGGCAACAGCCCACACGCCGACGCCCCAATAAATGCGGAGTATAAAGATATCGTTAAGTGAACCGAATAAAATGTCCTGAAACGAAAGTTTATTTAGTCGATACAGTGCGAGACGTACGATTAAATGAACGAAAACAAAAAACACGGAAACGGCCAGAAACAACATCGGAAAATCGTTCAAAGAAATAAAACCGAGCAAACCGCCTTCTAACACGGCCACATAAAAAAGAGTCAGATACGCCGTTAGTGAACGT
>CAYXDS010000259.1:0-3529 GCA_964463805.1 uncultured Elusimicrobia bacterium | reverse complement strand
GAAGATCGTGGTCACGTGTGTTTGCTCGTGCAACCGAACGATCCACGTGCGCAACTCTTCGCGCACTTTCGCATCGAGCGCTCCAAATGGTTCATCCAGCAACAACACTTTCGGATTCGGCGCGAGCGCGCGCGCGAGAGCCACGCGTTGGCGTTGGCCGCCGGAAAGCTGATTCGGATAACGGCCGCCGAGACCGTCGAGCGAAACGAGTTTGATCAACTCTTCGACACGCGCGCGTTGGTCGTCGCGCGACACTTTTCGCACGTGCAGACCGAACGCGATGTTTTCGGCGACGGTCATATGCTTGAACAGCGCGTAATGTTGGAAAACGAAACCGATGTTGCGCTCGCGCGCAGTGCTCGCCGTCGATTCTTGGCCGATGATGTGAACGCTGCCCGAATCCGGGATCTCGAGGCCCGCGATCATGCGTAGCAACGTACTTTTGCCGGAGCCACTCGGCCCCAATAATGCAACCAACGAGCCGCTATCGACGCTAAAACTTACATCGTCGACGGCCGCCAGCTTGCCGAAACGCTTGACCAAATTATTGACGGTAATGCTCATAACGTCCCCTTCTCCGATTCAACACGCGATCGATGTTCGACCACGGTCTTCGCAATTAACGTCACGATCGACAACAACGCGAGAAGCGAAGCGACCGCGAACGAAGCGACGAAATTGTATTCGTTGTAAAGAATCTCCACATGTAACGGGATCGTGTTCGTAAGCCCGCGAATGTGCCCGGACACGACCGAGACCGCGCCGAACTCGCCCATCGCGCGCGCGTTGCACAGAATCACGCCGTACAAAAGTCCCCACTTGATGTTCGGCAGCGTGACCTTGCGGAAAATTTGCGCGCCGCTCGCGCCCAAAACGAACGCGGCCAGCTCTTCGTCGGCGCCTTGCGCTTGCATCAACGGTATCAATTCGCGCGCGACGAATGGAAACGTGACGAACCACGTGGCGAGCACGATACCGGGCACCGCGAAAATAATTTTCAAATTGTGGTCCAAGGACCAAGGACCGAACCATCCGTGACTTCCGAACAACAACACGAAGATCATGCCTGAAATCACCGGCGAAACCGAGAACGGTAAATCGACCAGCGTGATCAACAGCGCTTTGCCGCGGAATTCAAACCGCGCGACCGCCCACGACGCGCACAAACCGAAAATAATATTCAACGGCAAAACAATCGCACTGACGAGCAGCGTCAACTTGATCGCCGACAGCGCGACCGGATCGGTGATCGCTTGCGCGTACAAGGAGAAACCTTTGCGCAGAGCCTCGTAAAAAACCGACACGAGCGGCAGCATGAGAAACAACGCGAGGAAGATCAATGCGACTGCAATCAGAATTCCCCGAACGAACGGCGGCTCGTTCATGCCGCGCGACGCGACCGCTTCGCCGCGATGCGATAGTCGCGAAACCGCGCCGGCCATTATGCCATCCCCTGTCGGCGACGCGTCCACCATTGAATGATGTTGATCGACAAAATCAACGCGAATGAAATCAGCAACATCGTCACCGCAATCGCAGCGGCGCCCGCATAATCGAATTGCTCGAGCTTGGTCATGATCAGCAACGACGTGATTTCGGTTTTCAGCGGCATGTTCCCCGAAATGAAAACGACCGAACCATATTCTCCGAGCGCGCGCGCGAACGCAAGCGTGAATCCGGTTAAAATCGACGGATAAAGCACCGGGAACACGGCCCAGCGCAGCGTCTGCCAACGCGTGGCGCCGAGCGTGACCGCCGCTTCTTCCATATCGCGATCCATGTCTTCGAGCACCGGCTGCACCGTGCGCACGACGAACGGCAAACCGATGAACGTGAGCGCGACGAGAATTCCGATCGGCGTGTACGCGACTTTGATTCCGAGTTTCTCAAGCGGCGCGCCGATCCAGCCGTTCCGCGAATAAAGCGTGGTCAACGTGATGCCAGCCACCGCGGTCGGCAGCGCGAACGGCAAATCGACGATGCCGTCGATCAATTTCTTTCCGGGAAACGAATAACGCACGAGCACCCAGGCGACGATCACGCCGAACAACACGTTCAACAGCGCCGCCGCAAACGACGCGGCGAACGTGAGTTTCAGCGACGCGAGCACGCGCGGAGAGCCGATCGTTTCCACCATCTGCGGCCACGACAGCGACGCCGCTTTAAAAAACAGCGTGGACAACGGCAGCAACACCACCGATCCGAGCATCATCAATGTGATACCCATCGTGAGTCCGAAACCCGGTAAAACGCTGCGTTCTTTACGAAACACTCCAAACATTAGAACTCCTCATATGCCGTCTCCCCCGCGAAGGCGGGGGCCCAGACACCTCAGGTGGCTGGATTCCCGCCTTCGCGGGAATGACGGATGAACATAAAAAAACCCATGCCAACGAAAGCTGGCACGGGTTCCAAAAATAACATGATCCGCCGCTTTAGCCCAATTGGGATCGGCTGGGCAAGTTGGTCATTAAATTCGGCCGATTGAGCGACTTGTTACCTGTTCTTGACGCATGTTGCAAGGGGATTCTGGTTGCCACGGCCGTCGGATCGGTCTAAACTGCGCCGATGATCGCCATCTCCTTTTCCAACGTGAGCGTGTATCGCGGCCACAAGAACGCGCTCACAAACGTAAGTTTAGATATAAAAAGCGGCGAGAATATAGCGATCGTCGGTCCCAACGGCAGCGGCAAATCCACACTGATCAAAACGATTACGCGCGAACTTTATCCCACCAACGGAAGCGTGCGCTTGTTCGGTCGAGAAACCTGGGACGTGTTTGAATTGCGAGCGCGTCTCGGAGTCGTGTCTTACGACATTCAATCTCTTTTCATGCAGGAAATTACCGGCGAGGACGTCGTGCTTTCCGGGTTTTTCAGCAGCATCGGACTTTGGAAAAACAATCGTGTGACGCCGGCCATGCGGAAACAAGCCGCACGCGTGATGAAATGGCTGAACATTGCTCGATTGAAAAATGAAATTCTTCCACATTTATCTTCAGGAGAAGCGCGCCGATTTTTAATCGCGCGAGCGCTCGTGCACGGACCGAAACTTATCGTTTTCGACGAGCCGATGAACAGCCTCGATCTCGGCGCGCAATCTCAGGTCAAACAAACGTTGCGGAAGCTTGCGCGTTCGGGCGTCGGAGTGGTATTGGTCACGCATCATTTGTCGGATATCATTCCTGAAATCAACCGCGTCATTCTGTTGCGGAACGGGAAAATTGCGGCGGATGGATCAAAAAATTCGGTATTAACCGAACATAATTTAAAACGGCTGTTCGGTGCCGACGTCGGACTCATAAAAAAAGGCGGATACTTCCATGCGTATTAGACTGATTTTGCTCGGCGCGTTGCTCCTGAGCGGTATTCCTAAAGTGGCGTGGTGCAATTCTCTCGACATCGATCTCGTCTCGATCAGCGCCGGACGGCTCGGCGAACAAATCAACGGCGTGGCGCGGCCGGCGGGATTCGGTCTGCCGGCTCATTTGCGTTATACGTTCGACGAAGTGAAATTATCGGCCGATGTG
>CAYXDS010000258.1:0-3531 GCA_964463805.1 uncultured Elusimicrobia bacterium | reverse complement strand
TTTGCAATTCAGCGGCATCAGTCGGGCCGTTAATTCGTCCAACAAGTACGTGATTCAAACCTTAATCCCCATTAACTATGTGCAAAGCTTTGGCAGCATCGCGCAAAACGCGATCGAATCTTATGTTCGGTCGCATGGGAAAAAGATCGAGTTTTCCGGCCGCGTCACCTCCACCGAAAACTTGGTGGTCGTATTGGCGATCGGAGAGAGTGCGCGACAACAAAACTTCAGTCTCTATGGCTACCGCCGGCAAAACACCAACCCGTTTTTATCTAAAGTCGAAAATCTTCACGTGTTGAACGGAATCGCAAAGAAGGGGTCGACCTTGAATGCGTTGCCGGAAATCTTGGTTAAGCAGGGTGTCCCGTTGCCTTTGGTGACCAAGTCCGTCGGTATCGAGACGGCCTGTTACGTCAACTACACGCTCTATGACAATTGCGATGCCGTTGGAGAAATCCCCGTTTCTCATTGCAAATATGAGACGTGTTACGACGAAGATGTCGTCCCGCTGTTAAGCGACAACCTGAAATCTTATCGATCCGGGTACCGGTTTGTGGTTCTTCATTTAGGCGGCGGAAGTCATGGCCCGCTCTATGATAATCGTCATCCGCCGGAATTCCAAAAATTCACGCCCACGTGTAAGGATGCCGATGTGGTCAGCAAATGCACGCCGGATGAGCTCTACAACTCGTACGACAACACCATCGCCTACACGGATTCCGTGGTTAGCCAAATCATCGACGTGCTTGAGCACTCCAAACTTCCGTATGTGATGATTTACTTGTCCGATCACGGGGAGTCGTTGCTGGAGGATGGAAGAATATTCCACGGCATGCCTCCCGGCATCAAATTGCCGCCGGAGCAAGCTCAGGTTCCGCTTCTGGTGAAATCTTCAATTCCGATTTCAATCGCGCAGCGGCCAGAGGTTCAGCAGGCTGAAGTTTTCGATACGGTGGCTTCACTGTTCTCTATTGAAAGTAAAATTACTGACGGAAAATTGAGCTTCATTACCAAAGGATGTCCGACATGCGGAAAATAATCGTGTTATCGATGATTACGTTGGACGGCGTCATGCAGGCGCCGGGAGGCTCGAAGGAAGATGCGGCGGGCGGTTTCAAATACGGCGGATGGACAGAGCCTTACGGCGACGAAGTTTATGGCAAGGTTGTGAGAAAAGAGCTGAAGCCGGCCGATTATCTTTTGGGCAGAAAGACGTTTAAGATTTGGGAGAGCTACTGGCCGAAGCATGCGGACTTTTGGCCGGGCATCAATAAGGGCACGAAATATGTGTTGTCCCGGACCGTGAAAAAATCGAATTGGAAGAATTCGGTTTTCTTGAAAAATTTGGCCGACATCAAAAGAATAAAAAAATCAAAAGGCGCCAACCTGCAAGTGTGGGGCAGCAGTGAACTCATTCAGTTGTTGCTGAAGAATGATTTGGTGGATGAACTCCGGCTCAAAATTCACCCGCTGATTCTTGGAAAAGGAAAAAAGTTGTTTTCCAGCGGCGTGATTCCTTCCGCATTTAAACTGATGGATATTTTGGTGACGGTTCGGGGCGTGATCATCGCCACTTACAAGCGAGCGGGAAAAGTTAAGACGGGGACTGTTCGGATTTGAAACGCGCTGTTTTCATTCTGCTGGCTTTGTTCGTGGGAGTCACTTTCCTCATGCAGTCGTCCGCGATCACCGGTAACGAAACGATTTCGTATGACGCCGGGGGCGGTCATATTCATGTGAACTTCGTCGATGGACCTTTCGATTTGTCGTTTGACCAGCGAATGGCATGGGTTCATCGCGCTTCCGATGCGATCGTTTCGTATTACGGAAAATTACCGGTGCCGCATTTGAAAATCACCGTCGAGGGCCGCCCGCGCGAAGGCGTGAGCGGTGGGCGAACATTCGACGATAACGACGGCGGATTCATATCGATCGGACTCGGCCACTCCACATCGGAACGTGATTTGAAACAAGATTGGATGCTCACGCACGAAATGGCACACCTCGCATTCCCGTCGGTGGCTGAGCGTCATCATTGGATCGAAGAAGGCTTGGCCACTTATATCGAGCCGTGGGCTCGGGTATCGACCGGTGAATTGTCGGCGACGAAAGTTTGGGGCGATTTTATTCGCGATATGCCGCAGGGTTTGCCTCGCAGCGACGACCGTGGGCTCGATCGCACGCCCACCTGGGGCCGAACTTATTGGGGGGGCGCGCTGTATTGTTTGTTGGCCGATGTGGAAATTCATTCGCGTACGAAAAACAAGAAAGGGTTGCGCGATGCTTTGCGAGCGATTAATGCGCAGGCGAATATTTCCACCGATGATTTGTCGCTCGAGCGCATATTGAAGATCGGCGACAAAGCGACCGGCGTCACCGTGCTTCAAGATTTGTATGCGTCGATGAAGGATCAGCCGTTTCCGGTGGACTTGGATTCGTTGTGGCGGCGGCTTGGTCTCGTCGGGCCGACGGATGTCATCCGTATCAACGACAAAGCGCCGTTGGCGGATGTGAGGAAAGCAATTGAATCCGGGCGTTAAACGATTTATTTGTTTATAATCCCGCGCTTTCAATTTAATTCATTTATTAAGTGGGGAAAACTAACCGATGACACTTTTCGAACCTTTGTTCAGCACCCAATACGCGGCCTACGAAAAAATCGCTCTGATCGCGAACGTCGTGGTCGCGTTCGCCGGCCTCATTTATGCGTTGTTGTTGATGAGTCAAGTTGAACAAGCGGATCAAGGCACGCCGAAAATGCAAGAAGTGGCGACCGCCGTTCGCGAAGGCGCAAACGCATATCTGTACCGTCAATTCCGCGTCGTCGGTATTCTCATTGTTCTGATTACAATTTTCCTGTTTGCCGCCGCTCGTATGTCGAGTGCGCCCAATGCGATCGTTTGGGGCCGCGCAATTTCATTTTTGGTGGGCTCAATTTTTTCGGCGCTCGTCGGTTTTGTCGGCATGCGCTTGGCCACGATCGGCAATTTGCGCGTAGCGGCGGCTGCGCCGCGCGGGTTCGGCGGAGCCTTGCAACTCGGCTATCGCACGGGAACGGTCACCGGTATGTTGACCGACGGTCTCGGCTTGCTCGGCGGTTCGATCATTTTCCTTATATATGGTGAACATGCGTATGAAGCGTTGATCGGTTTTGGATTTGGTGGAACGTTGCTCGCGTTGTTTATGCGCGTTGGTGGCGGTATTTACACAAAAGCGGCCGACGTCGGGGCGGACTTGGTCGGTAAGTTGGAAAAAGGGATTCCGGAGGACGATCCTCGCAATGCGGCTACGATCGCCGATAACGTGGGCGATAACGTCGGCGATTGCGCCGGGATGGCCGCCGACATTTTTGAAAGCTACGAAGTGACGATGGTTGCCGCGATGATTCTCGGAATCGCCAGCTTCGGACACAAGGGCGTGATTTTCCCATTGCTCGTGCGCGCGATCGGCGTGGTCGCTAGCATTATCAGTACCTACAGCGTGCGCGCCGAAGGAACCGGTAGTTCATCGGCCGCGATGAGCAGCGTGAAC
>CAYXDS010000257.1:0-3544 GCA_964463805.1 uncultured Elusimicrobia bacterium | reverse complement strand
CGTTCGATATTTTTACGTCGATCAATGGCATCGCCGAAGGCGGGTAACAAAGCGACCGCGCGGCCTCAGCTGAAAATGATATGGACTCGGTGCGAACGCCTCCAGGCGCCACACGCAATTGAACCGCCACCAACGGTTTGTTTCCAGGACCGCCGATGCAAAACACGTCGCGCCGCGCATCGCGAATGCCCGCGTTAACTTTAAATGTCACTTCAACCGACTTCGCAAGATCGACGTCGAATTTAATGTCGCAGGTCGAACAAATCACGTTTGATTTCAAATCGGCCAAACGACCGTCTTTTTCGACGTCGGTGCTGCAATGCGGGCAAAGGATGTCCCACGAAATATCGACGAGACCCGCCTTTGTCGCATGCAAGAACAACCGAAGAACGTCAAACCGGTCGGCGTTCCACGCATCGGCAATTTCAAACGGACGAAACCGAGTTGCTTCGGTATCGGTTGCCAAACGAATCGTTTCGGCGAACCAATCGATCAACGATGGATTGGAAAAATCGGACCGCAACACGCTTAGTCGCGCGGCAAATTGCTCTTCATTTATCTTGGCCGCCGATAAAGATCGCGGCGCTTGCGATGACAATATTCGTCTTTCCGCGTCTTTCACATAGGCGATGACTTTATCGACCGCCATTTTTTTCGTCAGAGACCGCGCGATCAACCGCCCGAGCCCGTTGCGCGGATTTACGGTGGCGAACACTTCAAGATCACAACGCTCACCTTTGTCGAGGATGCGAATCCCGCCGGCCACGGATTCGATGGGTCCGCCGTGAAATTTTCGCATCACTTCGTAAAAGCGGCCTTCGACCCATTCGAATGGATATTCATCGTAGCTTAGCGTCAGACCGCACACGCGCGTCGACGCTTTGTAACGCCCTTTCCATTTCGGATCAGGGTCAAAAGTAACGGTGGAGAGGCCGATGCTTTTATTCAACTGATCGGTGTCTTTCAACAACGACCACACGCGCACGCCCGGTAAGTTAACAACGACCTTCTCCGAAAGAGTTAGCATCCGAACATTATGCAACAAAGGTTTACGTTGTTCGAACGGATCGTGAATCGGCGCAGTTGGTATTTCTTCGCGTGCCTCGGTTTTTATTTGCTCGGCTCATTGATGTTGCGCTTCGTGCTTTACGAATTATTTGTGCGCAGCTCCCACCATTCTCCCTGGTTTTCGCTTCACGTGCTGGCCACCGGCGTGCATTGCGATGCGGCGGTCGCGCTTTGCATCTTCGCGCCGTTCGCGCTGTGGCTCCAATTGGTGCCGACGCGCGTGTTCGTTTCCACATGGCATCGCGTGGTCGTCGGTATCGTTGTCACGGCCTACCTGATCGGCCAACTCTTCATGTTTGTCGTGGAGTTTGAATTTTTTGACGAGTTCAACTCGCGCTTCAATACGGTCGCCGTCGACTACCTTATCTATCCGCAGGAAGTCTTCGTGAATATTTGGCAAAGCTATCCGGTCGTAAAAATTCTTTCGGCGGTCATTCTCGCGGGCGCCGTTCTCTCATGGCTCATGCATCAACGCTATCGACGTTATGTCGACGCCGAATCATCGTTACCAAACCGGCTGGTTTGGGTCGCCATTTATATCGGCATTACGATCGTCGCGCTGGCGCTGCAAGTGCATGAACCGGGTGAATTCAACGGCGACCGCGTCGTTTATGAAATCGCGCTGAATGGCAGCGAGTCGTTCTTCGATGCGGCGGTCACGCGCGAACTTTACTACCCGGCATTTTATCGCACGCTGCTGCGCGACGACGCGTTTGCTCGCACGCGAAAACTCGTGCAGTCGCCGAACGCGACGCTTCATTCCGGATACGATTCGATCGAACGGTCGATTCCCGGCGCGTTTCCGAAAAAACCTAAAAATCTCGTGCTGATTCTCGTCGAAAGTTTCGGTTCCGAATTTTGGGGATCGCTGGGCCGCAAAGAACCGACGCTGACGCCCGAAATGGACGCTCTTTCGAAGGAAGGACTGTTGTTCACGAATCTATACGCATCCGGCAATCGCACCGTGCGCGGCATGGAAGGCGTGCTCGCGTCGTTTCCCCCGTTGCCCGGCGATTCGGTCGTCAAACGAGCAAAGTCCGACAACGTATCGACGATCGCGCGCACGTTGAAAAGTCTCGGCTACCATACGCTGTTTATTTATGGCGGCCGCGGCGTGTTTGACGGCATGCGCTCGTTTACAATGCGAAACGGCTACGACCACTTCATCGAACAAAAAGATTTTCCAAATCCGACGTTCACGACGATATGGGGCGTTTGCGACGAAGACAGTTTCCATCGCGGCATCGAAGAGATGCGGACGTTGCACAAAACCGACAAACCGTTTTTCGTCACATTCCTCACCGTTTCCAACCACAAGCCGTACACGTATCCGCGCGGACGCATCGCTGAAGATCCCGATCAACGCAGCCGCGCGAACGCCGTTAAATACACAGATTGGGCGCTCGGTGAGTTTTTTCGGCTGGCGAAAAAAGAAGGGTTTTATAACGACACGATCTTCATGGTCGTCGCCGATCACGGCGCGCGCGTTTACGGCAGCCAAAAGATCCCGATTCCGTCCTATAAGATTCCGTTACTGGTCGTATCTCCGCTTCTGAAAACGGCCGCACGCGTGGATGTGATGGGGGGATCGCTCGACGTCGGACCCACCGCGCTCGGACTGCTTGGCTTACCTTATCACAGTGTATTCTTCGGACAGGATTTACTGAAGAAGGATCCCGCGACCGCATGGGCCGTTATGCATCACAACCGCGACATCGGCTTCTACCGCAACAACAGGCTGGTCGTTCTTGGCATGAATAAAACCGCGGATTTTTACCAGATGTCCGGCGACGCCACGCAACTTGAGTTGGCGACGTCGCCGGCTCCGGGAGACGATGAATTATTAAAAGACGCGACCGCGTTGTTTCAAGTGGCCGACGATCTTTACACGAACGAAAAATACCATCTTCAATAACGTTCTATTTCTGACCCGGCTGGTAGATCTGGTCGAAAATCCCGCCGTCTGAGAAATGCGTCTTCTGCGCTTTTTGCCAACCGCCAAACGTATCGTCGACCGTCACCAATTTTAGCTTTGGAAACGTCGAAGCGTACTTTTCGGCCACCGACGCGAGACGAGGCCGGTAATAATGCTTCGCGGCGATCTCTTGGCCTTTCTCCGAATACAAATATTCGAGATAGGCTTGCGCCACTTTCGACGTGCCGTGCCGTTCGGCCACTTTATCGACGACAGCGACCGACGGCTCCGCGAGAATCGACACCGAAGGCACCACGATTTCAAAATCGCCTTTGCCCAGTTCGTTCTTCGCGAGAAACGCTTCGTTTTCCCATGAGATCGCCACATCACCGATCCCACGTTCAACGAACGTGACCGTCGCGCCGCGCGCGCCCGAGTCGAGCACCGGAACGTTCTTGTACAGCTTGCTCACGAACTCTTTCGCTTTGGCTGCATCGTTGTTCGACGTCTTCAACGCGTACGCCCACGCGGCCAAATAATTCCAGCGCGCACCACCTGACG
>CAYXDS010000256.1:0-3557 GCA_964463805.1 uncultured Elusimicrobia bacterium | reverse complement strand
ACATTCAAAAAGCAAAAGAGTATTGGTTGGACTATAAGGAGAACGGGCATGAAGCGCGCAAAAAAATTTCGTGAAATTTTGATTCAGGATTTAAAAGATCCTAAAGAAGCTTCTGCCTACCTTGATGCGGCCATTCGAGAAGCGGATCCTAAGTTTCTTTTGTTAGCGCTTTCAGATGTCGCACAAGCTTTAGGTCAGTTAGGTAAGGTCGAAAGGATTCTAAGGTCGAAAAAGGTTTTGGATATGCCAACTCTCGAGCTTTCCTTGAAAATGTTGGGTTTGCATTTAACCGTTGTTCCTGAGGAAAAAAACAACATTCGTCGAGCTGCATGAATATTCTTAACCGCCTCGAACGAATCTTCGGTTGGCTGACCATCGGCCACCTTCCCGTCTATGTGGTGACCGCACAGGCCATTCTTTACGTGTGGCTGATGTTGAACCCCGAGGCTGAGCATCTGCTGATTCTCGATCCGTGGGCCGTGATGAACGGCGAGTATTGGCGCGTGCTCACGTTTTTGTTCCTCGTTCCGTTCCAGAACCCGATTTTCACGTTCTTTTATCTGTATTTCCAATATCTTTGCGGCATTTCGCTTGAAGAGCAGTGGGGAAGTTTTCCGGTCACGTTGTTTTATCTGATCGGTGCGATCGGGTCGATCGCGGCCGCGTTCATCATCGGCGCGCCGATGCAGGAAGCTTTTTACTTCAACGAAATGATTTTTCTCGCGTTCGCCGCGTTGTTCCCGAATTTCCAGCTGTTGTTGTTTTTCGTGATTCCTTTGCGCGTGAAATGGATCGCTTGGTTTACCTGGGCCCGTATCTTGCTCGGCATGTACAACACGCCGTTGATTTGGAAAATCGCTGTCGTCGTTTCGCTCAGCAATTACCTGCTTTTTTTCACGAAGATGCACTTCGATCAAGTGCGCGGATGGATTTCTCATTTGCGCCACAAGCAGCGCTATAAGGATTTTTCGAGCTGATCATGGAAACCAAAGCCGCCACACCGTTGATGCAGCAATATTTGGGCGTGAAGCAACGTTACCCGGACGAAATCCTGTTCTTCCGGTTGGGCGATTTCTATGAAATGTTTTTTGAGGATGCGGTGAAAGCGGCGCCGATCATGGAAGTGGCGCTGACCGCACGCCAATCGATCCCGATGTGCGGCGTTCCGTATCACGCGATGACCAGTTATTTGTCGAAGTTGATTAAGGCCGGCATCAGCGTGGCGATCGCCGAGCAACTCGAAGATCCCAAGAAAACAAAAGGCATGGTCAAGCGCGACGTGGTGCGCGTGGTTACGCCGGGAACGCTGGTTGAAGACGAATTGTTGCCCTCGAAAGCGAACAATTTTCTCGTCGCCATCACGGTGCTCGCGGCCGGCAAAAATAAATCGGCGCGCTGGGCGCTCGCGGCGGCCGATGTGTCGACGGGCCGGTTGTGGGTGGGCGAGATGGAGAACGATTTGCATTGGAACGCGCTTAAGTCGCATTTGACCGGCCTCAATCCGAGCGAAGTGTTGCTGGTCGGCGACGCCGCGCGCGCGTTGTCCACGTTGAATACGGGCCGTGCCGTGGTCCGGTTTGAACCGACGTCGACCACCGACGCCGATTTGTCGAAACACGTTGTCGGCGCCATCCATCGTTATCTCGAGCGCGACCATGCCGACGTCGTGAAAAGTCTGCGCGCGCCGGAGCCGTTGCCGTTGGCCGCCGGCGAAACGCTTTTCCTTGATGAAACCGCGATCCGTCATCTCGAGCTCGTCCAATCATCGGATCCCGGCAAAGCGGGGCCCACTTTGATCGGCGTGCTCGATCAATGCGTGACGCCGCTCGGCAGCCGATTGTTGCATTGGTGGTTGCTGCACCCTTCGCTTGATTTGAACGTGATCAATGACCGGCTCAATCAAGTTTCGGACCTCGTCGGCGATTCGGTGTTGCGCTCGGAACTTCGGACACTGTTGAACGGCGTGGCCGACATCGAGCGTATTTCCGTTCGCGCACAAGCGGGCACCGTTTCGCCGCGCGACCTAGAAGCTTTGCGGCAAAGTCTCGATCGTTTACCGAAAATTCAGTCGTTGCTCGCGGCCGCATCGCCGTTCTCAACGTTACACCCGTCATTCGCGCCGCCTGCCGCGTTGACCGACGTGCTGGCCACTCAATTGGCCGATACGCCGCCGGCCAAAATCGTCGACGGCGGTGTGATTCGCGAAGGGTTCAGTGCCGAACTCGACGAGCTGCGCGGCCTTCGCCGCAGCGGCAAAAAATGGATCGCCGAAATGGAAGCGGCCGAACGTGAGAAGACCGGTATCGGGTCTCTGAAAGTCGGCTACAACGATATCTTCGGTTATTACATCGAGGTGTCGCGCACGAATTTGTCGAAAGTACCCTCCGATTGGATCCGCAAACAAACGATGGCCAACGGCGAACGCTATATCACGCCGGCCTTGAAAGAACAGGAAGAGAAAATATTGGGCGCCGAAGACAAAATCCGCGCGCTCGAGGCGTCGTTGTACGCGGAGCTCGTTCATCAAGTGGCCGCGTTCGGGCCGTCGCTCGCCGATATCGCCGAATGCGTGGCTTGCGTTGACGCGGTGGCCGCGTTGGCCGAAGTGGCGGTCGAGCACGCGTTCGTGCGACCGACCGTTACCGAATCAAACGAACTCTCAATCGTGGGCGGTCGTCATCCGATCATCGCGAACCAGATCGGCCGCGACCGATTTATTCCGAACGACGTGTCACTCGGCGCCGACACGAAAAAAATCGCCGTGATCACCGGCCCGAACATGGCCGGTAAATCCACCTATCTTCGGCAGAACGCGTTGATCGTGATTCTCGCTCAGATGGGCTCGTTCGTGCCGGCCGAGAGCGCGTTGATCGGCGTCGTCGATAAAATTTTCACGCGCATCGGAGCGTCGGACCGTCTCGCGCAAGGACAATCCACGTTTATGGTCGAGATGCAGGAAGTCGCCACGTTGCTGGAAAACGCCACGTCGCGCAGCTTGTTGATTCTCGACGAAGTCGGCCGCGGCACGTCCACCTACGACGGCGTGTCGATCGCGTGGGCCGTCATCGAGCATTTGTCGGCCCGTGGGCCGCGCACGTTGTTCGCCACGCATTATTTCGAACTCACGCAACTCGAAGGCCGGTTGCCCGGCGTGTTCAACGCGCATGCGACCGCGAAGGAATGGCCCGGTTCGGACGGCCGTCGCCAAGTGGTTTTTCTTTATCAGATTTTGCCGGGCGCGGCCGATCGGTCGTACGGTATTCATGTCGCCGAGATGGCCGGTTTGCCCGACGCGTGCATCACGCGCGCGCGCGAAATTTTGAAGCAGCTCGAATCCGGCGATCATCGGCTGACGAACACCGCGTCGACGATGAAAACTTCTAAACAGCTCGAGTTGTTCAGCGAGCATCCGGTTGTCGAGGCGCTTCGCAACTTGAGCGTGGAATCGATGACACCGCTCGAAGCGCTTAATCAATTGTCGAAACTAAAGGAGAGTCTTTAAGCCGTCTTTCCCGCGAAGGCGGGAATCCAGACACCTGAAGTGTCTGGGCCCCCGC
>CAYXDS010000255.1:0-3593 GCA_964463805.1 uncultured Elusimicrobia bacterium | reverse complement strand
TCACGATGTCTTCGATTTCGCGGATTTGTTCGGGCGTCAGCGGTTTGTTGTGCGTGTAGTCGAACCGCAAACGATCCGGCGCCACGAGTGACCCCGCTTGAGTGACGGTCGTGCCCAAAACTTTGCGCAACGCCGCATGCAACAAATGCGTAGCCGTGTGATGGCGTCGCGTCGGATCTCGGTGTTCTTTGTCGACCAAAAATTCGACGGTCTCGCCTTCTTTAATTTGTTTCTTGGGTTTCACAATGTGAACGATGAGATCGGCGACCGGCTTTTGAGTGTCGATGATTTCGGCGAGAATTTCACCGGAGGCGGATTTAATCCACCCCTTGTCCCCTACTTGTCCGCCGCCTTCCGGATAAAAAGGCGTTTCGGACGCGATAATCTCGGTCCCATTGTTCAGCACCGCCCGCACGGCGGTTTTGACCGACAGCGTATCGTATCCGCGAAACGCGCTCGTGCCGATTTTCTTTTTCAATTCGTTGTAGACGGTCACGTCTTTCGCGCCAGATCCTTTCCATCCTTCCCGTGCGATCTCGCGCGCTTCTTGTTCGGCCGCTTTGAATCCGGCTTCATCGAGCGTCATTCCTTGCTCGGCCAGCATTTCTTTCGTGACTTCGACCGGGAATCCATAGGTTCCGTACAGCATGAACGCGTCTTTACCGGACATCGTTTTCCCTTTGCTGGATTGAGCGAGGTCTTTAAATTTCTGAAGTCCGGTTTCCAACGTTTCATGGAACCGTTCTTCTTCTTGGCGGATCAACAGCGCGATGTTGTCCTTACGCGAAACGAGGTCGGACGCGGTTTCCTTCATGAGATCAGCCACAACCGGCACACCGCTGAACAGGAACGGTTCTTTTTTGCCAAACAACGTTCCTTGGCGCGTCGCACGGCGCAATAAACGCCGCAAAACATAGCCGCGGCCTTCATTGGACGGCAGGATCCCGTCATAAAACAAGAACGTAACCGCCCTCAGATGGTCGGCAATGATTCGCATCGAGATATCTTTCTTCGGGTCGGTGCCGTATTTGTATTTAAACGTACCTTCAGCGAAATTGACGAGCGGCTTCAACAACGATGTGTCGAAATTGGTAGAGGCCTTTTCTACAACGGAGGCAAGTCTCTCAAGCCCCATGCCGGTATCGATATTCTTCTTCGGCAGAGGCAATAGTTTACCATCGGCTTGGCGATCAAATTGTGTGAACACGTTGTTCCAAACTTCCATGAACCGGTCCGATTCATCAAATCCCTTTCCATCCCGCTTCTCTTCGCGGTCCCAATAAATTTCGGAGCATGGACCGCAAGGACCGGTCGGTCCCATCGTCCAAAAATTATCTTTTTCGCCTAAACGGACGATGCGGTTCGCCGGAACGAGTTTCTTCCAAATGTTCTCCGCTTCATCGTCGTCTTTGTAAACCGAAATCCACAACCGTTCTTTATCGAGCGCCATGGTCTTCGTGAGAAATTCCCAAGCCCAAGAGATCGCGTCCTCTTTGAAATAGTCGCCGAACGAGAAGTTACCGAGCATTTCAAAGAACGTGAGATGGCGGGCGGTGAGGCCGACCGATTCGATATCAGTCGTGCGCAAGCAGCGTTGGCTCGACGCCGCGCGCGTGAACGTCAACGGGATTTGCTGCAAGAAGTGCGCTTTGAATTGCACCATGCCGGCAGAAGTGAACAGCAATGTCGGATCGCTCGAAGGAACGAGCGAATCGGAGGGAACGATGGTGTGTCCCTTGCTTTTGAAGAAATCGAGATAGGCTTGTCTGATATTTTTGTTCATTTTTCTTTTGATCATTCATTTGGATTTGGTGCTTTGTCATTGGTGATTGGTGCTTAATTTAAAAACTCCAAATTAAGCTCAAATGACAAATCACCAAGCTCCAAATCCAAATGAATTTTTAATGTTTAAAGTGTCTTGTCCCCGTGAACACCATCGTCATTCCGTGTTCATCTGCGGCTTGGATGGATTCGTTATCGCGTATGGATCCGCCGGGTTGAATGATCGCGGTCACTCCGATCTTCGCCGCTTCATCGACCACGTCGCGGAACGGGAAAAACGCGTCGGACGCCATCACCAACGATTCCCCTACATCAAGTTTCGCTTGTTTCATTTTGATTGACGCAATCTTGATCGAATCAATGCGCGACATTTGACCGGCGCCGATACCGACCGTCTGCCGGCCGCGTGAGAGCACGATCGCATTCGATTTCACATGCTTCGCGATGCGCCAAGCGAAATCGAGTGACGCGCGTTCGGTTTCGGACGGTTGGCGTTTCGTCACCACTTTGAATTCGGCGCCCGACAGCATGTCGATGTCTTGCACCAAATAGCCGCCGGAGATCCGGCGCACGTCCAACTGATAGGGCGCCGACAACAACGTCGGTTGTTCCAGCAACCGCACGTTCTTCTTCGCTTTGAAAATTTCAATCGCTTCCGGATGGAAGCTCGGTGCGATCACGCACTCGACAAACAGCTTGCTCACTTCTTCGGCCGTTTCACGGTCGACAGCGCGATTGAATCCGATGATGCCACCAAAGGCGCTCACGGGATCGCACATGAGCGCCCAACGATAGGCTTCGGCTGGCGTCTTCGCAGTGGCCACGCCGCAGGGGTTGTTGTGTTTAATGATCACGCAAACAGGTTCGGTGAAACTCAGCGCCACTTGCCAAGCCGCTTCGCAATCCAAATAGTTGTTAAACGAAATTTCTTTGCCTTGCAAAACATTCGCTGACACGACACCCCATGCCGGTGTGCCCGATTCGCGATACACGGCCGCTTCCTGATGCGGGTTCTCGCCGTAACGCAACGTCTTCAGTTTTCGCAGGCCGATCGTGAATTCTTCGGAAAATTTATCTTTGATTTCCCAACGCGTCTTCAGGTGAGAAGAAATCACTGAATCGTAATGGGCCGTATGCGCAAACGCTTTGACGGCCAGTTTGCGGCGTAGTTCTTCGGTAACTCCGCCCGCGCTCTGAATTTCCTGCAGCACGGCGCCGTAATCGTCCGGATCGCACAACACGAGTACGTTCTTGTAGTTTTTCGCGGCCGCACGCAGTAACGCGACGCCACCGATGTCCACGTACTCGATCAGCTCATCATCATCGAGCGATTTGCCTTGGATGACCTTTTCGAACGGATAAAGATTTACGGCGATCAGATCGAACGGCACGATGCCGTGCGTTTCCATCGCGTTCGCATGCTCGGGTTTGTCCGGCAATCCCAGAAGGCCGCCGAAAACTTTCGGATGCAGCGTTTTCACTCGCCCATCCAGAATCTCTGGAAATCCGGTTAATTGAGATACTTCGGTGACGTTGATCTCGGCTTGACGCAGAATGCTGGCGGTACCGCCGGTCGATATGATTTCAGCTCCAAGATCGTTCAATCGATGGGCTAAATCAACGACGCCGTTTTTGTCGGTGACGGATAAAAGCGCGCGTTTAATGAGGGACATGGTTTCCTCCGAAAAAATTAGGTCGTCGACGATACTTTATTAATCATCGTCATAAAAGCGTCTTCGGTCAGCACTTTTACGCCGAGTTTTTCGGCTTTGGCCAGCTTCGATCCGGCGCTTTCACCGGCGACCACAAAG
>CAYXDS010000254.1:0-3623 GCA_964463805.1 uncultured Elusimicrobia bacterium | reverse complement strand
TGTTCGCATCGGACACGATCAACTCGACTTCGCCGAACGCCGGAATGCCGCTCGCTTGCCATTCAAAATTGACCGGTTTCTCCGGCGGCAATCCGATGTCGAAATGAGAAAACTCATCGGCGCGTTTCTGCGCGACTTTATCGATCGGCGTGCTGCCGACCATTTTCCGGATCGCGGCCGCCGGCGCGACTTGCGTGCCGAACACGAAATACACGCCGGGTTTGATCTGTTTGTCGGCCGCTACGATGCACGCGTTCGCGAAATTCTCTTCGGCGTCGGAATTCGTTTCGTTCGACGGAATCGCAGCCGCCGTCAGAACGATGCGCACATGATGACGGCGCACGTCATTGCCAAGCGCCAATGACAACACGAGCCCCAAATGCTCGGCGGTGTCGGTTCCCGTGGTGACGACGATCTCGCGTGCGCCATCGTTGATCATCTTCTTCAGCCGAACAATGATCAACGCCCATTGCTTCGGACCCATGTTGCTCGAATCAATGAGATCCGCCAATTTTTCCACGCTCAACACTTCCGGCCGAGTGGCGGCCAGCCTTCCGACCACGCCGTCGAGTTTGCGCACGCCGTCGTTGATCATTTCAATCGTACCGCCGGTCCGCAGCACACGCACGGTGCGTCCGGTTTGTTCAACAACGCGATCGCGCTGCGTCGGCCACAATATTTTCTTCAGGCCGAACGGCCAGATCATGTAGCCCGCGTTGTAGAGAACGCCGACAATCAAAAGACCTATCAGTAAATGAACCGAATTTAAACCGGCCATTGCAACGCCCGACACCAACGGCCCCGCCAGCCATTCCCAGGCAGAAGCGGTCAGCAACGCAACACTGAAGAATAGGCCGCTGATTCGCGCGCGCGCGTCGCCGGTCGGCGACTTCACGAACGCCGCGCGTTTATTCCGGATCTCATTGGAGATACGAATGCTGAGATGCTTGACCCAGCCGTCGATCACGAAATCGCGACGCGAATATTGTCTCAATGCCGGATCGATCGAATCGTAAATTCCTTCAAAACTCGGTTGCAGCTGCGCCATGTCTTGGATCAAGGTATCCGCAAACGTCCCGAAGCTGCGGCGACCCGGACGTCCCGCTAATACTTGCTCCATGAAATACACGATGAACTGTCGTAATTTGTCCGCGTTCAGTTTTGACTTGCCGAACCATGCGTAGATCAGAATTTCAATCAACCGTTCGATCGTTACGCGTTGGCGTTCGCCGTTATCGAATGATTTCTCAGCCAAATCTTCCATGCGGAACGATCCGCGCAAATCTTTTCCAAGGTGGTCGCATATTCCCGCCGGGAAACTGATGCCGGCGCCGATGATGGCCCGAATGTTTCTCGCCAATATCCACGCCGCACGGTAAATATCGGGAACACCTGCCGCCATGCTGCTGCGGACTGATGCGAGCATCGGCGTTCCCAGCACGGTTTCGACCAAACGGCGCAATACATCTTCACCGGGATCCGGCGCCGTTTCGACGCCAAACTGAACGCCCAATTGAAGCGACTCTTCCGGATCGACGACGTGGTAAGGCAGCGACACGTCGAGCAGCGAAAGCCCACCGAGTTCTCCGTCGTTCGACAACAGAGCGTGCTCGATCCGTTGCGCGTGCTCGCCGTCACCGTAAATCGACGCACCGCGCCCCACCGGATTGGCGATGTCGAACCTCAAATGAGGAGAAAGTCGCGGGGTCCGGGTTCGGATCGGATTGAGAACGAAAATTTGGATGCGGGGCTGGCCTTTAAACGATTTGAAACCAAACTCGAACGATCCCACGGGCAATCTTAAGATAGCCCTCATCGTCACCAGTTCGTCTGGTTTCGCTTCGTCTAAGAATCCGAGGAACGACTCCACCTGTCGCCCGATTTCCGCAAGACGAGCGGCGTTTAAATCTCGGCCCAACATCAACGCAAGAATCCGAATCGCGGACTTATCGAAATTTTTAACTGTGGGTATCGCCACCTGTTCCCATTGTTTCGAGACATCGAACGGATAGCCGATTCCTTTGAACCAACCAAGCGACGCGTGAATGATCCGCTCTCCGTTTACACCTGTTCCCAAAGAGCCGTCATCCAAATAGCCGAAGAACGCTCGCGGCAAACGTCCCGGTCGATGCCAATACGTGAATGGTTGTTCGATGTAATATTTGCGCGTGTGGTGTTCGTGCATCTTCATACGCACGATCAACGGTTGACCGTCTGCAGTTAACACGCGGCGGAGCCCCGCTTGTTGTTCCATTTGTTCGTCGCTTAGCAACTCTCCGTCTTTCCCTTCGAGACGTCCGCCGATGATCGGCACCGGCATGCCGACTTCCTCCCAATCGCGTCCCTCGATCGGAATCGTGATGAAAACATGCGCTTCGATTTCGTCGGCGGCCGGTTTTATACGCGTCTGCTTGCGCGCCACATGAACGAGCCACGCGAGCAACGATTCTTTGGTGACCGGTGTTCCATCGGCCGACATCAAATCATCCATCGACGAAAGAACGAAGGGCAACGCCATTCCCAGCGACGGTTTCACCCGAACGGTGCGGATGTTCGGCACTTCGTAACGGTCGGGCCAGAATGGTTCGGCTGGGCGGGTTTTATCTTGCGAGCGCGGTACGCGCGGCGCGATTTTTAAGGCGGGTTGCAAATCTCCATTGAGTCCCGGCGACAGATTCATATTGATGATTTTGAGAACGAACGCTTGATCGATGAAACCATGTCGCGCCGCTGCCTCGATGATCTGCACCAAGCGCTCGCGAACGGCACCGTGTTCGCGCGTGTTCGGCGGCAATTTTCGCAACAGACGAGCATCGCGTGTCTCGATGGCCGCGGTCACGCGCGCGCGAATATCTTCCCATGGATTGATCGTGCCGCCATTCGCGAGTTTGATTCGATCCGGTAGATTCGGCACACGTACGTCGAAAAGAACGTCATTGATCATCGAGACCACGCGCACGTCTTCGATCTCGGTCAACGCCTTCACGAGCAGATAACAGCTCTGCTTCACCATTTGTTGGTTTTCATCGACAACCGCGTTGATGATGGCGCCCTTCGGCGATGGCGGTGAGCGCAAGCGCCCCAAATTCAAAGCGACCATTTTCAAAAGCATTGCTTTCGTTTCCAATGAAATCTTACGCGTATAGATCGCGCGTATGATTTCGATGCCGGCCGCCGTCAGTTCGTCGGAAAGATCCTGGATGTCTTTCTTGGTCGGATGTAACTTCGTGAACGTTCGTGCATCATCATAAGTCGCGCCCCACGGGTAACTGATGCCTGAAACGGTTTTTCGCCAAAGAACGGCCGCCGCTTCGCGCACGGCCGCGTCGCGGGACGCTTGATCGCGAAGCGTAGCTGCAATCAACGACGCTCCCGCATGATTGTGTACGTAGTAATAATCGTCGATAAATTCGAACGCTCGCCGGAGGCGCGCATGATCCGCCGAGTTTAATGCAGCGCCCGCATATCGCTGCACATACAACTTCAACTCGTGTTCGAATCGTTGGAAATAAGACAGCGAAAATGCGTTCGAATTTTCTGGGCGTCCGTCACCCATGAACGCGTCGCGCGCGGCGCGTTCGTCGATGTTGTTGTAATTCGGAGAGGAACGCCGGATCAGCTTG
>CAYXDS010000253.1:0-3669 GCA_964463805.1 uncultured Elusimicrobia bacterium | reverse complement strand
CAGGCCGTGTAATGTAACATGCTTGGGATTATAAATGAATCGACCTGAATTTTCACTGATCATTCCCACTTACAACGAGGCCGAAAACATCGTGCCGTTGTTGCAGGTTGTCCATGCGTCGCTGGGACCGATTTCCCACGAAATCATTGTCGTCGATGATGATTCCCCCGATCAGACGTGGAAACGCGTCCAAGAATTTTCGGAGAAAAATCCGTGGGCCATCGGCCACCGGCGCATTGGCGAACGCGGCTTGAGCTCAGCCGTGATCAAAGGATTTGATCTGTCGCAGGGCGCGATCATCGGCGTGATGGACGCCGATCTTTCGCACGATGAAAAGATTTTGCCGCAATTGATTCAAAAGATTCGCGACGGCGCCGTGCTCGCGATCGGTTCGCGGCGCATCAAAGGCGGCGGAGCGACAAGCTGGCCGTGGTATCGACGGATGACCAGCAGCGGCGCCACGTGGATCGCGAAATTGCTGCTCGATTTGCCGCTGTCGGACCCGATGAGCGGCTACTTCGTGCTGCAACGATCGTTGTACGAGTCGTGCCGCGACCGGCTTGAACCGCAGGGCTATAAAATTTTGCTCGAGATTTATTGCAAAAGCCGGCCTGACAAAATCGCCGAAGTTCCGTTCGTGTTCAAAGACCGTACGCAAGGTTACAGCAAGCTGAGCGGCGCCGTGATGAGTCAATATTTGACCATGGTTTGGAAATTGCGCGCCTCAAATGAACGTGCGCGCGGCCATCGTCAGTAAACGCCGGTAATATTTTTCATCGTATTCGAACGCGTCCTCAATCAGCGCGAGCGGCATCACGCGCCAATCCTTCACCTTGTCCTTCTCTTCGCACACCACGTACGAAATCGTTTCGCCCGGATGCAGCGCGATGCCTGACGCGGCCATTTTCTTCGCGGCCAGCGCCGGCAGCGTGTCGTGCATATACTCCTCGGGCCGCTGACGCAGTTGGCGTGAGATCGCGAGATCTTCGGGCGTCACATGCCCGCAGCGCAAACGTTCGAGATATTCTTCAAGAATCGCTTCCAACTCCGGTTTCAGCCGATCCAACTCGCTTAAATCGCGCGCGTCGGCCATGCGGTCCAACATGCGCTGTTGCAGTGACTTAATCAACAGCGGCGTATCGCGGCGACGCAATTCAATGCCGCGGAACTTTTGCTTGTTGTCGGTAAAAACGCCGAAATAACGGTTCGGCACGCCCACATTCTTTTTCTGTTTCGATTCGCAGAAGCGTATCCACTTGTAGCGACCTTCCAAACCCATCGGTAAACCGGTGACCGCTTCGATTTTCAACCGCAACCGTTCGACGTCGTCGTCGGTCGCGCCGTCTTTTTTCAACCACAATGAATCGACGATCGCATGAATGAAATGAAATCCTTCATCCTCAGCCGCGTCTTTCGCGCGCAGCAACGCTTCGCGGCCGTACGCGTTCACGCATTCGTGCGCTTCGATTTTTCCAAAACGCGCGTTGCGAAACCCGAGATAACCGAAACATGTGACGAGCGCCCACTTGAACGCGTCGTAGCGAGATTTCAGCGCTTTCGATTGTGGATGCCCGGCCTTGATCATCTTTTTATAGATACCGCGCTTCTCCACGATCGGCGCGAGCACGTCCGGCACCATGCCGCGCTTGCGACACAGATGATGATGGATGCCGGGCACTTTGTTATCCGCGCAACATGCGCAGTTCACCGCTTCGGGCGTCACGTTGTTGCGGATCATGATTTCCGGATACATCGACGCGAAATCGAATTCGATCACGTCTTCATGAAAACCGATCTCGGGTTCATACACGAGCCCGCCGCGGTCGGCCGAGATGAACTCGTCGCCCGAACGAAAATCTTCGGTCTGTCCTTTATCAAGCGGCACGAGCACGTCGTGCTTCACCGCCCACTCGTGCTGCATCGAACTTAAACTCGTGCCGATCGTGCAGCGGGCGGCACGTTGAATTGGGATTTTCGCCATACGCGCGATTTCAAACAAACCGTCCAATCCGGAATTTCCAACAGTGAAACTGTTCTTGCGGTCAATATGCAGCCGCCCGAACAACGTACGAGAGCCTGCTTGATACGCCATTCGGCCATACGTCATGAAACTGCGGGACGCCGTTCGTTTCACATCGGCGGCATCCGTGCCGCGCGACAACAGCAGCGGAACGCCCACGCGTCGCGAATGGAATTGCAGACGCGGCAGCAAACAATCGTCACCGCCTTCAGTGAGCAGAATATCCGGGTCCCAATCGCTTACGTGGCGATTCAAACTATGGATCAAATCCTCTTCGGACGCGTCCATCGAATAAGCGGAGCCGGATCCGGGCGTGTCTCCTAACGTCAAAATATAACGGCCGCGACGTCGATGCGCGGGATTCACCCAAACATCGGAGCCGGTCGGCGATTCGATTTCGAGATGCGCATAACGCAACGGTGGCAACTCGTAGAGCAATTCCGTCGGCGAATCGTTCAGGTGCCACGTATGAATCACATTGGATCCATCTGTTTCAAATTCGCATTTGGCCAGCGGAAACAATTGGCGCTCGTAAAAATACGTTTGGCCGAGCGGCATATCCGCATCGAACAGCTCGAACGACGGCAACGTTCGGAATTGGTTGACGACGGATGCGAACAAAAGCGGATTGCCGATCTCGACGCGAACGACCGTGCGCGTCTCACGCAAAAAGAAATCCTGTTTTTCGGTCAGCTCGACGCTGATCGGCGTGTGAAACGTGCGAAGCCGCCGGTGAAGTTCGTCCTCGGCGCCGGGCCGCGCGCGCAAATAAAAATGCGGCCGCCATGGATCGACATAAGACCGCGCGTTCCCCTCCGCATCCACCATCCAAACGCACATTCCCTCGGCGACCGGCGAAACATCCAAAATCCATCCCGTCGCGAACTTAAATCCAGCCATTTCTTTCGAACATGCATTCCGGCAACTATAGTTATAAAATCTTAATTATGCCGCCCGATCCAGATAGATTTTAGCCTCATATAGATCATATGCTGTTTGCAAGTTAAGCCAAAACTCTGGTGTAGTCTTTAATACGCGGCTGATAAGAATGGCTGTTTCTGCGGTCATGCCGCGTTTGCCATTAACAAGCGTGTTAATGCGTTGTATAGGTACATGAATTTTTGCTGCCAATTCCACTTGGCTTAGATTCAACGGCTCAAGAAATTCCTTTAATAGAATTTCACCTGGATGAGTCGGCTTGCGATGTTTAGGCACCATGTTGTTCCCCTCCCTGGGAAGTTGATGGCTTAGTGGTAATCGATTATCTTGACGTTACTTACGTTACCTTCTTTCCATTGAAAAATGATTCGAAATTGATCGTTTACTCGGATACTGTAAAAAGACGCCAACCTTCCTTTAAGTTTTTCTAACTTGTTACCCGGTGGCACAGACAAATCTCTAATGGTATGGGCCGCATTCAGCAAGTCGAGCTTCCGACGCGCGACATTCCAAATTTCTTTTGGAAATGTTCGAGCTGCCTTCGTTTCCTCTCCGTGGAAGATATCTGCCGTTGGCTGATCTGAGAAATTCAGGATCACAGGCAAACCTTACCAATTTAACGGATGTTGTGCAATTATGCAATTGCGCATACAACTACAACGACATTTTTAGGCCGTCGAGTTCCTGTTTGAGGCCGATCAGCATGGACA